>CAYLKC010000001.1:0-66469 GCA_964384095.1 uncultured Chromatiales bacterium
GCGGCGATGGTGATCGGCGCGAATATCGGTACGACCTCGACCGCACTGTTCTCGGTGATCGGCGCGACATCGAGCGCCAAGCGCGCGGCGATGGCGATGATGTTCTTCGCGATCCTTACCGGCATCGTCGCGTTCCTGATCCTGCCGTTGCTGCTGATGGCCGGCAAGGGGGTGGCCGAGGTGTTGCGGCTCGATCCCCAGCCGGCGATCGTGCTCGCGATCTTCCATACCGTGACCAAGCTGCTCGGCATGGCGATGGTGTGGCCGCTGACGCCATGGCTGGTGCGGCGTCTCGAGCGCCTGTTCGTGAGCGCCGAAGAGGACCGGGGGCGTCCGCGTCACCTCGATCGCAATGTCGCCGGCACGCCGGCACTGGCGCTCGAGGCGCTGACGCTCGAGCTTGCGCGCATCGGTGAGATCGCGCGTGGTGCCGCATCGGCCGTGATCAGCGCTGCCGGGCCGCTCGGCGACTCGCTGGAGCAGGATGAGGCGGCGATCGAGCACCTGACCTATGCGGTCGGGGAGTTCACCAGTCTGGCCAGCCGCAACGCCGATCTGCCCGAAGGGATCGCCCATGCCTTCGCCAACGGGGTGCGCATTACCCAGTACTATGACGACATCGCCGAGCGCGCGCTGGCGATCGATCGCGGCGGACGCGAGGAGATCGGGGATCCGGAGCTCGCGGCTGCGGTCGACGACTATCGACGCCGCGCCAGCGGTCTGCTCGGGCTGGCCGATGCGCGGCTCGAGGACTTCAGCGTGAAGCACCTGCGCGAGGCCCAGGAGGCCTGCGAGACGACCTACCAGCAGACCAAGCAGCGCCTGGTCCAGGCCGGCGCCGCCGGCCGCATCCCGGTGCGCCAGATGGTGTCCCGACTCGACGAGATCTCGCACATGCGCCGGATCCTCGATCAGGCAGTCAAGGCCGCGCTCTACACCGAGTCGCTGCACGCGGCGCTGGATCACGGCCGGGGCGCGGATCTGGTAAAATGACCGGGCAAGCGCGAGGAGGACGGCGATGGTGACTGACGATCAGGCGGAAGCGACATTTGACGAGGCGGCATGGCGTGCCGTCGATCTCGGCAATCACCTTGCCCAGGTCGACGAGGAGGCCGACGTCTGGGATATCGCCGACGGCATGCTCGCCGGCGCGATCCAGTACTGGCTGTATTCGCGGGAGCCCTGCGAGAATCCGCGCTGCGAGGATTGCGCGGAGTTCAGCACCGCTGAGCAGCGGTTGGCCGCGCTGCAACGCCTGGTCAGGGAATATGCCGAGGAGAGCGAGTACTACCACTCGCGCAACGACGCCAACGTCGGCCGGGCCTGAGCGGCCGCTCAGGCCTCGCTGTCGTCGCCCCAGTCGTCGTCGGTGACGGCCTCGAATTCGACACCGAGATCGGCGAGGTCGCCGCTGTCATCCGTGGCGCTGCGCTCGTTGACCACCTTCTGCCGTCGCGCCGCCGTCGCAGTTACCACAACCGGTTCGTTGCGCAAGCGGAAGCCGCGCCGCGCCTTGGTGTAGGCGTTCTTCAGCTCCGGGACGACGCCCTCTTCATCGCCGCGCAATTCACGCAGCTTCGCCTTCACGATATCCCGGTTGTAGGTCAGGATCCCGTTACGCCGGAAATTGAACACATACATCGTGTCCGCATTGCCGGTGTCGAGACGTTCGTCGATGACGACCGGCGTGCTCTTGTCGCCGGCTTCCAGATATCCGCACCACAGAAAATTCTTTGGCATCGATGCTCGCCCTTGATCGGAGAACGACCGACCGTTCACCGTGGCGGGAAATATAGGGCGTGTCCGCAGGGAAATGCAATACTCCCGGCGCCCTGTCAGGCCCGTGTAAGATACCCCTGTCGGCCGGGCCGGACAGGGGGCGGGGACGGGTGATGACGGGACAGGGATCGGGGACGGGGCAATCGACGCCGGTGACGCCGCGGGTCGCGGTCGATATCGTCATCGAGCATGGCGACGAGCGCCGGGTCGTCCTGATCGAGCGGCGTTTCCCGCCGCCGGGCTGGGCCCTGCCGGGGGGATTCGTCGATGTCGGCGAGACCGTCGAGGCCGCGGCGATGCGCGAGGCCCGCGAGGAGACCGCCCTCGAGGTTACGCTGGTCTGTCTGCTGGGCTGCTATTCCGATCCCGGCCGCGACCCGCGCGGACACACGGTCAGCCTCGTCTATGCCGCCGTCGGCATGGGGACGCCCGAGGCCCGCGACGATGCCCGCCGCTTGCGCCTCGTCGACCCCGGCGATCCGGGCGTGGCGCTGGCCTTCGACCACGCGCGCATCCTCGGGGACTATTGCCGCTGGCGCGCGACCGGACAGGCGCCGGGCTGGCGGCCCCGGGGCCGCTGACGGGGTCACGTTTCCGGTCGCCGCCGCTGTCCGCAGGGCCCGAATTTTGCTAATAAATACACTCAGAGATGGAGACGAAGACTCGTAATCGTCGCAGGCCCCGCGGCAGCTGCCTGATGCTGTCGGCGGTCGCGCTGTGGCTGGCCTCGGCGGCGGCCCTCGCGGCCACCGGCGAGAACTGGATCCTGATCGACAGCCAGACGCGGACGCTATCGGTAATGGGGTCGGGGGTGGGCCGGCCGCAGGCCGTGCAGGTGTTCGAGAATGTCGCCTTCGGCCGTGGCGGCGTCGCCCCCTTCCGTCGTTCCGGGGACGGCAAGACGCCGACCGGGGAGTTCTACGTCGCGTGGATCAATCCGGACAGCCGCTATCATCTGTTCTTCGGCCTCGACTATCCGCGCCCGGCGCATGCCGAGGAGGGCTATCGCGCACAGGCAATCGACGTCGATACCTATGTGCGCATTCGCGAGGCCCATCACCGCGGCCGCCTGCCGCCGCAGGATACCGCGCTCGGCGGCGAGATCGGCATTCACGGGGTCGGCCGCCATGACCCCGATATCCACCGCCTGTTCAACTGGACGATGGGCTGTGTCGCGCTGACCGACCGTCAGATCGAACAGCTCGCCTCGTGGGTCACGCTGGGGATGCGGGTCGTCATCCGCTGACCGCGCCCGCCGCGCGGGCGCTCAGGCCGAGCGGCGATGATGCCCGGACGGCCAGCCCCCGTTGGCCATCGACATCTCGATGACCTCGACCTCGGCCCGCGTCGGCAGGGCCGGTTTCAGCACCTTCTGTGTCGGACGCGTATGCGCCTGTTTGTGCTTGCGCAGGATCTTTTCTCGCGCGAAGTCATAGGCATCCTGCCCCAGTATCTCCTTCTCGAGCAGGCGGCGATGTTCGACCAGTTCGGCGCCAAGGCGCTGGTAGGGCTTGCGTGGATCCTGCCGGTGCGCCGCCTGGATATGCTGGATCAGCGTGCGCAGGAAGGTCGAGAACTCGGTGCGTGACGGTGTGTTGTTGCCCAGCTCGAGGAAGATCGCATCGCCGCTGACGCTGTGGAAGCGCACCAGGTGGCGGGAGCGCAGGAAGAACAGGCCGAGCGTCAGCAGTGATGCGACACCCAGTGAGATCGTGACCGGCAGCCACGGCTGCGCCTGCCAGGGGGTCGATGCGAAGACGCTCAGCGCGACCATGAACAGGGTTGCGACCGCGAGGCCGCCGGCGACATACAGCGAACGCCAGTCGATGATCGACAGCAGGTGCGGGGTCGGGTCGAGGAAGCCGAGGTCGAGCCAGTAGCGCCGGGCCTTTTTCAGCGGGCGTTTCTGCTGCACCGAGAGGAAACGGCCATCGAAGATCGTGTAATGGGCTGCGTGCAGGCGCAGATGGCTGACCTGGAACAGTTCGATCAGCTCGGAGGGCTTCGGCGCCCTTCCCGCGCTCTCGGTGCCGAGCTGGATCTCGTCGTCGGCGGGCGGCAGGACAGAGTCCTCCGGTGGAATGCGGGTCGTGGTCATCGGGTTACGGCCTCCGGCACGTTCAAGGGGATGGCTGGATAGTATCGGCACGTGACGCGCCGATTCCGTGACCGGATTGACAATTCGGAGAGGCGGTCTCAGCCGCCGGCCAGCGCGCGTACCGTGTCGCGCAGGCTGGCGGCGAGCAGCGGGTACAGCCGCCGCGCCGCCCCGCGGGCGGACAACAGGCGCTGGTTGAGTTCGAGTTCGACCCCGGCGTAGCGGAGTGCGGCAAAGCGGGTTCGCAGGTGACGCGTCAGGCCGTCGCTGACGCCGCGATACGGATAATTGCTGCGCACGATGAACTCGCCGCCGTCGCGCAGCGCCTGCCGCCAGACCCGGCAGGCCAGCTGCTCGAAACGGCGGGAGGGGTCGTAGAGCAGGGCGATATCGGCGCGGCGTTCGACGCCGTCGAGCACCGGCGTGAAGCTGTGCACGGCGACATGCAGCACGCGATGGCCGCGCGCGAGCCGGTCTGCGATGGCGGCTTCGACGCGTTGGCGGTGCGGGTGGTACCAGCGCGCGAGGATGCGCCGGCGATCGGCATCGGGCAGCGCGCGGGTGATGTCCGAGAACAGCGCGGGGTGATGCGGCGAGCGATTCAGGTCGACGAACAGCCGCGAGGTGTCTGCATACAGCAGTGGCGCGCGCAGCCGTCGCGCCAGCGCGCGCGCGGCGTCCAGCGCGCCGATGTCATGGCCGCGATGGCTGTCGAGGCGGGCGCGCTGGCCGCGAAACAGCGGTTGCCAGGGCGACGGGATGCGATTGCCGGCGTGTTCGCAGCTCAGTACCAGCGTGACCGGGGCGGCCATCCGTTGGGGCTCAGGCCTCGAACAGCGTGCCGCCGGCAAGGCAGTCGCAGAGGCGGGCATAGACGGCGGCGATGTCCTCGCGCGCAGGCGCCGGGCCGACGGCTTCGGCGATGCGGCGGGCGAGTACGCCGCGCCGCAGGTAGAGGTTGTAGACCCGTTGCCGTGACGCGTCGGCGCCGGCCGCAGGCAGGGCCTCGATCAGGTGTTGCCAGAGTTCGCGCGCGCGACAGCGGCCGCGCTCGGGCCAGCCGAACGCGGCGAGGAAATCGCGATCGCCGATCAGGGCCTGGTCGGCATCGCGCACGGCCGCATCGAACAGGGCCTCGAGCGACCGCGTGTCCCAGGCCTGCTGGGCGTCGAGTCCGCACCAGGCCTCTTCGGTCAGCGCGCGCACCAGTTCGATGATCAGCGTCGCGAGGGCGAGATCGGCGGCCGGGCACTCCTGGGTATCGAGTACGCGGATCTCGATCGCATGGCGATCGAAACGGGCGATCGCGCCGCGCGCATTGACCCATTCGTGGCGCAAAACGCCTTCCGGGTCGTGGGGCGCGAGATCGTCGTAGATGCGCTGCAGCAGGTGCTGCTCGTAGTCGCGACGCGAGTAGACCGGTTCGGGGATCACCCGGCCGCTGACCGACGGGACCCGGCGCGCGTTGCTGCGGTAGACCGCGAGGCGGTTGTCGAGGATGCCGGTCGGGGCACCATCCATCAGCGGCGAACTGGCCGCCAGCGCCGGCAGCAAGGGCAGGACGAGGCGGATCGCCGCGTGCAGGCGCGCGAACTCGGCGTCATTCGCGAACGGCAGATTGATGTGCATGCTCTGCAGGTTCGACCAGCCATGTCCGCGGCAATCGAAGATACGATTGAAGGCCTCGTAGATCGGGTTCTGCTCGTGCGGCCACAGCCGCGTCTCGGCGTGCGGGTCCATCCACGGGTGCATCGCGGTCGGCATCAGGCGTCCGTTCTCCGCCGCGAGCAGGGCGTTGATACGGCCGACATCGTGCTGGAATGCGGACTCGAGTCCGGCGAGCGCGGGGGCCGGGCCGTTGGTCTTCAGTTCGATGACATGGAGCGCGAGTTCATTCGACCAGGCCAGCGCGCCGGTCTCGATCTCGTTGACGTAGTCGCCGGCGACAGCCCTGAGCACGCGATCGGTGACCGGCAGTACCGCCAGCCGATCGCGGTCGACGATCATGTATTCGATCTCGATCCCGGTGACCTCGAACAGGCGCCAGACCGGCGTTTCCTCAGCGTGGCTTGCGCTCACCCTTGCGCTCCTCTATGCGGTCAAGGAATCCCTGCATGATCGTCTCGTAGAGGGCATTGCGGAGCACGCCGTCCTCGGTGCCAGAGTCGATGTTCGGGTTGTCATTGATCTCGATGACATAGGCCTTGTTGTCGATCTCCTTGACGTCGACGCCGTAGAGGCCGTCGCCGATCAGGTTGGCGGCCTTCAGAGCGGTCGCGACCACTTGGGGCGGCGCGGCGGCGAGGTCGACTGCCTCGGCGCGCCCCTCGCGCGGCTTGCCGTCGCCATGATGCTGCACGATCTGCCAGTGCCTGCCGACCATGAAGTACTTGCAGGCGTAGAGCGGCTTTCGGTTGAACACGCCGATGCGCCAGTCGAACGCGGTCGGCATGAAGGCCTGGGCGATGATCAGGTCCGATTTTTCCAGCAGGCGCGTGGCCTCGGCGATGAATTGCGCACGGTCGGCGACCTTGACGACACCCTGCGAGAAGGCGCTGTCGGGTTGCTTGAGGATGCAGGGCAGGGTGATCGATGAAGACATTGCCTGCAGGTTGCCGCGATTGACGATGGTCGTCTGCGGCGCCGGAATACGATGGCGCGCCAGCAGTTCGGCGAGATAGACCTTGTTGGTGCACTTGAGAATCGAATCGGGGTCGTCGATGACGACGAGACCCTCCATCTTGGCGCGGCGCGCGAAGCGGTAGGTGTGGTGATTGACGCCGGTGGTCTCGCGAATGAACAGCGCGTCAAACTCGGCGATGCGGCCGAAATCATTCTTGGTGATCATCTCGACGTAGAAATCGAGCTGCTGTGCCGCGCGTACGAACTTGCGCAGCGCCTTGCCGTCGGACGGCGGCTGGACTTCGGACGGATTGTGCAGGATCGCAAGGTCGTAGCGCTCGGTCTGCTGCGTACGTCGCGGCGAGCGCTTGCCGGCAAAATGCTCGGCCGCGGTCTCGATGACGAAGGGCTTGTGATCCTCGGGGATGTCGTTGGTCGCGATCGGGCCGATGCTCTGCAACTGCCAGTTGCGATTATGGATGAAGCGTGCGCGCAACAGCGGCGCCGGAAACAGGTTGTAGAGGCTCAGGCTCAGGCGATCGTGCCGGCGGGCGAGGTTGCGTCCGAAGTAGATGCTGAGCACGAACTCCTCGGACTTGATCGGAGCGAGGCTCTTCTGGATCAGCTCGAAGAGGTCGTCGGAGACGAAGCGGGTGATCGTCTGCGACTTCATGTCCTGGATCGTGTTGACGCTCGGCAGTGGCTTGTGGCCGCGGGCCTCGGCCAGCAGCGAGACATAGTAGCCGATGCTCTGGTAACGGTATGAGCGCGTCAGGTTGAAGACCTTGGCGCCGCGCATCTCGCTGAAGCGCGGATCGGACAGGTAGGCCTTGGCGGCGACGACCTCGGCGCCGTGGGTCTGCAGCGGCCAGTCTTCCGGATTATTGACGACGATCAGTATGGGCATGACGCCGGGCAGCCGGTTTCCTCGCCGGCTCTATGATCAGCAGGTTTGCATCGTGGGTCAGGATGCCGAGCAGGATCGCACCGATGACGCGATCGATGTTGATCTCGTAATACTGGCTCGGCGCCATCGGGTTCGGGTGCAGCGGGTCGATCACCAGCACGGTGCGGTCCTGCGGTTCGTAATCGCCAAGGATCACGAAGTGACCACTCGGCTTGCCGCGGATGTCGTCGTAGACGGAATCCGGCCCGTACTCGCGCTGGCTCTGATACAGATACGTGGCGCTGAGGCCGGTCAGGATCGGGATGCCGCGCTTCAGATAGCGGCGGACCAGACCGCTGGTCAGTTCCTCGAACTCGATGCTGCCGCCGAGCTCGAGGAATTCGAGGTAGCCGGCGGTGGCGAGATCGACCGAGGGCTTCTTGCGGAATTTCATCTGCCGGCGCAGGCGGTCGCGCAGATCAATGCCGGAGTCGATCAGGAACCATGACGGATCGAACATCTGCAGGTTGTAGGTGTAGATCCTGGCCCGGTAACCGCGCCGCAGCGCGTGGCAGGCAAGGAATACTGCGAGTGTGCCACCGTGATCGAGGCGCTGGATCTCGTCGATGACCTGCTCGAGCGGCAGTTCATCGTTGAAATAGCGGTACATCGCGTGCAGACAGGTCGGTCCGCAGGTGGTCTCGTCCGGCTGCGGCAAGATGTCGATGGCCATCCCGTGTTCCATGCGCGTCCGGGGTCTCTGTTCTGCGTGCACTTTATATCAGATTGGCGTACTTGCCGAGATTTTTCCGCAGCAGCAGTCTCTGCCGCCGCCACGGATCCTCCCAGGCCAGTCCGGGCCGCATCAAGCCGCGGCAAAGCCGCAGCAGGCCGGCGACGTCGTCGAGGCTGACGAATTCCGGCGCCGGGCCGTCCGGACCGCGGCAGTCGGGTCCGCCCTCGAAGCCCTGGTTGTGATAATTGCCGAGCGGCACCGAGATTCCGATTGCCGGCACGTTCCAGGCGGTCATCGCCGTGGCCTCGCAGGCGCCGCCGTCCATGATGCGGCGCTGGTGGGCATCCGGCAGCACGCGGGCGGCGACGGCGGTCAGCAGCGCGAGCGCGCCGGCATCGAATACCGTGCGGCGATCGCCCAGGCGTACCACCGGTCCCTTGCCGATATCGGCGCCGGGCAAGGTGCGCGAGGCCTCGAGACTGATCGCGACCACGGGGCGCCTGCGTTGCTGCAGCCAGCCGGTTTCGAGATGGGCAACCGCGCCGACGAAGCCGACCTCTTCGGCGCGGGTCAGCAGGCCGATAAAGGCGCGATCGCCCCGGGTCGCGCGGCGCCACAGTGCGCACGCGGTCTCGAGGATCGCGAAGACGCCGACCAGGTCATCGGCGGCGGGGCAGTAGAGCCGGCCGTTGTCCTGCCAGACCGGCGCGTGAAAGTCGAAGCCGCCGAACAGCGTGCGCGCCGGCGGTCGCCGGCGGCCGTCGAACATCCGGGCCGACAGGCGCAGATCGGCCTCGTCGATGGCGCGGCCGCTGGCATGGAGGCGCACCTTCGAGAGCGTCCCGCTGCCGAGGCAACCGCTGTCATCGGCGATACGCAGGCTGGCCCCGGCCAGGCGCCGTAGCGGAGAACCGCCGTGCCAACGGATGCGCAGACGGTCGGGCGCCAGCCAGCGCAGGCCGTGAAAACCGGGGTGATCCATGTGCGCGATGAACAGCCGCAGCGGTTCCCGGGCGCGCCGGCGCAACAGGGCGAGATATTCACGCTTCGATGCCGCGCCGATGACGAGATTGCCCGCGGGGTCCTCGAAGTACGGTACGCCGGCGTCATCGAGACGTGCGCCGGCCATGCGTGCGATATGTCGTTCACGAAACGGCGCCGTTGGCAGCGACAGCAATGCGGTCAGGCGCGTGAGCGCGGTAGCGTTCAGGGGGTCACCTGCTGCCAAGTCCCATGCTGGAGCTGAACATGAAATAGTAGAAGTAGAGCGCAACTGCGATGACGATCACTGCGATCAGCGTGATGGTGCCGGCGCGACCACGGCTGCGTCGCGGCGATGCTACGCGTGAATGCCCGGTTGTTTTGTCATTGCGCATGTCCTGTTCGTCCAGATATATAGCTTGTCAGCAGGCGTTTTGGCCGTAACGCCGGAATTATAGTATAATGAATCGCCTATGTGCGGATTATGCGGAGAAATCCGCTTCGATCACAAGGCCCCGTCGCTGGAAGCGCTCGAACGGATGAGCGAGTCGCTTCGACCCCGCGGCCCGGACGGTTCAGGGATGTTCCGGGCCGGCCCGCTTGCCGTCGGCCATCGTCGCCTGAAGATCATCGACCTGAGCGAACACGCGCAGCAGCCGATGATCGACAGCGAGCTCGGCCTCGGCATCGTCTACAACGGCGCCATCTACAATTACCGTGAACTCCGCCAGGAGCTCAGCGGTCGCGGTTACCGGTTTTTTTCCAGCGGCGACACCGAAGTCATCCTCAAGGCCTGGGCCGAGTGGGGCGAGCGTTGTGTCGAGCGCCTGCATGGCATGTTCGCGTTCGCGCTGTGGGAGCGCGACAGCGGCCGCCTGGTGCTGGCGCGCGACCGTCTCGGCATCAAACCGCTGTATCTCGCCGAGATCGAGGGCGGACTGCGCTTCGCATCCACGCTGCCGGCGTTGCTGGCGGCCGGCGATGTCGATACCGGCATCGATCCGGTCGCGCTGCACCATTACATGAGTTTCCATTCCGTCGTGCCGGCGCCGCATACGGTGCTGAACGGCGTGCGCAAGCTGCCGCCGGCGACGATGCTGACGATCGAGCCCGATGGACGCCGTGCCGAACGCGTCTACTGGAAGCCGGAATATGGCGGCGGCGAGGGACGCAGTTTCGAGGACTGGCGCGAGGAGCTGGGCGAGATGCTGAAGCGCGCAGTCAGGCGCCGGCTGGTCGCCGATGTGCCGGTCGGCGTGCTGCTGTCGGGCGGTCTCGATTCCAGCCTGATCGTCGGTCTGCTGGCCGAAGAGGGGCAGCGGGACATCCATACCTTCTCGGTCGGCTTCGAGAACCTGGCGGAAGAGGACGGCGACGAATTCCGCTATTCCGATATCATCGCCGAAACCTACGCGACCCGTCACCACCGCATCTTCGTCGATTCGGAGGAATTGCTCGAACAGCTCGAGCCCTGCATCGGCGCGATGTCGGAGCCGATGGTCAGCCACGATACGATCGGCTTCTACCTGCTGTCGCGCAAGGTCGCCGAGCACGTCAAGGTGGTGCAGAGCGGCCAGGGCGCGGACGAGGTCTTCGGCGGCTATCACTGGTATCCGCCGATGCTGGAGAGCCGGCACCCCGTTCCCGACTATGCTCGGGTCTTCTTCGATCGCGACCATCGCGAATATCTCGATGCGGTCGATTCGCGCTTTCACGGTGAGGATCACAGCCTGCGCTTCGTCGAGCGTCACTTTGCCGCCCCCGGCGCGCAGCGGGCGATCGATCGCACGCTGCGGCTGGATACCACGGTCATGCTGGTCGACGACCCGGTGAAGCGGGTCGACAACATGACGATGGCCTGGGGGCTCGAGGCGCGGGTGCCGTTCCTCGATCATGAACTGGTCGAGTTTGCGGCGCGCATCCCGGCAGAATACAAGGTTGCGCAGGGCGGCAAGCATGTGCTCAAGGAGCTCGCGCGTCGTCATATCCCCTCCGCGGTCATCGACCGGCCGAAGGGCTATTTCCCGGTGCCGCAGCTGAAATACATGCAGGGGCCATATCTGGACCTTGCCCGCGAGGTGCTCTCTGATCCGCGCGCCCGCGCCCGCGGACTGTTCCGCCAGGCCTATGTCGACCGGCTGTTCGCGAATCCGTCCGCAGAGATCACGCCGTTGCGCGGTTCGAAGTTATGGCAGATCGTGTTGCTCGAGTACTGGCTGCAGGCACAGGGCATCTGAGTCATGGCGGAAGGACACCGGATACGCAACCGCCTCGAGCGCGCGCGGTCGCCCTCGCTGAGGCCGTGGGACAATCAGCCGGGCCGGCATCCGCGGCTCAAGGGCCGCAATGCGATCGTCGATTGCGGCTGGGGACGATTGATCTTCGGCCAGACCTTCGACGAAAGACGGCTTGCGGAGACCCTGCGCGAGGAACGGGAAGGCAAGCGCGATATCGCGATGTATCTGCGCAATCCTCATGTCGTGATCTCGCAGGCGCCGCAGAGCGTATTCCTCGATCCCTCGCATACCTACCGCCTGTGGCTGGACCGCTATCGCTCGCCGCGCGCGCGGCCGCGCGGTTTCGTCATCCGCCTGCTGAACAGTCGAGAGGACGCCGCGGCGGTCGATGCGCTGTACCGGCGCCAGCACATGGTCCCGCCCGGCGCTGATTTCATCTGGGGGCAGCGCGCATCGCGAACGCTGACCTGGCTGGTCGCAGAGGAGGCCGCCGCCGGCGGCGGCATCGTCGGCGTGGTCTCCGGCGTCGATCATCACGAGGCCTTCGATGATCCCGAGAACGGCGCCAGCCTGTGGGCGCTCGCGGTCGACCTGCAATCCGGCTATCCCGGCATCGGCGAGGCGCTGGTGCGCCAGCTCGCCGAGCACTATCTGACCCGCGGCCGCAGCTTCATGGACCTCTCGGTGATGCATGACAACGAAGCGGCAATCTCGCTGTACGAGAAGCTCGGCTTCGTGCGCGTCCCTGTCTTCTCGCTCAAGCGCAAGAACATCTACAACGAGCCACTGTATACCGAGAGTGCGCCGGAAGAACGTCTGAATCCCTACGCCGGCATCATCATCGCCGAGGCGCGCCGCCGCGGTATCGCTGTCGAGGTGCTCAATGAGCAGGAACAATACTTCACGCTGACCTGCGGCGGCCGCACCGTGGTCTGCCGGGAATCACTGAGCGAGATGACGACGGCGATCGCAATGAGCCGCTGCCAGGACAAGTCGGTGACGCACCATGTGCTCGCCGGCGCGGGCCTGCGTGTGCCGGCGCAGATGCGCAGCGATGATGTCGAGGATGGGCTGGAATTCCTCGAGCGTCACCGTCGCATCGTCGTCAAGCCCGCCTGCGGCGAGCAGGGCGCCGGTATCAGCGTCGATGTGCGTACGGAGGCGCAGTTGCGCCGGGCCTGGCGCGATGCCGACCATGCCGGCGGCCGTGTGCTGCTCGAGGCCTTCGTCGAGGGCATGGACCTGCGCATCGTCGTCATCAATTTCGAGGTCGTCGCCGCGGCGCTGCGCCATCCCGCCAGGATCACCGGGACCGGCAGGCATGACATCCGTGCGCTGATCGACAAGCAGAGTCGCCGCCGCCAGGTCGCGACCCGCGGCGAGAGCCGCATTCCGCTCGACGACGAGACCCTGCGCTGCCTTGACGACGCCGGATACTCGCTCGACGACATCCTGCCCCGGGACGAGGACCTGGTCGTGCGCAAGACGGCCAACCTGCACACCGGCGGCACGCTCGAGGATGTGACCGAACGGTTGTCGCCCGCGTTGCGCGAGGTCGCGACCCAGGCGGCGCGCGCGCTCGACATCCCGGTCGTCGGCCTCGACCTGCTGGTACCGGCAGTCGATGGCGACGACTATGTGCTGATCGAGGCCAACGAGCGTCCCGGCCTGGCCAACCATGAACCGCAGCCGACTGCGGAGCGCTTCATCGACCTGCTGTTTCCGCATACCGCAACCGTCTGATAAGCTGGACAGCTATGAAGCTCTTGTCAGTCGATCACGCCTACGTCCTCGATCTGCTCAAATCGCTGCTGATGACGCCGAGTCCGACCGGCTATACCGACCGCGTCGTACACCTGGCCTGCGAACAGCTCGAGCAGCTCGGCATCGACTACGAGATCACCCGCCGCGGCGCGATTCGCGCGACGCTGAAGGGCACGGTCTCCAGCCCCGACCGCGCGATCGTCGCCCACCTGGATACCCTCGGCGCTATGGTCAAGGAGCTGAAACCCGACGGCCGGCTGCGCATCGTGCCGATCGGCCACTGGAATGCCCGCTTCGCCGAGGGCGCGCGAGTGACGATCTTCAGCGATCTGCGTTCGTATCGCGGCACGATCCTGCCGCTGAAGGCCTCCGGCCATACCTTCGGCCCCGAGATCGACAAGCAACCGTCGAACTGGGACAACCTCGAGGTCCGCATCGATGAGGTCGCTTATAACCTCAAGGACCTGATGCGGCTCGGCATCCATGTCGGTGACATCATCGCGATCGACGCCAGCCCGGAGTTCGCCGGCAACGGCTATATCAATTCCCGTCACCTCGACGACAAGGCCGGCGTCGCGATCCTGTTCGGCGTCGCCAAGGCGATCGTCGATGCCGGCATCGTGCTGCCGGTCGATTGTCACCTGCTGTTCACGATCTCCGAGGAGGTCGGCTCGGGCGCCTCGCATATCCTGCATCAGGACGTTGCCGAGATGGTCACTGTCGACAACGGCACGACCGCGCCTGGACAGAATTCGAGTGAATTCGGCGCGACCATTGCAATGGCCGACATGACTGGACCGTTCGACTATCACCTGACGCACCGGCTGCTGCAGCTGTGCCAGGAGTTCGGCATCGCCCACCAGCGCGATATCTTCCGCTATTACCGTTCCGACAGCGCCGCAGCGGTGGAGGCCGGCAATGATCTGCGCGTCGCCCTGGTCACCTTCGGCGTCGATGCCTCGCATGGCTATGAGCGCATCCACTGGAATGCCCTGCAGTCGCTGATCGAACTGCTCACCATCTATGTGCAGAACTATCCGCTGTACGGCCGTGACCGCAACGCGCTCGGTCCGCGGGCCGGTTTTCCGATTCAGCCGAGTTGAGCGCCGGACGATAACGTATAATGCCGGCGCATCGCCCGGCCGGGCGGGGGGAGGGGCCGTCGATGTCTGAGCATCACTATGACGTAGTCGTGATCGGCAGCGGGCCGGGCGGCGAGGGCGCCGCGATGAAGGCGTCGAAAGAAGGCCGCCGCGTCGCCGTCGTCGAGGAGTTCGCCGAGGTCGGCGGCAACTGCACCCATCGCGGCACGATCCCGAGCAAGACCCTGCGCCAGAATGTCCAGTTCGCGCTCGAGAGCGGCGCCGGCAATGGCCGTCGCTATCCCGATCTGCTGAAGACCGCGCGCGGCGTCATCCGCAAGCAGGTCGACATGCGCCGGGCCTTCTACGAGCGCAACCAGGTCGATGTCATCCACGGTCGCGCCGCGTTTACCGGAGACCACGCCGTCGAGGTTGCGAAGGCGGGTGGTGCGACCGACGTCGTCAGCGCCGATGCCTTCGTCATCGCGACCGGTTCTCGGCCCTATCAGCCGCCGGACGTCGATTTCAGCCATCCGCGCGTGCTCGACAGCGATTCCGTGCTGGAGCTGGACGACACCCCGCGTTCGATCACGATCTACGGCGCCGGCGTCGTCGGCTGCGAGTATGCCTCGATCTTCCGCAGCCTCGGGATCAAGGTCAACCTGATCAATACGCGCGGCCAGCTGCTGTCCTTCCTCGATGACGAGATCGTCGACGCCCTGAGCTATCACCTGCGCGAGCAGGGCGTGCTGATCCGTCACAACGAGGAATACGAGCGCGTCGAGGCCGATGACGGTGGCGTCACGGTATTCCTGAAGTCGAACAAGGAAATTCGCACGGATTATCTGCTGTGGGCGCAGGGACGTACCGGCAACTCGGACCGGATGGGGCTGGAACAGCTCGGTGTGGTCACCAACGAGCGTGGCTCGATCGTCGTCAACGATCGTTACCAGTCGAGCCGCGAGCATATCTATGCCGTCGGTGACATCACCGGCTATCCGAATCTCGCCAGCGCTGCCTACGACCAGGGTCGTTTCGCCGCCACGCACCTGGTGCGCGGCGTCTGCGAGACCGGCCTGGTCCGCCAGATCCCGACCGGGATCTACACGATTCCGGAGATCAGCTCGATCGGCGAGACCGAGCGCGAGCTGACCGCGGCGAAGGTCCCCTATGAGGTCGGCCACTCGCTGTTTCGTCACCTCGCGCGCGCGCAGATCTCGGGCAAGACCACTGGCATGCTGAAGATCCTGTTCCACCGCGAGACGCTGAAGATCCTCGGCATCCACTGCTTCGGCGCCCAGGCCTCCGAGATCATCCACATCGGCCAGGCAGTGATGGCCCGCGAGGACGGCGGCAATTCGCTGATGTATTTCATCAATACCACGTTCAATTATCCGACCATGGCCGAGGCCTACCGCGTGGCGGCGCTGAACGGCCTCAATCGCGTCAGTTGAGACGACCGCCCGGGCGGACGTGAACCCGGCCGCCGGCTGGGTTACAATGGCCGTTCTGTGGCCGTTTCGGTCCCGGCAACCTAGGCTGAAGAAAGCACCGCTATGAAAGAACTTGCACGCATGATGGTCTATACCATCGGCGCCGTATCCGTGATTTTCATCATGATCTGGCTGACCCGGCAGGAAGGGCTTTCAGGCAACTTCATGGTGAGCGTCGCCGTCCTGCTGATCATCATCATTCCGATCACCCTCGGGGTGATCATGGCCCGCCGCGAACGCCAGCAGCGGGAGCGCGATACCCGCTCCTGATCATGCGGGCCCGGGTCACGGCGCCCGTCCTCCTGCGCGGATTCCTGCTGTGCGTGCTGCTGGCGGTCCTGCCGGCCACCGCCGCCGAGCCGCGCCTCTTCTGGCAGGCAGAATCGCCCGCCGGTACGGTCTGGCTGCTCGGTTCCCTGCACTTCGGCGATCCCTCGATGTACCCGCTGCCATCCACGATCACTGCGGCGCTGGCCGATGCCGAAGTCCTCGTCGTCGAGGTGGATATCACCGCCCATGCGCCGGAGGCGGTCGCCGAGGCGATCAGTCGCCGCGGCCTGTATCACGACGGGCGCAGGCTCGGCGATGTCGTCGATGCCGGGACCTGGCAATCGCTGGCCACGATCGCGGGAGATCTCGGGGTGCCCCTGCCGCTGCTGGAGCGGCAGAAGCCGTGGTTCGCCACGATGACGCTGACGACGCTGGCGCTCTCGCGTGCGGGTTTCCCCGGTGATCTCGGCATCGACATGCATATGATGGCGCTGGCCGCGGAACAGGGGATCCCGATCGTCGAACTGGAGTCGATCGCCTTCCAGCTCGAACTGCTCGACGGCCTGTCCGCCGATGCGCAGGCGCTGATGCTCGAGCAGACCCTCGAACAGCTCACGGATACCGAACACCACTTCCGCAGGCTGCTCGAGGCCTGGCAGGGCGGCGACGCCGATGCGCTCGCCGGGATTCTCGTCGAGGAACTGCGCGGCCCCGGCGCGGATGACGAGCTCTACCGCGCGCTGCTCATCGAGCGCAACGCGACGATGACGCGCGATATCGTCGCGCTGCTCGAGCGCCATGACGCGGTCTTCGTCGTCGTCGGCGCCGGGCATATGGTCGGGGAGGATGGCATCGTCGCCGGGCTCGCAGAGCGCGGATTCCGCATCGATCAGCCCGGCCTGCGGTCGGATCCGCCGCCGCGACCCTGAGCTGCCGCCGGCGCGGTGGTCTTGTATAATTGGCGGAAACACAAATCTCAAGGGCAGGGTAATGGCACAATCGTCAGGGGATATCGGACAGTTCACGGCCGGCTTCTATGTCGGTAACCGCAAGACCGGCGCTGTCGCGGTCGTCGACAGGCGTGACGGCAAGGTCAGCATCGACCCGCTCGACACCGGCGCCGAGACCGGGCTCGAGCAGGCGCTGAAGCCGATCTTCGTCGGGCTCAGTGAGAAGCGCGACATCATCCTGCTCGATCCGGCGACCAGAACGATCCGCCTCGAATCCGCGTTCCCGGCCGATGCCTTCCCCGCGCATATCTACGAGGACCCGACCTCCGAACGAAGCTGGTTCATGAATGACGGCGACAAGGAGACCGGCAACGACAGGCTGAACTGCGGTGACGCCGGTTCCTCGGTCACCGTCGTCGAGCACATCGACAGTACGCGCGCGAAATTCCTCGCGACGATCTGCGTCGGCCGCGGCCATCACCAGGCCGCCTTCAGTCATCCGTCGGACAGCGCCCCGGATGTCCCGCGCCTGGCCTGGATCAGCAATCTCAAGGATGGCACCCTGTCGGTCATCGGTAATGATCCCGCAAAGCCGGATGACTATCTCAGACTCATCGCGACGATCAACCTCTGCGAACCCGACCGCGAGGAGGGCATGAGCGGCGCGGCGATCCCGAACAACGCCTTCCCGCACGGGCTCGTCTACTCGCCGCTGACCGGGAAGGTCTACAACCTCAACAACGGCTACGGTGACATCGCGATCATCGACCCGCGCACGCTGACCATCGAACGGCATCTCCCGTTCAAGGGCCACAGCAACCTGTTCATCTCGCCTTGTGGCCGCTACATCATCGGCCGCGGCGCCGACCGCAAGTCTGATCCGAACCACGTCATCGCAAAGCTCAGCGTCCTCGACGTCAGCGACCTGACCGTCACCGACCGTCTCGAACTGCGCGACATCTACATCAGCAAGTACTACTTCAACCGCGCCGGCACCCGGCTCTACCTGACGACCTCGAGTTCCGGCAGCCCCGAGCAGCAGCAGACCCTGCGCCAGGATGCGCTGGTCATCATCGACCTGGGTGCGTTGCCGAAGCTGAAGGTGCTGCGTGAACTCCGCCTCGGCTCGCCTTCCGGCTCACTCGCGTTCGTCACCGGCAGCGGCGGTCGTGAACTCGTGCTGTCCTCGAATTCCGAGGCCGGCAGTCTCGTCGTCATCGACGGCGCGAGCGACGAGATCGTCGACACGATTCCGGTCATGCCCGGCCAGGGCCACTCCCGTGTCTGGAGTCTTGGTTAGAGAGTCATCGGGCGGCGTGAACCGGTACGCGCAATGGACAAGGAACAGTTGCTCGATCCCAAATGGGGCGCCCCTGGCCGCACGCACGACCCGGTCATGCTCGCGAATTTCCACCCGCGTCCGACCGATGTCCTGATCACCACCGCGCCGAAGGCCGGCACGACCTGGATGCAGCAGATCCTGCACCAGCTTCGCAGCGGCGGTGACGAGGGCTTTGAATCGATCTTCGATGTCGTCCCGTGGATCGAATTTCCGAATCCGCGGCGCAGCTGGCAGGATCGCCTCGAGGAATTTGAAAGACTCCCCGATCCACGCATCTTCAAGACCCACTGTACCTACGAGCAGACCCCGGGCGTCGACACCGTCCGCATCGTCCTGACCTCGCGCGACCCGCGCGACTGCTGCGTCAGCATGTATCACCATCAGATGAACCTGACCGACGAGGCGCGCGCCGAGATGAACTTTCCGCCGCCGGCGTCATTCGACGAATTCTTCGAGCGATGGATGGAGTTCGGTGCCTGGTATCGCAATGTCGCCAGCTGGTGGCCGCATCGCAATGCGTCAAACCTGCTCTGGCTGCGATATGAGGACCTCATCGCCGATCCCGGGGCCGGGATCGACCGGCTGCTCGTCTTTCTAGGCTGGCGGCTCGCCCCGGAGGCGAGGGCGCGGGTGCTCGAGTACTGCTCGTTTGCGTGGATGAAGCGCCATTCCGACCGCTTCACGACGCGGCTGCCGTCAGGCCGGTTGTCGTTCCGTCCCAGGAGCTTCATTCGCAAGGGCAGGGCTGGCGATCATGCCGGCCAGCTCAGCGAGTCCCAGGCGCGCGCGATCATCGAGCGGGCGCGGCGGGAGCTTGATCCTGCGTGCGTTGCCTTTCTCGGACTTTGATGGCCTCGTGTTCGGCGCGCACCAGTGCGCGGCCCAGCGCCGTGACTCTGCGCTGGTAGTCCGCGGCCTCGGCGGACAGCTCGCCTGAGGCGATCGCGGCGTCCAGCGCCTCCTGCTCCTCCGGCGTCAATGCCTCCAGCCCGTCGATATACTGCTTCAGCGCCTTGCGCGGATTCTCGATGATCTTGTGGCGCAGGTGATTGGCGATGAAAAACAGGATGAACGCCATATAGGGAATGAACAGCGCGACGATCGCGAGAAAGGTCGGGCTGGTTTCGGGATTGCGCACCGCGGGGACGATCACGGTGATCTGGAAGGTCACGAGCGAGATGATCGCGACGAACGCGGCGATGAGGAAGGGCAGGAGCTTCTTCTGGATAGCGGCCCGTTCTGCCTCGGCCCGGTCGCGCTCGGCCGCAATCTCTGTCGATGTCGGTGGCGGGGCGCCGAGGTCGAATTTGAGGGCCATCATCCAGAAACAGTTTGGTGGAGCGGAGGAGGATCGAACTCCCGACCTTCGCATTGCGAACGCGACGCTCTCCCAGCTGAGCTACCGCCCCACGGATTGTTCGTCCGCGCGCCACGATGGCGCGCGGACGAGGCCAGATTCTAGCATTGATGGACCCGGAATGACCAGACGCCGCGCGCCGGCGGCCAGCGGCTCAGATCTTGCCCAGGCTGTGCCGGTCCCAGGTGATCGGCGCCATGCCGCGGGGGCTGTATTGCTGCGGTGATTCGGCCTGGGTCTGTCCCTTCAGCAGGGACAGCACCTGGCGGGTATGACGCAGCCCGGACTGGATCAGCGCACCGTTGATATTGTTCTGGCGCTGGCATTCCCCGGCCAGTTCGAGCAGGCGCATCCAGTTATCGACCAGGCGGCTGTGACCGCGCGTGCCCGCAGCCGCTGTTTCAGCGTCGATGGCCAGCGGATCGGCGGCCATGCCGGATTCGCGAATCAGCCGTTCACGTTCGCGATCGAGCGTTTCGAGACTGGCCAGCGCCTCACGCTTGGCATCGACGGCGCGTTCGATCCGCGCGGCATCGCGCGTCGTCAGGGCCTCGCTTTCCTCGCGCAGGGTATCGAGCAGGCGCTGGCTGGCGCCGAGTTCGCGCGCGACACAGTCATCGAGTTGCCGCCACAGGTCGTTGGATGTCGTCATGTTGTTTCCTGTCTCCGTTATTTGTCTTCAGGTATGATGCGGGCGCGGTCAGCCGGCCGTGCCGCCGAACAGCGCGATTTCGCGATCGATCAGGCGGTCGGCGACCCGCGGATAGTCCGGCACAAAGCTGCCTTCCGCGATCGAGTGGCGTATCGAATTGACACGGGCCGTGTCGACGACGGGCGCGGCGGCGATCTGGTTGTCGAGCTGCTGCATCAGCCCGGCGACCGAGGTCAGGCTGACCGAGTCGGTGGCCGTGCCGGCGGTTTCACCCTGCCGCACCCCCTGCCCGTCATTGCGTATGATGCGCAAGGGGGTGGCGTCACCCGCGCGCCCTGACTGGGGCGTCGACGATCCGTTGATTTCTATGGGCATAATCCTCGCTCCTGTGCTCTCATTCGCTGTATCGACCGTTTCCCCTATATATAAATAGGGTCGATCCCGCGAATGCTCGCCGGCCGCCGTCTACATCTGTACCAGAACGGCGCCGTGCTCGGTGACCCTCCCTTCGATGATACGTTTTGACTTGTTGTTCCTGACGCGAATGCGATCGCCCTCGGCGCCGTCGGCCAGCGCGCTGCCGGCCATCCGCACCTCGAAATTGCCGCTGCGCGACACGATCACGACCTCATCGCCGCGCCGCACCAGCCGCGGGCGCTCGACCATCGCCGGCGTCAGCACCAGCCCGTTCTGCAACGGCTGTTTCAGCACCATGCCGACGGCATCGGCGGGATCGCTGATATAGCCATGCCCCGAGGCGCTGATATCGCGCTCTGCGATCTCGATATGTTCCGGGCCGATCGTGGTGCCTCGCGGCAGAAAGCTGCGCGTGACGACGACCTGTTCCAGCAGCGAGATGCGCGCCGGGACATAGAGGCTCCAGGCCTGCGGGCCGCCGCACCGCACGCCGACGCTGGTATTGCCGGCGAGGCGGCCGCCCGGCGGCAGCCAGGCCTCAAGGCCGGCATCGCAGCGTGCAAGGCGCAGGCGCCGGTCCAGGCTGCCGAGGCGGATCTCGTTGTTGCCGCTGCGGCCGGCAAGTTGCTGCTCGAGAAAGTCCCGCGCGGTCTCGAGGATCCGCGCATGGGGTTCGGTCTCGATGCCCTGCGGCGCGCCGGTCGCCATTGCCGGCAGCAGCATGGTCGTCAGGAAGGCAATGATCGTGCGTGTCATGTCGCGTGCGTCATCCGGGTGTCTGCAAGAAATATTCAATATTCATGCCATATATGGATTCGTGCCCTGGCCGGGGAGGCGGGCGCGCGCTGCTGCCGCAGCCGTTGCCGCCGGCGGCGCCGGATTGCCGCCCGGCGGCGGCCGCTTGCCGAGCCGACTTGCCGGAGTCCCCGGGTGGCAGGCTCAAGGGGCTGAATTTGCGGAATGTTTTCGCTTGGCATGGCAATTGCTCTTATTCAGGCAACAGTGACGTGCAACAGCAAACGACGGAGCCGCTGTCATGCCATCGAAGATCGACGCCGCGTTCGGAAGCTATGCCCAGGCCCTGCAAGTCTATGGCCGGCGAGCCGAGGTACTGGCTGCGAACATGGCCAACGCAGACACGCCGGGTTACCAGGCCCGCGACATTGATTTTCGCGCGGCGCTGAACGGCGCGATGAGCGGCGGCGAACTCGCGATGACGCGGACGAGCGCCCGCCACCTCGATACCGCCTCGGCGGCCGGTGATGCCCTGCACATGCAACTGAAGTACCGGATTCCGCAACAGACGTCGGCCGACGGCAATACCGTCGATGTTCAGGTCGAGCAGGCACAGTTCACCGAGAACGCGGTCCGCCATCAGGCGAGCTTCACGTTCCTCGACGGCACGATCAAGAGCCTGCTCGGCGCCATCAAAGGAGAATGATCATGGGCCTGTTTTCGATCTTTGACATCGCCGGTTCGGCCATGAGCGCGCAGACGGTGCGCCTCAATACGACGGCAAGCAATCTCGCGAACGCCGACAGCGTCAGCGGCACCGAGGAAGGTGTCTACAAGGCGCGCCGTCCGGTGTTCGAGAGTTTTCAGAAGACGCTGGACAACAGCGTCGCCGGCGTCCGCGTCACCGGCATCGTCGAGGATACGAAGCCGGCGCAGCAGCAGTACCAGCCGGATCACCCGCTGGCGAACGAAGAGGGCTATGTCTACCGCCCGAGTGTCAACGTGGTGGAAGAGATGGCGGATATGATCTCCGCCTCCCGCACATACCAGAACAACGTCGAGGTCGTGAATACCTCGAAACAGATGCTGATGAACCTGCTGCGTCTCGGCCAGTGAAGCGCCGGCAGCCGCCACGACAATCCGACGGGAAAAGTTAAATGACAACTATAGACACGCAGTTGCTGAACAACCTGGGTCTGACGCAGACGCAGGAAGCCGGCCGTTCGGAACAGCTCGGACAGACCGAGTTCCTGAAGCTGATGGTGACCCAGCTCAACAACCAGGACCCGCTCAAGCCGATGGAGAGCGGCGAGTTCTATACCCAGATCGCGCAGTTCAGCACCGTCGCGGGTATCCAGGATCTGCAGGGATCCTTCCAGCAGGTCGCGACCGCAATGCATTCTGGACAGGCATTGCAGGCCTCCGCGATGGTCGGCCGCTCGGTGCTCGTGCCGTCGGAGTCGGTGCGGCTTGAAGCCGGCAGCGAGATCAGCGGCGAGATCGAGGTGCCGGTCGGCACCAGCCAGCTCACGGTCAGCCTGTATGACCAGGCCGGGCAGTTCGTCCGCCGCATCGATCTCGGCGCACAGGACTCCGGCACTGCCCGCTTCACCTGGGATGGCCGCAATGACGATGGCGAGGCCGTCGCCCCCGGCAACTATTTCATTGAAACCGACATGATGCTGAACGGGCAGTCCTTTGCGCTCGATACCCTGGTGGCGTCCAGGGTCGACAGCGTGACGATGGGACGCAACGGGCAGGGCATCACGCTGAATGTCGCCGGCATCGGCCCGGTCGCGCTCGGCGACGTCAAGCAGGTCATGTAAGCAGTCATCGAACCACATACGATCACCAGGGAGATACCCCCATGCCATTTCGCACAGCACTGAGCGGTCTGAACGCAGCCTCGGCGGACCTGCGGGTCATCGGCAACAATGTCGCCAATGCCAGCACCACAGGCTTCAAGCAGTCCACGGTGCATTTCTCGGATGTGTTCGCGAGTTCCGGTCTCGGTTCATCGTCGAATGCGATCGGCAGCGGCGTGCGCATTGCGAATATTGCCCAGGAGTTTTCCGGCGGCAATATCGAGTTCACCAACAACAATCTCGATCTGGCGATCAGCGGCCAGGGGTTCTTCCGCCTGAACGATGGCGGCAGCATCGTCTATTCTCGCGCCGGCGCTTTTGGCGTCGACAATACGGGCTTCATCGTCAACGCGCAGAACCAGCGGCTGACCGGCTATCTGGCCGACGGCGCCGGCAACATCACCGGCGCGATCGGCGATGTCCAGCTCGACACCTCCGATATCGCGCCGCAGGCGACCGGTTCGATCAGGTTCGGCCTCAATCTCAACGGCTCGGCTGATGTCCCGGCCGGCCATCAGGTCTCTGGCATCATCGCCCTCGGCAGCAGCGGAGCGAATCCGGTGCTCGACACCGACGATTCGCCGCTGACCACCGCGCCGCTGGACCTGGTCGATGCCTTCGGACAGGCGGTGACCGGCGCGCAGTTGCAGTTCACGCACCTCGGCGGCGATGACTGGGAAGTTGCGCTGACCGGTGCCGGCGGCACCACCAGCACCGCGCAGATGACGGTCGGCACCACCGGCAGCGTCACCCTCAACTGGGACGCTGACGGCGCCGGCGGCGCGCAGCCTCCGACCCCGCTGACCATCGATGTCTCCACCGTGACCCAGGTTGCGGGTGGCGGCGGCACCGATCTGACCGCGAGCGCGGATGGTTCCGTCCAGGCGCCGTTCGATGTCACTGACGCGACCACTTTCAACAACTCGACCTCGCTGACGATCTACGACTCGCTCGGCACGCCGCACCTGGCGACGGCCTATTACCGCAAGACGGGTATCCCGAACCAGTGGGAGAGCTATATTTTCGTCAATGGCCAGCAGGTCCAGGGCGCGCAGCCGAACGGTTCCGACCTGATGCAGTTTTCCCCGGCCGGCGCGCTGCAGTCGATCAATGGCAACCCGGTGCCGCCCTCGACGATCTCGATGAGCGCGGTCAATCCGGGCGGCGGCGCCGCAGACCTGACGCTGACCATGGACTATTCCGGGGTCACCCAGTTCGGCGGCGGCTTCAACGTCACCTCGCTGCAGCAGGACGGTTTCACGACCGGCCGGTTGAGCGGTATCGACATCGACAGTTCGGGCGTGCTGCTGGCGCGCTTCACCAACGGCCAGTCCCGTGTGCTTGCCCAGGTCGCGCTCGCGAACTTCAGCAATCCGCAGGGTCTGGTGCAGCTCGGTGACACCAGCTGGGCAGAGAGCTTCGAATCGGGCAGTCCGCTGGTGTCGAGCGCGGGCTCGTCGAGTCTCGGACTGATCGAGTCCGGCGCACTCGAGGGCTCGAACGTCGACCTGACCGAGCAGCTGGTGAGGATGATTACCGCGCAGCGCAACTTCCAGGCCAACGCCCAGATCATCTCGACCGCGGATACCGTGACGCAGACGATCATCAACCTGCGCTGATCCTGAGCGCGGACAGAGACCCGAGCGGAGAGACTGACGATGGACCGGATGCTGTATGTCGCGATGACCGGCGCCAGCCAGACCATGCAGGCGCAGGCGGCCAACGCCCATAATCTTGCCAATGCCTCTACCACAGGCTTCCGCGAGGACCTGCTCGGTTTCACCAATGTCGAGATCGAAGGGCCCGGGCATCCGACGCGCGTCTACAGCGTGCTCGGTCCAGAGGCCTTCAACCAGGCGCCGGGCCCGCAGATGGTGACTGGCAATGAGCTCGATGTCGCGATCGACGGCGAGGGCTGGATTGCGGTGCAGTCGGCGACCGGTCTCGAGGCCTTCACCCGCGCCGGCAATCTGCGGGTGACGCCGAATGGCACGCTGGTGACCGGCGCAGGCCTGCCGGTGCTCGGCGATTCGGGCGCGCCGATCGCGATTCCGCCGGCGGAAAAGATCGAGATCGGTGTCGATGGCACGATCTCGATCCGGCCGCTCGGGCAGACGCCGGAGGCGCTTGCGGTCGTCGATCGCATCAAGCTGGTCCGCCCCGACGCGGAGTCCCTGGTCAAGGGGCCTGACGGCCTGGTGTACCAGCAGGACGGTCAGCCCGGTCTGGCGGACGCCTCGGTGCGGCTGACCACCGGCGCCCTCGAGGGCAGCAATGTCAACACGGTCGATGCGATGGTCAGCATGATCACGCTGTCGCGCCAGTTCGAAATGCAGATCAAATTGATGCAGACCGCGGAACAGAACGACGAGTCGTCTGCCCGACTGATGCAGCTGTAACGAATACTCCACCGGAGAACGGACCGATGAGCAATGCACTGTGGATAGCCAAGACCGGACTCGACGCCCAGCAGAACCGGATGTCGGTGATTTCGAACAATCTTGCCAACGTCAATACCACCGGTTTCAAGAAGGACCGCGCGGTCTTCGAGGACCTGCTGTACCAGAACGTGCGCCAGGTCGGCGCGCAATCGGCGCAGGATTCGCTGCTGCCGACCGGCCTCAGCTTCGGCACCGGCGTGCGTACCGTGGCGACCGAGAAGCTGTTCACGCAGGGCACCACGGTCGACACCGGAAATCCGTTGCACATGGCAATCGAGGGCCGTGGCTTCTTCCAGGTATTGAAGCCGGACGGCACGATCGCCTATACCCGGGACGGCTCGTTCAATGTCGATGCCCAGGGCCAGGTCGTGACCTCGAGCGGCTATGCCCTGCAACCCGCGATCACGATCCCGAACAACGCGCTGACGGTCACCATCGGCCAGGATGGCGTGGTCACCGTGCTGACGCCGGGCAACCCGACGCCGACCCAGGTCGGCACCGTGCAGCTCGCCGATTTCGTCAATCCGGCCGGCCTGCAGCCGGTCGGACAGAACCTGTTCCTGGAGTCCGCCTCGAGTGGCGCTGCGGTGACCGGAACGCCGGCGATCAACGGGCTCGGCAGCGTGATCCAGTCGGCGCTGGAAAGCTCGAACATCAATGTGGTCGAGGAACTGGTCAACATGATCGAGGCCCAGCGCGCCTACGAGATGAACTCGAAGGCGATCTCGTCCGTCGACCGAATGCTGCAATACGTCAATAATAATCTCTGATCGCCATGGACCGGAAGATGACTGAGAGCTGGACCTGTATCGCCGCGCTGATCGTACTGCTGGCCGTCAGCGGTTGCGCGTCGGCGCCGAAGCAGGATAACCGTATCTCCGAAGAGATCTATTCCTGGCCGGAATACTCGACCACCACGACCGAGGGGGCGATTTTCCAGGCCAGTCGTAATGGTTCCCTGTTCGAGGACGTGCGTGCGCGCCGGGTAGGCGACGTCGTCACCGTCATGCTGTCCGAGCGCACCAATGCGACGCAGAGCGCAAGCGCCAACACCAGCAAGGACAACTCCATCAACGTCGAGAATCCGACCCTGTTCGGCCGTCTGTTCGGTTTTCGCGCCGGCGGCGTCAGCAGCACGCCGTTGAACCTGGAGAACAGCCTCAGTTCGAGCAAGAGCTTCAATGGCGAGGGCGGCAGCGAGCAGAGCAATCAGCTCACCGGAGATATCACCGCGCTGGTCATCGAGGAGCTGCCGAACGGCTATCTGCGCATTCGCGGCGAGAAGCTGATCTCGATCAACAAGGGGGATGAGTATATCCGCCTGACCGGCGTCATCCGTCCGGTCGACATCCAGGCCAATAACACGATTCTATCGACGATGGTCGCCAATGCCGAGATCTCCTATGGCGGCAAGGGCATGATCGCGGACGCGTCCGAGATGGGCTGGGCCAGTCGCTTCTTCAACAGCCGCTGGTGGCCGTTCTGATCCTCGCGGGAGCAATGACATGAAATCGAACCTGATCCGGTATTCCCTGGCGCTGCTTCTGGCCGGGCTTGGCCTTGTCTGCGCCGGGCAGGCCGCCGCCGAGCGTATCAAGGACCTCGCCGCGGTCGCCGGCGTACGCAGCAACCAGCTGGTCGGCTACGGCCTCGTCGTCGGTCTCGACGGCACCGGCGACCAGACCAGCCAGACGCCGTTCACGATCCAGAGCCTGCGCAACATGCTGGCGCAGTATGGCATCACGCTGCCGCCGAACGTGAACCCGCAGCTGAACAATGTCGCCGCGGTGACTGTCCATGCGACGCTGCCGGCATTCGCGAAGCCCGGCCAGACCATCGACGTTACCGTCTCCTCGCTCGGCAACGCCAAGAGCCTGCGCGGCGGCAGTCTGCTGATGACGCCGCTGAAGGGCGCCGACGGGTCGATCTACGCATTGGCGCAGGGCAACCTCGTGGTCGGCGGCTTCGGCGCCGAGGGCAGCGACGGTTCGCGCATCACCGTCAATGTGCCGAGCGTCGGCCGCGTGCCCAATGGCGCGACCGTCGAGCGCGAGGCGCCGACCAGTTTCGGCGGCGAGGATGGCCTGGTGCTGAATCTCCATCGTTCCGATTTCACGACCGCCAAGCGCGTTGCCGATGCGATCAACGAGATGATCGGTGCCGGCACCGCGTGGCCGGTGGATGCAACCTCGGTGCAGGTGCGGGCGCCGGCCTCGCTGGCCCAACGCGTCGCCTTCATGTCCGAACTCGAGAACCTGACGCTGGAGCCGGGCATGGCCTCGGCCCGCGTCATCGTCAATTCGCGCACCGGCACGGTCGTCATCGGCAGCCATGTGCGGGTCTCGCCGGCGGCAGTCTCGCATGGCAGCCTCACGGTGACGATCTCCGAACAGTTGCAGGTCAGCCAGCCGGAACCGTTCTCACGCGGCGGCCAGACCACGGTCGTGCCGAGCTCGGAGGTCAGCATCGAGCAGGATGCCAGTCATATGTTCGTGTTCAACCCCGGTATTTCTCTGGACGAACTGGTGCGCGCGGTCAACCAGGTCGGCGCCGCGCCGGGCGATCTGGTCGCGATCCTCGAGGCCTTGAAGGAGGCAGGGGCGCTGCGCGCCGAGCTGATCGTGATCTGATATGGCGATCGACGCAGGCAGCGCCGGTATCTATACCGATCTCCACGGGCTGGGCCGCCTGCGCGAGGCCGCACGCGCGGACAGCACATCGCCGGAGACGCTGCGCGAGGTCGCCCGCCAGTTCGAGTCGTTGTTCATCCAGATGATGCTGAAGAACATGCGCGCGGCAAGCTTCGGTGACGAGCTGTTCGACAGCGACCAGACCACCCATTATCGCGAGATGTTCGACAGCCAGATCTCGCTGCATCTTGGCCAGAAAGGTGGCTTCGGTCTGGCCGATCTGCTGGTGCGGCAGCTCGGTGGTGAAGGCGCGCAGCCGGCGCCGGCCGCGCGCGTGACGGCCGCAGAGGCTGCCCCCGGGCCAGCATCCGTGGCCGCCGAGCCGCCGATCGCCACGCCGGAAGAGTTCGTCCGTGTGCTCGGCCCGCATGCCGGCGAGGCGGCGGCCAGGCTCGGCATCGAACCCGAGGTATTGCTGGCCCAGGCGGCGCTCGAGACCGGCTGGGGCCGTCGGATGATCACCAGGCCCGACGGCAGCCCGAGCTACAACCTGTTCGGCATCAAGGCCGACGGGCGCTGGGACGGGGACCGCGTCAGCGCGATGACCCTGGAATACGAGGATGGTATTGCATCGCGCCGCAGCGAGAGCTTTCGCGCCTATGCCTCCTACGCCGAGAGCTTCACAGACTATGTGAATTTCCTGCAGGCGGGGCCGCGTTATCAGGACGCCCTCACCCATGGCGGGGACCGCCAGCGCTTCATTGACGGCCTGCACCGCGCCGGTTATGCGACCGACCCGGAGTACGCAAACAAGATCAACAGGATACTGAACAATGAGCTGCTCTCGGGCGCAGTGTGACCGGATTCATGAAATCGCGATGACGGCCGATAACTCCGCAATCGGGCCAGCCCCGCCGGACCGTGACGCAGGTCACACGGGCCGTCATATCGTCAGACAGCACTCGCGGAAGACCACGCAAACCACATCGCACAGGGGCTGACCATGGCCAGCGGCATTCTCGGCACAGGAATCTCGGGTCTGCAGGCGGCGCAGCGCGCGCTGAACGTCGCCTCTCACAATATCGCCAACGTCAATACCGAAGGCTACAGCCGGCAGCGCATCGAGCTCGACGCGCGCCCGCCGCAGTCCCTTGGCGGCATGTTCATCGGTACCGGCGTGACCGTCAGCGATATCCGCCGCGTCTATGACGACTTCAACACGCTCCAGTTGCGCTCCACGACCTCGGGTCAGGCCCAGGCGCGGGAGTTCCATGCGCTGAGCACGCAGATCAGCAATCTGCTCGCGAATCCCGATGTCGGTGTGATGCCGGCGATGCAGAACTTCTTCGACGCAGTCCAGGGCGTTGCCAATGAGCCTGCGTCCCAGGTCGCGCGTCAGGTGATGCTGAGCGAGGCCAACAACCTGGCCGACCAGATTCGCAATTTCGACCAGCAGCTCGATTCGATCGGTCGCAATGTCAATAATGCCCTCGCCACCGCGGTCAGCGACGTGAATGCGCTGACGTCCGCGATCGCAGGCCTGAACAAGCGCATTCTCGAGGTCGGTTCCGATGGCACCGTACCCAATGACCTGCTCGATCAGCGCGATCAGCTGATTCTCGAGCTTTCGGACCTGGTGTCGGTATCGACCGTCGCGCAGGGTGACGGCACCGTCAATGTCTTCATCGGCAATGGCCAGGCGGTGGTGGCAGGGGTCGCCGCACGGCCGATCGCGCTGGTGCCAAGCGCCTATGACCCGGACCGTCACGAGATCGCCTATGACGTCCCGCCGACCCCGATCGTCATCACCGGACAACTGAGCGGGGGCAAGATCGGCGGCATTGTCGAATTCCGCAATCACGTCCTCGAGCCGGCCGGCAATGCCCTTGGTCAGCTGGCTGTCGGCATCGCGGCGACCTTCAACGAACTGCACGCCGCGGGCATGGACATGAACGGTCAGCTCGGCGGCGATTTCTTTGCGCCGATCAACACCGCCGGCTCGCCGCCGACGACGCAGGTGCTGGCGCATGCGGGCAATAACGGCATCCCCGCGGCCGTCGTCGGGGCCGTCATCACTGACGCCAGCGCGCTGACCGCGAGCGATTATCGCCTCGAACGCAATGGCTCGGTCTATACGCTGACCCGTCTGGACGATAACCGCAGCTTTGTGATGAACGGCTTTCCCGGCAGTCCGCAGACCGTCGACGGGTTAACGCTCTCGCTGGAGTCCGGCGTGATGGCCGATGGCGACAGCTTCCTGATTCAGCCGACGCACAATGCGGCGAAAAACTTCGGCGTCTCGGTCACCAATCCCTCACGGATCGCCGCAGCCGGACCGCTGCGCAGCGATGCCGCGCTTGCCAATATCGGTACCGGCGCGATTGACGGACTGACGCTGGCCGACCGCGACGTCTTTACGGGCATCGCCTACACCGTGAACACGGTCGCCGCCGGTGGCAGCGGCCCGGCCGACAGCTACGAGGTGATCGATGGCGACGGCAATGTCGTCGTGGCCGGTGTCCTGACCGCGGGCGAGTCGATCGAATTCGACGGCATCCGCTTCTCGCTCGGCGGTATCCCTCATCATGGCGACAGTTTCACGATCACGCCGAATTTCAACGGCGTCAGCGACAATCGCAATGCGCTGGCACTGGCCGGGCTGCAGACCGCGAGGACGCTCAATAACGGTGCTGCGTCCTTCGAGTCCCTTTACGGGCAAATGGTCGCCGATGTCGGCAACAAGACCCACCAGGCCGAACTGAATCTGAACGTCCAGAGCGGCATGCTCCGACGCGCGATCGATATGCGCGAATCGATTTCCGGGGTCAATCTCGACGAGGAGGCGGCCTCGATCCTGCGCTGGCAACAGGCCTATCAGGCCTCCGCCCAGGTGATCGCGACCGCCAACAGCATGTTCGAGACGCTGATCTCGATGGTGAGGAGATAAGCCATGCGCATCTCGACGGGCCTGGTGTTCCAGAATTCGCTGAATGCGCTGCTGGACCAGCAGTCACGACTGATGCATACCCAGCAGCAGATCGCGACCGGCAAGAGGATCATGACCCCGGCCGATGACCCGGCGGGCTCCGCGTCCCTGCTCGGGGTCAACCAGTCACTGCAGGTGACGCACCAGTACCAGGACAACATCACCACGGCGCGTAACCAGCTCGAGCGAACCGAGTCTACGCTGGCCTCGGTGAACGACATCCTTGATCGCGTCCGCGAGTTGACCCTGCAGGCGAATAACGCCACCATCAGCGCCGCCGACCGGCGCATGATTGCAGTCGAGATGCGCCAGAACCACGATGCTCTGATCGATCTCGCCAACACGCAGAACGGCAGCGGCGAATACCTGTTCGCCGGTTATCAGGGCCTGACGCGGCCGTATGCATCGGATCCCCAGCTCGGCGTCGTCTATCATGGCGACAGCGGCCAGCGCTTCGTCCAGGTCGGCGCGAGCCGCCAGGTCGCGGTCGGCTATCCCGGCTCAGAGGTCTTTCAGGCGATCCCGCGCGGCAACGGCGTCTTCGTCACGCGCCCCGGGGACGCCAATACCGGGACCGGCATCATCGACAGCGGCAGCGTCCTCAACCCGAATGCCTGGGATCGTGGCCAGTACACGATCACCTTTAGCGATGCCGGCAACTATACCGTCGAGGACGGTAATGGCGATCCCGTCGCCGATGGCGTCTATGCCCCGGGCACGCAGATCGTGTTCAGCGGGGTCACGGTGCGCATCGAGGGCACGCCCGCAGCAGGTGATACCTTTACCGTCGCTCCGAGTACGCGGCAGGACCTGTTCACGACGATCAACGACATGATCGTCCAGCTCGAATCTGAGCCCGGCGCGACCACGTCGGCGACGATGGCCAATGCGACCAATGGTTTTCTGAGCGACCTCGACCAGGCGATGGAGAACATGCGCTCGTTACGCGCCCAGACCGGCGCCCGGCTGGCCGCGCTCGATGCCCAGGAGGACATCAACGCGGAGAGCATCCTGCGCCTCGATGAGATCAAGTCCGGGATCGAGGACCTCGATTACGCCACGGCGATTACGTCGCTCAGCCGGCAGCTGGTCGGACTCGATGCCGCGCAGAAATCCTTCCTGCAGATCCAGGGTCTGTCGCTGTTCAATTACCTCTGAGGCGCGTCCGCGCCTTTTCCCGCCATATTTCAACCGCTTGGTCCGCTAAAGGACAGCGGGGTCGAGGCCGATATCCTCCGTGGGAGCGGTGAATATTTCCGTCCGGAAGTATATCCGCTGAGCACAAAACTGACCGCGCGGCCAAGTTCCGCCGGGTTCCAGGAGACTTGACAGCCATGGCTATGATTATCAACACCAATATTGCGTCGCTGAACGCGCAGCGCAATCTGACCAACACCCAGAACGACCTCTCGGTCTCACTCCAGCGCCTGTCGACCGGCCTGCGCATCAACAGCGCCAAGGACGATGCCGCCGGTCTGGCGATCTCCGAGCGCTTCACGACCCAGATCCGCGGCCTGAACCAGGCGGCACGTAACGCCAACGACGGCATCTCGCTGGCGCAGACCGCCGAAGGCGCCCTCGGCGAGGTCACCAACAACCTGCAGCGCATCCGCGAGCTCGCGGTACAGGCCCGCAACGCGACCAACAGCGCCTCGGACCGTGAGGCCCTCGACGCCGAGGTGCAGCAGCGCATCAATGAAATCAACCGCGTCGCCAACCAGACCGAGTTCAACGGCTTGAAGGTCCTCGACGGCACCTTCACCGAGCAGGTCTTCCAGGTCGGCGCCAACCAGGGCCAGACCATCAGCGTCGACTCGATCGCCAGCGTGACGTCCCAGGCCCTCGGTCTCGCGGCGGGCACCACGACCGTGATCCAGGCCGCGACCGGCGGCGACACGGCCGTGACCGGGGCGCTGACGGACGGCGACCTGACGATCAATGGCACCGCGATCAATGCGTCGGTCGACGGCGCGAACGGTGCAGCGGCCGGCGAGGCCGATTCTTCGGCATTCGCGATCGCCGCAGCGATCAATGGTTCCAGTGTTACCGGCGTCACCGCGACCGCGACCACGGTGGTCGATGACGCGTTCGTCACCGTCACAGGCGCCGCACTCGCTGATGGCAATGACTACACCCTGACCATCAACGATGTCGAGCTGTTCAACAACGCGCTGGGCGCCGGTCAAGAGGTGACCGCCGACGATGTCATGGGCCTGATCAATGACAGCGCGGAGCTGGCGGCGCTCGGCATCACGGCCACGGTCGATGGGGACAGCGGCAACCTGGTGATCACCGCCGAGGGTGGTCGTGACATCATCATCGCACAGACCTTCGGTGACGACCTGACCGATACGCAGGGTCTGGAGGGCACGACCTCCGGTACCGTTGCGCTGACCTCGGATGCCGAGATCGAGATCGCCGGTAATGACCCGACCGTCGCCGGCCTGACCGCCGGTACCGTTGAAGTCACCGAGACCGAAGTCGAGGTCACCGGCACCAACGTGCTGACGACCGATGCGGCCGATGCGGCGCTGACGACCATCGACGCGGCGCTGACCATCGTGAACGGTTCGCGCGCCGACCTCGGCGCGGTGCAGAACCGCTTCGAATCGGTCATCGCGAGTCTGACCTCGGCGTCGGAGAGCCTCGCCGCCGCGCGTTCGCGGATCCTGGATGCCGACTTCGCCGCCGAGACCGCGGCGCTGACCCGGGCCCAGATCCTGCAGCAGGCCGGTGTTGCGATCCTGGCGCAGGCCAACGCGCTGCCGCAGCTCGCACTGTCGCTGTTGCAGTAAGGCGCATGATGAGCGGCCCGGGGCCCACGGGTCCCGGGCCGGCTTTTAAGCCGGCCGCATGACCGGCAAGAGAGGTGACACCATGCCCATTCAACAGACACCCCCGATGAGTTCGGACTTCGCGCGCGTGCCGTCCCGGCCCATCGTCTCGCCGTCTGTGCCGGTGCCCGAAGGCGGCCGGCAGGAATTGCAGGCAAACGGCAAGGTACTGCCGACCGGCGACACGCAACCGGAACCGAAGGTCATCAATCGCGACGAGCTGGCCGCGAGCGTCAGCCGGCTCAACGACCATGCCCGCGCCATCAACCGCGATCTCAAGTTCACCGTCGACGAAGACATCAACAAGGTCATCGTCAGGGTCTATAACGCGGAGACCGACGAGCTGATTCGCCAGATCCCCTCGGAAGAGGCGCTGGCGATGGCGCGTCATCTGGCCAGAGACGAGGGGATCATCGTGGATACCGAGGTTTGATCCAGGTTGGTCTCCATTTTGCATTTTTATCCGGATAACGGAGTGAAATGAAGCGTTGAAGGCGGATCATTCATGGCGAATATAGTTTCGCTCGGCATCGGTAGCGGACTCGATATCAATTCGATCGTCTCCGAGCTGGTCGAGTTACAGAGGCGCCCGCAGCTGCAGCGCCTCGATGTCAGAGAGGCAAATCTACAGGCGCGCCTTTCAGGGATCGGTTCCCTGCAGGGCGCGCTTTCCTCGTTGCAGGACTCGCTCGGCAATCTCTCCCGCCTGCAAACCTTCAACGGCCGCACTGCGAGCGTCGCGGACACAGCAATCCTTGCCGCCAGCGCCGGCACGGCCGCCGCACCCGGCAGCTACGAGATCAGCGTCGATGAGCTGGCCCGCGCACAGCGGCTCGCCAGCGACCCGGAGGCGCACGAGGCAGCACGATTCACCTCGCTGAATGATATCGTCGGCACCGGTACGCTGACCTTTCGTTTTGGCGAGACGGCGTATGATGCCGAATCCGGCGTCTACCAGTCCTTCACTCGCGATCCCGATTCGGCGATTCATACCGTTGAGATCAGCGATGGCAGTCTGCGCGGCGTGCGCGATGCGATCAACAACGCCGAAATCGGCGTCACCGCCGCGATCGTCTTCGATGGCGCGCATTACCGCCTGACCCTGTCCGGCAATGAGACCGGCGCCGGTAACAGTATCGAGATTACGGTCGATGACGCCGATGGTAATGCCGGAGATGCCGCCGGCCTGTCCCTGTTTGCGTTCAACGACGGCGCGGCGCATCTGCGCCAGACCCAGTCGGCCAGCGACACCGCAGGCCTGCTCGTCAACGGCATCGCGATCCAGAGCGCGAGCAACTCGCTGGTCAATGTCGTTGAGGGTTTGGCCATCGACCTGAAATCGCCCGGGACGACGACGGTTACGGTGGCCCAGGATCGCGAAGGTGTGAGTGGTGCGATCAGCGAGTTCGTCGACAAGTTCAACGCCCTCGTCGTCACCATCAACCAGCTCTCGCGTTTCGACCCCGAGACCAATGAAGCCGGGCTGCTCAATGGCGACAGCGTGCTGCAGGCCGTGGATTCCCAAATCCGCCGCATTCTCAACCAGTCGATCGGCGGGCCTGACAGCCCGTTCCGCCATCTCGCCGATGTCGGAATCACGCGCAGCGCCGGAGACGGTACGCTGGTCCTCGACGAGGCCAGGTTGCAGCAGGCGATGAATCGCGACTATGACGCGATTGCGCGACTGTTTGCGAACGCAGGCATCATCGATGACCCGCTGACCAACTTCCAGACCGCCGGCGCCAATACCCAACCTGGCGACTATGCCGTTCATGTCACGCGCATCGCGACCCGTGGCACGCTGACGGGTTCCGCTGCGGCGGCCCAGGAGATCATCGCCGGCATTAATGACACGCTGTCGGTCAACATCAATGGCGCGGCAGCGACGATCACGCTGACGCCCGGGGTCTATGCATCGGCGAATGCGCTGGCCACGGAATTACAGGCAAGGATCAATGGCGCCGATGCGATACGCCGCGCCGGCGCCACGGTGCTGGTCGAGGCCGACGCTGGAGGCCGCCTGATCGTCACCTCAGACAGCTACGGATCGGCGTCTCGCGTGTCGATAAGTACGGGTGCCGGCCGCAACGCCCTGTTCGGCGCGACGCCGCAATCTGTGCAAGGTGTCGATGTCGCCGGCACCATCGGCGGTGTGGCCGCGACCGGCGCCGGGCAGACCCTGATCGGTCAGGGCGATGCGGACGGCCTCAGGTTGCGCATCGCCGGCGGCGAACTCGGCGACCGCGGCGTGCTGTCGTTCACGCGTGGCATTGCTGACAGCCTCGATCGCATGGTGAGCGGCATGCTGAACGGAGACGGCCTCTTCAGGTCTGTCACCGAAAGCATCAACCAGCAGATTCGCGACCTCGGTGGCCGGCGTGAACAGGTCGAGCAGAGGGCGCTGACGTATGAGGAACGTCTGCGCGTACAGTTTACGGCGATGGATGCGCTGGTGGCGCAGCTGCGATCGAGCGGAGACTTCCTGTTACAGCAACTCGACAATCTGCCGCAGATCGGACAGAACCGTAACCGATGATCGTCCCGCGCGGATAATAACTATTTTACTGAAACGGAGGAGCAGGCAATGGGTCAGGCAGGCGCCAGTGGCGTATTGAAGGACTATCAGAAGACAGGGCTGAGCGGCGCGACCGAGGGCGCGACGCCTCATCGCCTGATCCAGATGCTGATGGAGGGTGTGCTCGACCGCATCGCCTCGGCGCGCGGCTCCATGGAGCGCGGCGAGATCGCGCGCAAGGGCGCGCAGATCAGCTGGGCGATCTCGATCATCGAAGGGCTGCGCGTCAGCCTCGACAAGTCGATGGGCGGCGAGATTGCACAAAACCTCGACAACCTCTATGGCTACATGATCCTGCGCCTGACCGAGGCGAACATGAAGAACGAGCCCGCGTATCTCGATGAGGTCTCTGATCTGCTGCGCCAGATCAAGGGCGCCTGGGATGCGATCCCGGCCGAGACCGTCCGTGCCCATGCGGCGGGCGACCGCGAGGCGGTATTGCAGGGGGAGGGGCGCACGAGCGACGCGCGATGATGACCGAACGCCTGCAACAGCTCGGAGAGATTCTCGAGCGCAGTCACGACATGCTGGCAAGCGCGCGCGGCCAGCAGTGGGACAGCCTGCCGGAACTGTCGGCCGGACGCTCGCGCGCGATCGAGGCCTATGGCCGGCTGTGCGCAGCGCGGCCGGCAGATGAGGATGCCGGCGACGAGGCGGCATTGCTCGAGCGTATCCTCGCGATCAACGAGGAGCTCGTCGCCATCGGTTCAACGCACAAGCAGTCACTAGCCGATTCGCTGTCCGGCAATCGCCGGCAGCGCAGGGCGGCGGTGGCCTACTCGGAGGCGTCCGCGCGCCATCGTGTTGTTTAAGCCACGCTGATACGGTATCTTGCCCGCATGGATGATGCGGGTGTCTCCAATCAGGAATCCGGTCTCGTCTATGAGGACCGGATGCCGCTGGCCTGGGAACAGTTGCCGGCCGATCCCGATCCCGCCGAAATACCCCCGATCCTTCAGTCCAATGAACAGCTGCTCCGTTGCCTGGGCGCGCTCGATGAAGTGCGCGGCGACACCGTCGACGATGATCACGGCGCGCTGGCCCATGACATCGCACGCCTCGATTTCAAGCTCAATCTCCTGCTCGACATGGTCGGACAGCTGCTGCGCCTGCAGCGGCCCGCGCCGGCCGCGGTGCCGGTCCGCCTCGGCGCGGACGGCATACGCTGGTTTGCGTCGTCCGCCCCCGCGCAAGGCAGCCCGGTACGCGTCGAGTTGTATCTCAGCCGTTCGCTGCCGACCCCGATCCTGCTGTTCGGCCGGGTCGCCTCGGTCGATCGTGAGGACGGAGGTCAACGAATTGACGTCCGCTTCGGTGAGGTCAGCGAGCCGATGCGCAACTGGCTGGAAAAGCTGATATTCCGCCAGCATCGTCGGCAGGTCGCGCAGTCCCGGCGCCGGCAGAGGGTCGCCAGTCAGTGACGATATTTTGACAGGCCTCATAAAAAAGTTTAGTCTGCAAGACTGCAGGCGGTCCCGTTACCGTGATATCAGCTGGAAGACCACAATATATAAAAGAATCATCCACGACGAGATGACAGGAGAAGGGAAGACCCGATGGAATCCATACTGATCATAGACGCGGATCAACAGCGCTCGCAGTGCCTGGCGTCGATCCTCAACTTCATCGACTACGACCAGGTCTATCGGGCGACGCCCGCAGATTGGCAGGATCAGGTTCCGGCCGCCGCCGGGGTGTCCGCCGCCATCGTCGCCGATGACATCGGCGACGGCCTGACCGGGCTGCTCGAGTCACTGCGCGCCCGCGACGAACGTCTACCGCTGATCCTGTTGTCCACGGATGCCCGCCGCCGCAAGCCGGCACCCGCTGCCGAACACCTGGTGCTTGGCACACTGAAATCGCCGGTCAAGTACAAGGAACTCACCGGCCTGTTGCAACAGGCCGAGATCTGGCGCAGCAGCCGCTCGGAAGGCGGCGGCCTGCATTCGCCCGAGCTGTTCCGCAGCCTCGTCGGCAACAGCCGCGCGATCCGTCGCGTGCGCACGCTGATCGAGCAGGTCGCCGGTTCCGATGCGACTGCGTTGATCCTCGGCGAATCGGGCACCGGCAAGGAAGTCGTCGCCCGCAACATCCACTACTATTCCTCGCGTCGCAACCGGCCCTTCGTGCCGATCAACTGCGGCGCGATCCCCGCCGACCTGCTCGAGAGCGAGCTGTTCGGACACGAGAAGGGCGCCTTCACCGGCGCGATCAGCGCGCGCCAGGGCCGCTTCGAGATGGCCGATGGCGGCACGCTGTTCCTCGACGAGATCGGTGACATGAGCATGCACATGCAGGTCAAGCTGCTGCGCGTGCTGCAGGAGAAGACCTTCGAGCGCGTCGGCAGCAACAAGACGGTATCCGCCGACGTGCGCATCATCGCCGCGACCCACCGCAACCTCGAAAAGGCGATCGAGGAGGGCAAGTTCCGCGAAGACCTGTACTATCGCCTCAACGTCTTTCCGATCGACATGCCGCCGCTGCGCGAGCGCGCCGAGGACATCCCGCTGCTGATCAAGGAGCTGATCACGCGCATGGAGCATGAGAAGCGCGGTTCAGTGAGGCTGACGCAATCGGCGATCATCGCGCTGTCGCAGTATCACTGGCCCGGCAACGTACGCGAACTCGCGAACGTCGTCGAGCGACTCGTCATCATGCATCCTTACGGCGTCGTCGATGTCCACGACCTGTCCGAGAAGTACCAGCCCGAGGGCGGCGAGCTCCGCGACAAGCTGATTGCCGACGATGAGGCCCTGATCGCCCTCGAACGGCTCGATGCCCCGCGCCTGCCCCGCGATGGCATCGACCTCAAGCAGCACCTGACCGAACTCGAATGCAGCCTGATTCGCCAGGCCCTCGAGGACTCCGAGGGCATCGTCGCCCATGCCGCCAACCGGCTCGGCCTGCGTCGCACGACGCTCGTCGAAAAATTGCGAAAATACGGCCTGCAGCGCGCCGATCACGTGACATAAGCTTGACGCCCCGCCAGATTATAATAAATAACCTGTTGTAATTACTTAACAAAATAAATACGGCACATATATTGCTGTTTGTCGGCCAGGGGATGCGTCCGTGATGGGCGCCTCCGGAAACCTGGTGACAGAGGCACGACCGTATGAATCAGACCGCGATGCCCCGGGCGGAACGCCTGTCGGAGGCATTCGAGCGCTTCAACCGGACGTCCGCACGGCTGAGCGACTCGTACCGCTCTCTCGCGGAACAGCTCCGCGATTTCACTGATGCGACGGGGCGCGCGCCCCGCCTCGAACTCGATGCCGATCTCCTGCGCGGGATCCTCGACGCGTTGCCGGCCGCGATCATCCTCATCGACGGGGAGGGCGTCGTGCGCCAGTCCAACGTCGCCGCCCGCGATCTGCTTGGCGTCGATCTCACGGGCCGCTCGTGGCGCGCCATCATCGGCGAGGTCTTCGTGCCCGGCGACGGCGTCGACGGGCTGCGCCTGTCGAATGGCCGCGTGGTGACAGTTGCAACCGCGCCGCTGGGCAACCTGCCCGGTCAGGTGGTGATGTTGCACGATGTCACCGACATGCGGCTCGTGCGCGCACTCGCCGAGCGTCGCCAGCGCCTGTCCGCGCTCGGCGAGATGACGGCCTCGCTGTCGCACCAGATCCGTACCCCGCTGGCCTCCAGTCTGCTTTATCTTTCCCGGCTCGAGACCGACGAGGTCGATACGGAGACGCGCCGCCGCTGTGCTGCGAAGATCCGCGCCTGTCTCGCGCACCTCGACGGCCTCAGTCGTGACATGCTCGCGTTTGCCGGCGGTGGCGCGCTGAACGCGGAGAACTTCGGCATCGCCGAGCTGCTCGACGAGTTTCGCCAGGTGTCCGCAGCGCTGATCGGACAGGGCGGCGTATGCTTCGAGATCATCGACGAGAGCGGCAGTGCAACGCTACGCGGCAATCGCTCCGCGATCCTGACCGTATTGCAGAATCTCGTCGAGAACGCGATCCAGGCCTGCGCGTCCGCGCAGCCCGATCGCCCCGGGAATCTTCGTCTGCTGATCCGCCGTCGTAGCGGCGCAGGCGCGCTCGATGCCATCGACTTCCTGCTCAGCGATGATGGCCCGGGGATCCCCGAGGCACTGCGCGCGCAGGTCTTTGAACCATTTTTCACGACCCGTTCACAGGGGACCGGACTCGGTCTCGCCGTCGCGCGTGCGGTGGTGCAGGCCCACGGCGGCGAGATCTGGATCGAATCGGAGGCCGGCGCCGGAACGACGGTTGGCATGCGCTTTCCGGTGATCGCGTCCACATGAAGTCAAATGCGGAGAGAGTGATGAATCCGACCAGGATCCTGATAGTCGAAGATGATCCCGCCCTGCGAGATGCCCTGTGCGAAACGCTGAGTCACGCCGGTTATAGCGTCGAGAGCGCCGGCGACGGCGTCGCCGCGATGACGATGCTGGCGGATCCCGAGCGTCTGCGCGAGACCGGGCTGGTGATCAGCGACGTGCAGATGAGGCCGATGGATGGCCATGCGCTGCTCGGCGAGTTGCGCGCGCGCCATCCCGAGCTGCCGGTGCTGATGATGACCGCGTATGGCAGTATCCCGAAGGCGGTCGAGGCGATGCAGGCCGGCGCCGTCGATTATCTGGTCAAGCCGTTCGAGGCCGCAACCCTCGTCGATATGGTCGGGCGTTATCTCGGCCAGGACAGCGGTGATGATGAAGGCATGATCGTCGCCGATCCTCGCAGCAGCTATATCGCGACGCTCGCCCGTCGCGTCGCCGGCACCGACGCGACGGTGATGATCACCGGCGAGAGCGGCGCCGGCAAGGAAGTGCTGGCACGCTTCATCCACCGCCATTCGCCGCGCGCCTCGCAGCCATTCGTCGCGATCAACTGCGCGGCGATCCCGGAGAATATGCTCGAGGCGACGCTGTTCGGTTACGAGAAGGGCGCCTTCACCGGCGCCTACGCCGCATCGCCGGGCAAGTTCGAGCAGGCGCAGCAGGGCACCTTGCTGCTCGACGAGATCTCGGAGATGGACCTCGGTTTACAGGCCAAGCTGCTGCGCGTGCTGCAGGAACGCGAGGTCGAACGTCTCGGCGGCCGCAAGGTGATCCCGCTCGATGTCCGCGTGCTCGCGACCTCGAACCGTGACCTCGCCGCGGAGGTCGCGGCCGGACGCTTTCGCGAGGACCTGTATTATCGCCTGAATGTCTTTCCGCTCCACCTGCCGCCATTGCGCGAGCGTCGAGCGGACATCCTCCCGCTCACGCGCCGGCTGCTGGCCCATCACGCCCGCGTGCAGGGTCGGCCGGCGCCGAGTCTGTCCGCGACGGCGGAGACCCGGCTGCTCGCGCACGCGTGGCCGGGGAACGTGCGTGAACTCGACAATGTCCTGCAGCGCGCGATGATCCTCCAGTCCGGCATGACGATCGACGAGGGCGACCTGCAGTTCGAGCCCTGCGGACGGGCGGAACCCGCCGTCAGCGCGGCGTCCGCACATGACGGCGGACACGATGACGGCCCGGTGGCGGGTGATCTGCGCAGTCATGAACACCAGGTCATCGTCGAGACATTGAAATCGGTCCGCGGCAGCCGCAAGGCCGCCGCGGTCAGGCTGGGCATCAGCGAGCGCACGTTGCGCTACAAGCTGGCGAAGATCCGCGAGACCGGCGTGGAGTTGCCGGTCTGATCCGCGCCAGGAGAAATGGCTCGGAAGATGCATGAAACCATTTGACGGAACAGGAGGACACCGCCGATGAGCGAAATCAACGCAGCACAGATGCTGTCGCAACTCAGGTCGATGGCAGGCGCAGCCGGCAACGGCGCCGCGGAGATGAATGGCGCCGGCGACCCGGTGCGATTTTCTGAGCTGCTGGTCAAGGCCGTTGATCACGTCAACACCTCGCAGCAGGAGGTGCGCCAGTTGCGCGAGGCCTTCCAGGCCGGCGGCGAGGACGTGGACCTGAGCCGCGTGATGATCGCCTCGCAAAAGGCCAGCGTCGAATTCCAGCTCATGATGCAGGCGCGCAATCGTTTGATCAGCGCTTACCAGGACATCATGAGCATGCAGATCTAGTGACTGAACCGGGAGCAGCTTCCTCATGGCGCTGGTAAAGACGGACGATATGGTGCTCCCCGCGCGGGGATTCTACGGCCTGCCGCTGGTGCGCCAGCTGGGCCTGATGGTGGGTCTCGCCGCCAGTGTCGCGATCGGCGTGGCCGTCGTGCTGTGGTCGCAACAGCCCGGCCACAAGCTGTTGTACAGCAATCTGGCCGATCAGGATTCGGGCGCGATCGCCGACTCGCTGCAGCGCGCCGGCATCCCCTATTCCTTTGCCAACGGGACCGCCACGATCATGGTACCGGAGAGTCACGTCCATGAGGCGAGACTCAAGCTGGCGGGCGAGGGCCTGCCGCGCGGCACCGGCGGCGGCTATGAGCTGCTCGAGAATCAGAAGGGCTTCGGCGTCAGCCAGTTCATGGAGAACGCGCGCTATCAGCGTGCCCTCGAGGGGGAGCTGGCGATGACGATCATGGCGATCAACAGCGTGCGCAGCGCGCGCGTCCACCTTGCGATCCCGCGCCAGACCGCCTTTGCCCGCAACCAGAAGCAGCCGACCGCGTCGGTCACCGTCGATCTGTACCCGGGACGTTCCCTGAACGAGGGCCAGGCTGCCGCGATCAGTCACATGGTGGCCGCCAGTATCCCGAATCTCGATGTCGATCATGTCACCATCATCGACCAGAGCGGCCGCTTGCTGACCGACGGCAGCGTCGACGGCAATGTACGGCTGTCGGCCACCCAGTTCGACTACCGCAAGCGGATAGAGGACCATTACATCCGCCGTATCGAGGATATCCTGACGCCGATCACCGGCCCCGGCGCAGTCCGCGCCCAGGTCAATGCCGATATCGATTTCACCGTCACCGAGCAGACCCGCGAGTCGTACAATCCCGACCAGCGCGCGATCAGGAGCGAACAGGTCGTGGAAGAGACCACCACGGGCGGACGGCAGTTGCCGTTCGGCGTGCCGGGCAGTCTGTCGAACCAGCCGCCGGCGCCGGCCACGGTCGCGGGTGAGGAGGACGCCGCAACCCTGGCCGAACCGCCGGGGAGCAGCAGCCGGCGCAATGTCCGTAATTTCGAGCTCGACAAGACCATCAGTCACACGCGCATGAACGGTGGCGTCGTACGCAGGCTGTCGGCCGCGGTCGTCGTCGATGATCGCACGACCGTCGGCGCCGAGGGCGCGGCCGTGCGCACGCCGCTCAGTGAGGAGGAACTGACCCGCATCACCCAGCTGGTCCGCGAGGCGATCGGCTTCGATGTCGAGCGCGGCGACAGCGTCAATGTCATCAATGCCTCATTCACCCAGGCGCCGGAGCTCGAGCCGCTGCCGGAGCCGTCGGTGTTCGAGGGCGTCGATTTCTGGGGCATCATCAAGCAGCTGCTCGCCATCGCGCTGGTCGCGGTGCTGGTATTCGGCGTCCTCCGTCCGGTGTTGCGCGAACTCGCGACCAAGGGCCGTTCGCAACCGCCGGTGCTGGCCCAGGGGGTCGACGTCGCTGATGACCAGCTCAGTCTCGGCGCCGGTGGCCGTGCCGCGCTGCCGCGGACCCAGAGTCTCGACGCCAACCTCGAGACCGCGCGTTCGCTTGCCTCGCAGGACCCGAAGCGGGTCGCGCAGGTGGTCAGGAACTGGGTCGCAACGGAGTAGACGATGGCAGCACAGGATAAAAAATCCCAGCAGGGGTCGATCAGCGGCATCGAGCGGGCGGCGATCCTGCTGCTGAGTATCGGCGAGCAGAGCGCCGCCGAGGTGCTGAAGCTGATCGGCCCGCGCGAGGTGCACAAGGTCAGTACGGCGATGGCCGGGTTGCGTAATGTCTCGACTGAGCAGGCCAATACGGTGCTGAACGAGTTTGTCGACGCGGTCGGCCGGGAGACCTCCTATGGCGTCGGATCGCATGACTATCTGCGCAATATCCTCGTCAAGGCGCTTGGCGAGGACAAGGCCGGCAATATCATCGATCAGGTGCTCAAGGTCGAGGATTCCTCGGGGCTAGAACAGCTCAAATGGATGGATTCACGGTCGATCGTCGAGGTCGTCAAGCACGAGCATCCACAGATCATCGCAGTGGTGCTGTCCTATCTCGATCCCGAACAGGCCGCCGAGGTGCTGGGACAATTGCCGGAGAAGCTGCGTGCCGACGTTCTGTTGCGCGTCGCGGTCCTCGATCGCCTGCAGCCATCGGCCTTGCAGGAACTCAATCGCGTCATCGAGGAACAGTTCCTGGGCAACTCGCTGGCGAAGTCATCCGGGCTCGGTGGCGTCAAGACCGCAGCCAATATCCTCAACCTGATGGATGCCTCACTCGAGAACAACATCATGGAGCAGGTCAACGAATACAGCGCCGAACTCGCGGAAAAGATCCAGGACCTGATGTTCGTATTCGACAACCTGGTCGATATCAGCGATCGCGGCATCCAGTCACTGCTGCGCGAGGTCTCTTCCGAGACCCTGGTGCTGGCGATGAAGGGCGCCGACCAGGCGCTGAAGGAAAAGATCTTCAAGAACATGTCGAAGCGCGCCGGCGAGATGCTGCGCGACGATCTCGAGGCCAAGGGTCCGGTGCGCCTGAGCGAGGTCGAAGCGGCGCAGAAGGAGATCCTCGCGATCGCGCGCCGCCTCGCCGAATCCGGAGACATAGCGTTGGGTGGCAAGGGTGGAGAAGAGTACATTTAAGGTCATCAGCGGCGATGAGGCCACGGCGGACTTCCGGCCCTGGGAACTCCCCGAGGTCGAGGCCTCCGCCGCGCGCGCCGCTTCACCGGATGAAGGCGCCGGTTTGCTGCTGACGGCCGGCCGTATCGAGGAGATCCAGCGCCAGGCGCATGGTGAGGCCTTCGAGCTTGGCCGGCGGGAAGGTCTCGAACACGGGCGCGCGGAGGCTCAGGCCGAGGTCGAGCGCCTGCGCGGCATCCTCCGCCTGCTCGCGGCGCCGCTTGCCGAGCTCGACGACGCGGTCGTCGAGGAACTCGGCCGCCTCTCGGTCACGATCGCCCGCCATGTCATCCGGCGCGAAGTCAGGACCGATCCCCGCCAGATCCTCGGCGTCGTGCGCCAGGCCGCCGAGGCGCTGCCGGTGGCGACGAGACGTGTGCGATTGTTCCTGCATCCGGACGACGCCGCGATCGTGCGCGAATCAATGTCATCCGCGACCGAGCAGGGCGGTGGCTGGGAGCTCGTCGAGGATCCCGCGATCGGCCGTGGCGGCTGCCGGGTCGAGACCGAGAGCTCACGCATCGATGCGACCATCGAGAAGCGGATAGCGGCGATCGCCGCGGAGCTGCTCGGCGGCGAGCGGGAGGGCGATGATGACCGCGGCGGTGACTGAGCACGCCGAACGTTGGCGCCGGCGCATCGCTGCGGCCGCTGAGCAGCTCGGTGAGCGCTCCACGCTGATCGTCGAGGGCAAGATCACGCGCATGGTCGGCCTGACGCTGGAGGCCGCCGGCTGCCAGGCGGCGATCGGCGATCGCTGCCTGGTCGAGAACAGCACCGGCAGCCCGGTCGAGGCCGAGGTCGTCGGCTTCGCGGGCGACCGCACATTCCTGATGCCGAGCGGCGACATCCGCGGCCTGGTGCCGAGCGCGCGTGTGATCCCGACCGGCAAGGTCTATTCGGCCGCGGTCGGCGACGCGCTGCTCGGCCGCATCATCGACGGCACAGGCAACCCGCTCGACGGTCGCGGTCCGGTCCGTACGACCGCGACCTGGCCGTTGCTCGGTCGCCAGGTCAACCCGCTGACGCGCTCCTTGATCGAGGAACCGCTCGATGTCGGTGTCCGCGCGATCAACACGCTGTTGACGATCGGCCGCGGCCAGCGCCTTGGGTTGTTTGCCGGCAGTGGCGTCGGCAAGAGTGTGCTGCTCGGCATGATGACGCGATTCACCGATGCCGATGTCGTCGTCGTCGGCCTGATCGGAGAGCGCGGGCGAGAAGTCAAGGAGTTCACCGACCGTATCCTCGGCGCCAGGAGCATGTCCCGTTCCGTCGTCGTTGCGACGCCGGCCGACACGCCGCCGATGCTGCGGCTGCATGGCGCGATGCTGGCGACCAGCATCGCCGAATACTACCGGGACAAGGGCCTCAAGGTCCTGCTGCTGATGGATTCACTGACCCGCTTCGCCCAGGCGCAGCGCGAGGTGGCGCTGGCGATCGGCGAGCCGCCGGCGACCCGCGGCTACCCGCCCTCGGTGTTCGCGAAACTGCCGCAGCTGGTCGAGCGCGCCGGCAATGGCGACAATGGCGGGTCCATCACCGCAATCTACACCGTATTGACCGAGGGCGACGACCACCAGGACCCGGTCGCCGATTCGGCGCGCGCGATCCTCGACGGCCATATCGTACTGTCACGGGACATCGCCGACGCCGGCCATTATCCCGCCATCGATATCGAGTCCTCGGTCAGCCGCGTCATGAATGAGATCATCAGCAACGATCATCGCCGCCAGGTGATGCGGTTCCGCCAGCTCTATTCGAATTATCGCAAGAATCGCGACCTGATCAGCGTCGGCGCCTATGCCCGGGGCAGCGATCCCCGCATCGACGAGGCGATCCAGTTCTGGCCGCAGCTGACGCGGTTCCTGCAGCAGGACATGAATGAGCGCGTGACCTTCCAGCAGGGGATCAAGGGGCTCGCCGACGTACTCGGTGATACGCAGAAACCGGCGTCGTCCGCCGCAAGGATTGACGTCAAACAGGGAGGCAAGAGGTCATGACCCGATCGGATCGCCTGCGGCCCATCGCCGGGCTGGCGAAGAACACCGAAGATTCCGCGGCCACCGTGCTCGGTCAGGCGCGCCGGCACTGCGAGGAGCAGGAGCACCGGCTCGCGGAACTGCAGCAGTTCCAGCGTGAGTACAGCGAGCGCTTCCAGGCGCTAGGCCAGACGGGTATCGATATCCGTCGCGTCCACGAATATCGCCGCTTCAACGATCGCCTGAATGAGGTCATCGAACAGCAGCGCAAACTGCTCGACGAGAGCCGGCGCCAGCTCGAGCAGCACAACCGCAACTGGTCCGAGGCCAGCGCCAAACGCCGCGCCCTCGACCGGACCATCGATCGCTTCCGCAGCGAAGAGGCCATACATGCCGGCCGCCGCGAGCAGCGCGACAGCGACGAGCATGCGCAGCGGATGCGGGCCTTGTTCGACGGCTACGGCAGCTGAGGCGCGGCGCCAGCGCCAACGGGCGTTGGCATGTAACTTGCTCTTTTCCCTGTCGACGAGTTTCCAGAACAGGCGGCGAGACCGACCGTGACTGCCCAGATTCCACAAATGATGTCCGCGGAAGCCGGAACGGCGGCCCTCCGCGCCGATCCTGCGGGCCCGTACGCGCACAGCGCGCCGGACGCTGACCACTTTGCCGGCATGATGTCGCGTTTCGGCGGTCCACCGGCCACGCGGGACGGTTCGGCCTTTCCGCCCGCTGGCGACGGCTTGCCGGAAGGCGGCCAGATCTTGCCGGAGGACCAGCCGCTGACGGAGGGCGAAGATTCCGCGCTGTTCGGCCTGTCGCTGTCGCTCGCGGACCTCGAGGCAATGCCGCCACCGCTGCGCGCGGCGTTGACCATTGCCCTGCGCGAGGCCAGCGCGGGTCAGCCGCTGACGGAAGAGGCCGTGGCGCGGGCGATGCAATCACTGACATCGCCGCATGCAGGTCTGACGGCGCTGGCCGCGGAAGCGGATGCGCGCGCGGAGGCAGCCAGACAGGCGATGCTCTCTGCGGCGCAGTCGCCCGAGTGGCTGGCGGCGCGCAATGAATCGGCCGGCCAGCTCCAGGGCATGAGTCCCGTCATTCCGCCGCAGGCGGCCGCCGCGCAGGCAGCAATGACGAAGGCGGAGGCCACCGCGCTGTTGTCACAGCCCGGCGCCCTCGCCACACTCTCGGGCCTGGTCGATGCGGCGGAGTCCGGCGCCTCACCCCACGCGCCGACCCTGTCACCGGCCTCATCGTTGATGTCGCCGGGCCTCGACCGCGCGCTGCCGGGCTGGACGCTGGCGACGCCGCTGCACCAGTCGCAACAGTGGAGCGAAGAGGTCGGACAGCGCATCCGCTGGATGGTTGGTAACCAGGTCCAGGCCGCAGAACTGCGCATCAACCCGCCGCAGCTCGGACCGATCGAGGTCCGCATCAGCATGCAGAACGACCAGATGAACGTCAGCTTCCTGGCCCAGCAGGGGCAGGTCAGGGATGCGCTCGAAGACGCGATACCGCGACTGCGCGAGATGCTGGGCCAGCAGGGCTTTGCCAGTGTCAACGTCGATGTCTCCGGGCATTCCGCACGGCATGACGGCGACGCGGAAGCGGATGGCCACGGACCTGTCGATGGCGCGGTGAGTGGCGCCGGCACGGAGCCCGGCGGCCAGGGCGGCGACGACGGCTGGCGCATGTCCTCGACCCGCGGCCTGATCGATACCTACGCCTGAACCGCGACCGCGGTTCTCCTCACCGATCTGATCACCCCGCCGCGTGGCGGCTTCCCGGCATTGTCTCCGGACCCCAGTCAAATTACCGGCAAGCCCCACAACACCATCTCCAAGTATCTGTTTTATATGATCTAAAAAATCTCGTCATGGGCTGGCATACGTATTGCTAAAGGACAGTCAGACGAAACCAGCGGAGGGAGCCGTAATGGCGATCGACCAGACCATGAACGAAGACGAAGACCGCGAGGCCGCGCCGCCGCCTGCCAGGAAGGGCGGCGTCATGAAGGTCCTGCTGATCGTGTTCTCGGTGCTGCTGCTGATCGTCGCGAGCGTCGGTACGACGCTGGTGATGACCGGCGGCATCGATGAACTGATCACGGCGCGCGGCGGCGAGGATAGCGCCGGCAGTGACGGCAAGCGCGCGGCCAGCCGGCCTTCGCCGCCGATCTATGTCGAGCTCGGCGAACCATTCGTCGTCAACTTCATCGAGGGCAACCAGGTCCGCTACCTGCAGGTCAAGATCGAGGTCATGACCCGCGACAGTACGATCCCGCAGGCGATCTCGACCCATCTGCCGAAGATCCGCAACAACCTCGTGTTCATGTTCAGCGGTTTCGACTATGCCTCGCTGGCGACCGTGACCGGCAAGCAGAAGATCCGCGATGAGGCGCTGGCCGAGATCCAGGGCATCCTCAACGACGAGATCGGCAATCCCGGCGTCGAGTCGGTCTATTTCACCAGCTTCGTGATGCAGTAGGCCCATGGCGACCAGTGATCTTCTGACCCAGGACGAGATCGACGCGCTGCTGCATGGCGTATCCAGCGGCGAGGTCGAGGCGGAGTCCGACCAGCCCCTGATCGAAGGCGAGGTCAGCGAATACGATTTTGCCAGCCAGGACCGCATCGTCCGCGGCCGGCTGCCGACACTCGAGATCATCAACGAGCGCTTCGCGCGCTATCTCCGCGTAAGCTTGTTCAACATGCTGCGCCGCACCGCCGAGATCCAGGTCGGCGCGGTGCAGATGGTCAAGTTCTCCGAATACGTCCACAGCCTGTTCGTGCCGGCGAGCCTGAACCTGGTCCGGGTCCATCCGCTCAAGGGCACCGCGCTGATGGTCATCGATCCACGGCTGGTGTTCACGATCGTCGACAACTTCTTCGGTGGCGACGGACGCTTCAACACGCGCATCGAGGGCCGCGAATTCACGCCGGCCGAGCAACGCATCATCCGCATCATCGTAGACCTCGCCTTCCGTGACATCCAGGAGGCCTGGAGTCCGGCGATCGGGGTCAACCTCGAATTCCTCAATATGGAAATCAACCCGCATTTCGCCAACATCGTCAGTCCCAGCGAGGTGGTGGTGGTATGCCCTTTCCATGCCGACTTCGAGGGTGGCGGCGGCGACCTGCACATCACGATGCCCTATTCGATGGTCGAGCCGATCCGCGAGATCCTCGAGACCCGCATTCAGACCGATCGCGTCGATATGGACGAGCGCTGGATGAATTCACTGCGCAGCGAGCTGATGCACGCCGAGGTCGAGCTGTCGAGCACGCTGCTGGAAACGCAGCTGTCAGTGCGTGATATCAGCAATCTCAAACCCGGTGACATCATCCCGGTCGAGCTGCCGGAAACGGTCACCGCGGTCGTCAATGACATCCCGGTCGTGCGCGGGGTGTTCGGCAGGTCAGATGGCCGCAATGCGATAAAGGTCACCAGCATTGTCAAGGCGCCTGCGAACAGGCAACTGATGTCCATCACAGGAGTGGAACAATGAACACCAGCGAAAGAACAGGCACGCAGCAGGAGCCGGCCGCCGCGCGCGCCGCGGCGCCCGCCAACGGCGACGGTCAGGACTACGCCCGCGCGGATTTCGAGAATCTGGAGGCAGAGGCCGGCGACGGTGACGGTGACAACCTCGGCAACAAGAGCCTGGACATGGTCCTCGATATCCCGGTCGCGGTCGCGGTCGAGATCGGCCGCACCAAGATGTCGATCAGCAACCTCCTCAAGCTGAACCAGGGGTCGGTCGTCGAGCTGGACCGCTTCGCGGGTGAGCCTATGGATATCACCGTCAACGGCACCCTGATCGCCCATGGCGAGGTGGTCGTCGTCAACGAAAAGTTCGGAATCCGGCTGACCGACATCGTCAGCGCCGCGGAACGGGTCAAGAAGCTCAAATAACATGCGCGCCTCCCGCATTCCGATTCTGATCGCAGTGATGGCGGCCTTGCCGGGCGCCGTTGTCGCCAGCGAGACCGCCGCGGATGCCTATCGCGGCAGCGAGGTCATCTCACTCGGCGGTCTGCTGCAGATGGCGACCGGACTGGTGATGGTCCTGCTGCTGATCTTCGGCGTCGCCTGGTTCGCCAAGCGTTTCGGCCGCCTGCAGGGCGTCGCCACTGATCGCCTGCGCCTGATGGGTGGCGTCCATCTCGGCAACCGTGAACGCATCATCCTGCTGCAGGCCGAGGACGTGCGCCTCGTGGTCGGCGTGAGTCCGGGCTGTATCCGCACACTGCACGTGCTGCCTGCAGAGGAGGGCCACACCGAAACCGCGGGCCCCCGTCCATCCGGCGCCGACGACAGTTTCCTCAGCCGATTCAACCAGGAAATCAGAAAGAGACTACAGTCATGATGAGGTTTGCAATCACCTGCGCGCTGCTGATCCTGCCGTCGGCGGCGCTGGCGGCGGATAACGGCATCACCGCGCTGTCGGTGACGACGAATCCGGACGGCGGCCAGACCTGGTCGCTGAGCCTGCAGATCCTCGCGCTGATGACGGTGATGTCGCTGCTGCCGGCGGCGATGATGATGATGACCTCGTTCACGCGCATCATCATCGTACTCGCGATCCTGCGCCAGGCACTGGGCACGGTGCAAACGCCGACCACGCAGACGTTGATCGGCCTCGCGCTGTTCCTGACCGTGTTTATCATGATGCCGGTGTTCACCGACGTCTACAACAACGCGGTCAAGCCCTATATGGCCCAGGAAGTCGGCATGGAGGAGGCGCTTTCCCGCGGCAGCAACCCGTTCAGGACCTTCATGCTGCACCAGACCCGTGACAGCGATATCAACCTGTTCGCCGAGATCTCCGGTCACGGCGAGATCGAGAGCCGGGAGGAGGTGCCGTTTTCGCTGCTGATGCCGGCCTTCGTCACCAGCGAGCTGAAGACCGCGTTCCAGATCGGATTTCTGATCTTCATTCCGTTTCTGATCATCGACCTGGTTGTCGCCAGCGTACTGATGTCGATGGGCATGATGATGCTGTCGCCGCTGATCATCTCTCTGCCGTTCAAGATCATGCTGTTCGTGCTCGTCGATGGCTGGTCGCTGATCCTCGGCACGCTGGCATCGAGTTTCGCGGTCTGAGACCGCGGGAAAACCACGCCGCAGGAGGCCGCAGACATGACACCCGAAACCGCCATCACGATCGGTCAGAGCGCGCTGACCCTGACCTCGATCATCGTCGCACTGCTGCTGCTCCCGGCGCTCGCCGTCGGCCTGCTGATCAGCATGTTCCAGGCCGCGACCCAGATCAACGAGCAGACGCTGAGCTTCATTCCCAAGCTGTTCGTCGTGCTCGGTGTCCTGTTCGTCGCCGGGCACTGGATACTCCAGAGCCTGATTCACTACACCATCCGCCTGTTCAATGACATCCCCGTCCTGATCGGCTGACGGGCGCGAGCGGACGGCAAGGCGTGAGCATAGCCCTCGAACAACTGACGGCATGGATGACCGGCTTTCTGTGGCCGTTCTTCCGCGTAGCCGCTCTGATCACGATGGTGCCGCTGCTCGGCATGCGTACGATCCCGATCACCTTCCGCGTCGGCATGGCGGTCGCGCTGACGCTGGTGATCATGCCGTTGCTGCCGCCGACGCCCGCAATCGACCCGGTCAGCGCCGAGGGCCTGCTGATCACCGTCTGCCAGGTCCTGATCGGGCTGGCGATGGGTTTTTTCATTCGCCTGGTATTCAGCGCGATCGAGACCGCCGGCGGGGTCATCGGCATGACCATGGGACTCGGCTACGCGCAGATGATGGACCCGGTCAACGGCATCGCCGTGCCGGTCGTCAGCCAGCTCTATACGATCATGGCGACGCTGATCTTCCTGGCGTTGAACGGCCATCTGATCCTGATCGAAATCCTAGCCGACAGCTTCCATGTCATACCGGTTGCGCCGGAGTCGATCAGCGAGGGTGGTCTGTGGATGTTGCTGGGCTGGGCAGGCTGGATCTTCAAGGGCGCGGTAATCATCTCGCTGCCGGCGGTCGCTGCGCTGCTGCTGGTCAACATCTCCTTTGGTGTCATGATGCGTGCCGCGCCCCAGCTCAATATCTTCGCGATCGGCTTTCCGGTCACGCTGATGCTCGGCTTCGTCTTCATGCTGGTATCGCTGCCGATGTTCCTGCCGCAGTTCTCCGGCCTGCTGGATAACGCCTATTTTTCAATACGCGGCATGCTGGTCGAGTAGACAATGGCAGAGAAACCGGCACAGGAGCGGACCGAACAACCTACACCCAAACGCCTGCAACAGGCGAAGGAGAAGGGTCAGGTCGCACGCTCGCGCGAGCTGACCACGATGTTCGTGCTGCTGGTTTCCGCCGCCTGCCTGATCATGATCGGTGACGGGATCATCGCCGGCATCATCGGTGTCATGCACGACACCCTGGAGATCTCCCGCCGCGACCTGATGGACCCGAACATGGCGCCGGTCATGCTCGAACAGGCCCTGGCCGGGGCGATGTTTGCCCTGCTGCCGTTCCTCACGATCGTGCTTGCAGTCGCGATCATCGCGCCGATGGCGCTGAGCGGCTGGTCCTTCAGCAGTCAGGCGATGGCCTTCAAGTGGGAGAAGATGGACCCGGTCAAGGGCCTCGGCCGCATCTTCTCTGCCCGCGCACTGGTCGAACTGCTGAAGGCGCTGGCCAAGTTCTCGGTCGTGCTGGCGATTGCGCTGATCTTTCTCTGGTTCAACGTCGACACCATGCTCGGTCTCGGCGCCCAGTCGGCGGAGGCAGCGCTCGGCAGTGCCGGCGACATCCTGGTGTGGGCCTTTCTGATCCTGAGCTCGGCGATGATCCTGATCGCCGCCGTCGACGTCCCGTTCCAGCTCTGGGACCACCAGCGCCAGCTGCGCATGACCCGCCAGGAGATCAAGGACGAGATGAAGGAGACCGACGGCAGCCCCGAGGTCAAGCGCCGCGTTCGCGAGGTCCGCAACGAGATCATGCGCCGCCGCATGATGGACGCGGTCCCGACCGCCGATGTCGTCATCACCAACCCGACCCACTTTGCCGTTGCCCTCAAGTACGACCAGGCGAAGATGTCGGCGCCGATCGTCGTCGCCAAGGGCAAGGACCTGGTCGCGATGCAGATCCGCAACCTCGCGGTCCGCCACAAGGTCCCGATCGTCTCGGCCCCGCCGCTCGCGCGCGCGCTGTTCCACAGCACCGAACTCCAGCAGCGCATCCCGACCGGCCTGTTCCTCGCGGTCGCCCAGGTCCTCGCCTACGCCTACCAGCTGCGCCGCCACCCGCACAAGCGCCGCCGCGAGGCCTTCGATGACCTCCCGATCCCCGAAGACCTCCGCGTCGACGATGCGCCGGGAAACTGACATGGAACGATTCTTGAAAGAAATGCTGTGCACAGGCACGACGTGGATCAATGAAGGATGTGGCAGAAGATTCCCGGAGCCTGCCGGGTGTCGCCCGACGGGACCGTACGGCCGCATGGATGCGGCCGTAGAGCGTACAGGGACGTATTCAAAGCGTGTCCCGTCGGGCGACACCCGGCAGGCTCAACCACTGATTGAAAGATCTATCGAGGCATGGCGATGAACAACGCAACGGTAATGAACGGCATCCAGTTCCTCGGCCGCAACGCCATGCTCGGCGCGCCGATCCTGATGATGGTGCTGCTGATGTTGCTGGTCGTGCCGATGCCGCCGTTGATGCTCGACATCTTCTTCACCTTCAACATCGCGCTGTCACTCGTCGTCATCATGGCCTGCGTCTACAGCGGCAGGCCGCTGGCCTTCGCCGCCTTTCCGACCGTGCTGCTGCTCGCGCCCCTGCTGCGGCTCGCGCTCAACATCGCCTCGACCCGCGTCGTGTTGCTCGAGGGACACACCGGCACCGACGCCGCCGGCAAGGTCATCGAGTCGTTCGGCGCCTTCGTGATTGGCGGAAATTACGCCGTCGGTCTGGTCGTCTTTGCGATCCTCGTCATCATCAACTTCGTCGTCGTCACCAAGGGTGCAGGGCGCATCTCGGAAGTCAGCGCCCGATTCACTCTCGATGCGATGCCGGGCAAGCAGATGGCCATCGATGCTGATCTGAACGCCGGCATCATCGACCAGAAGGAGGCGCGCCGCCGCCGCGAGGACGTCGTCGCCGAGGCCGATTTCTACGGTTCGATGGACGGTGCCAGCAAGTTCGTCCGCGGCGACGCGATCGCCGGCATCCTGATTCTGCTGATCACCATCATTGGCGGCCTGTCGATCGGCATGCTGCAGCATGGCATGGCCTTCAGCGACGCCGTCCACAACTACACCCTGCTGACGATCGGCGATGGTCTCGTCGCCCAGATCCCGTCGCTGGTGCTGTCGACCGCCGCCGCGATCATGGTTACCCGCGTGTCCCAGGAACAGGACATGGGCGGGCAGATGATCAGCCAGTTGTTCGAGAACCCGCGCACGCTCGCCGTCACCGGTGGCGTGCTCGGCACGCTCGGCCTGATCCCGGGCATGCCGAACATGGTCTTCCTGTCGCTCGGCGCCGCTGCCGGGGCCGGCAGCTGGCTGATCTGGCGACGGCGAACGCAGGCGGCCGGCGCCGGCAAGACGCAGGCAGGCGCGCCGGCGCCCGCCGAAGCGGTGGCGCCGGAAAACCGTGATCTCAGCTGGGACGACGTCGTCCCCGTCGATGCCATCGGGCTCGAGGTCGGATACCGCCTGATCCCGCTGGTCGACAAGAACCAGGGCGGGCAACTTATGCCGCGCATCAAGGGTGTGCGCCGCAAGCTGACCCAGGAAGTCGGCTTCCTGATCCCGCCGGTGCATATCCGCGACAACCTCGAACTGTCGCCGAACGCCTATCGCATCACGCTGTTCGGTGTCACCGTCGGCGAGGCCGAGGTGTGGCCCGATCGCGAACTCGCGATCAATCCCGGCCAGGTCTTCGGCAAGCTGTCGGGCGTCGCGACGCGCGATCCGGCCTTCGGCATGGATGCGATCTGGATCGAGCCGAACCAGCGCGATCAGGCGCAGAGCCTCGGCTATACCGTCGTCGACACCAGCACGGTGATCGCCACGCATCTGAACCATATCCTGCAGACCCATGCCCACGAACTGCTCGGCCGCGAAGAGGTCCAGCAGCTGCTCGACACGCTCGGCCGCAACTCGCCGAAGCTGGTCGAGGGCCTGGTGCCGGAGACGCTGCCGCTCGGGACCCTGCAGAAGGTCCTGCGCAACCTGCTCGAGGAGCGTATCCCGCTGCGCGACATGCGCAGTATCGCCGAGTGTCTGGCCGCGAACGCGCCGAACAGTCAAAACCCCGGCGAACTGACGGCGCTGACGCGCGTCGCATTGGGCAGGATGATTGTCCAGAATATCAATGGCTTGGAGCCTCAGCTCCCGGTCATCACGCTGGATCCGAGTCTGGAACAGTTATTGCTAGATAGCCTCAAGACGCAGAGCGCGGGCGGCATGGCCCTCGAACCGGGACTCGCGGAGAAACTGCACCAGTCCCTGATCGACGCGGCGCAGCGCCAGGAGCTGGCAGGACAAGCGGTGGTGTTGCTGGTGTCCGCGGCCCTGAGACCGATGCTGGCGCGCTTCATCCGGCACTCGATCGCGACGATGCATGTGCTCTCGTACGACGAGATACCGGACAACAGGCAGATCAGGATCGTCGCCAGCATCGGGCGGCCCTGAACAGGACATGGCGGCGACCGGCACCACCGACAGCCACTGAGCAGACGAGAGACGGGAAATGAAGATCAAGCGATTCTTTGCCCCCGATATCCGCCAGGCGATGCGCCTGGTGCGGGAGGAACAGGGCCCTGACGCAGTGATCCTGTCCAACAACCGGGTCAATGGCGGTGTCGAGATCGTTGCCGCGATCGACTTCGACGCCGCGCTGTTCCCGGCGGCCGGATCATCGCCGGCGGCGCCGGTCGAATCGCCTGCGCCGGCCGCTGCGGAACCGCGCCCCGCGCAGGCGCCGGTGGCGGACGCCAGCGTCTGGAGTCAGGAACCGACCCTGGTCGAGATGCGCGCGGAGCTGAATGCCTTGCGGCGCATGCTCGAGGGGCAGTTGTCGAGCCTCGCCTGGGGACAGCTCGAGCGCAGCGAACCCGGGCGGGTCGCGCTGATTCGCGGGCTGATGGAATTCGGCATGAGCGCGGCGCAGTCGCGCGCGATCGCCGACCGTGCATGGCGGCCCGGCATCGACGACGAGTCCGCCTGGAAGGACGCGCTGGCGATCATCGCTCGTGGCCTGCCGGTATGGGGCGGCGACCTGCTGCGCGATGGCGGCGTCATCGCGCTGGTCGGTCCGACCGGCGTCGGCAAGACCACGACGGTTGCCAAGCTGGCCGCGCGCCAGGCCCTGCTGCATGGCAAGCGCAGCGTCGCGCTGGTCACCACCGACAACTATCGCGTCGGCGCCCATGAACAGCTCCGCACCTATGGCCGCATCCTCGATATCCCGGTGCGCGTCGCCGCCAGCCGCGACGAACTGCATCGCGTGCTCGACGACCTTGCCGACCGCCGCCTGGTGCTGATCGATACGATGGGCATGAGCCAGCATGACAGCGGCCTGCCCGGACAGGCAGAACTGCTCGACAAGACGGATTATGCCAAGAAGGTCCTGCTGCTGCTGTCGGCGACGCATCGTTATTCCTGTCTCGATGATGTCGTCGACTCGTTTGCGCCCTTCAGCCCCGACGGCTGCATCCTGACCAAGCTCGACGAATCGACCTGTCTCGGCGGCGCCCTCAGCATTGCCGTCCGGCACCAGTTGCCGATCGCCTGCATCAGCGACGGCCAGCGCGTGCCCGAGGATCTGCATGCCGCGCGTGCCGACGCGCTGGTCGCGCGCGCGGTCGCGATCATGAAGCGCACCGGACAGCTCATCAATGAAGACCTGATTACCCTCAGTTTCGGAAAGGAAGTGGCCAATGCTGGTTTCTGATGCAGGAATCTCCCAGATCGCGGGACTGACGCGCATGACGCACGCACTGCCGGTCAAGGTCATCGCAGTGACCAGCGGCAAGGGCGGGGTCGGCAAGACCAATGTCTCGGCCAACCTCGGCGTCGCGTTGTCCACGGGCGGCAGCCGCGTCATGCTGCTGGACGCCGACCTCGGCCTCGCCAATGTCGATGTATTGCTGGGTCTGCATGCCTCGAGCAATCTTTCACATGTCATCAGCGGCGAGCGTGAACTCGACGAGATCGTGCTCGACGGTCCGGCCGGCCTGCGCATCGTGCCGGCCTCGTCCGGCGTGCAGCACATGGCTGAACTCAGCCATGCCGAGCACGCCGGCCTGATTCGCGCCTTCAGCGGCATGAGTTTCAGCCCCGATGTCCTCCTGATCGACACTGCGGCGGGCATCTCCGACAGCATCGTCACCTTCAGTCGCGCCGCCCACGAGGTGCTGGTCGTGGTCTGTGACGAGCCGGCTTCGATCACCGACGCCTATGCGCTGGTCAAGCTGCTCAATCGCGATCATGGCATCCACCGTTTCCGTGTGCTCGCCAACATGGCGCGCAGCACCCAGGAGGGGCAGGAGCTGTTCAGGAAACTGAGCAAGGTCACCGATCGCTTCCTCGATGTGACCCTCGACTATTGTGGCGCGATCCCCCATGACGAGTATCTGCGCAAGGCGGTCCAGCGACAGCGTGCGGTCGTCGATGCCTATCCGCGCAGCAAGGCGGCGCAGGCCTTCGGCAAGCTCGCCCAGAAGGTCATGCAGTGGCCGGCGCCGGCGGCGGCGACCGGATCGATCGAATTTTTCGTGGAGAGGCTGTTCAATGGCACTGACATCAGCAAGAAGGCGACAGGCAACGGATATGAATAACACGGCTATGTACGCATCTACCGAAAACAATGATTACAAGGGGCGCGAGGATCTGGTAACGCAGTACGCCTCCCTCGTCAAGCGCATCGCCTACCACATCATGAGCCGCCTGCCGCCCAGCGTGCAGGTCGACGACCTGATCCAGGCAGGGATGATCGGCCTGCTGGAGGCGGCGCGTAACTATGACGCGGACCAGGGCGCGAGCTTCGAGACTTACGCCGGCATACGCATTCGCGGCGCGATGCTCGACGAGATCCGCAAGGGCGACTGGGCGCCGCGGTCGGTGCACCGCAAGGCGCGCCAGGTCGCGGATGCCGTCAGGGAGATCGAGAACAACACCGGCCGCGACGCCCGTGATCACGAGGTCGCCAAGCTGCTCGGCATGTCGCTCGACGAATATCACAAGACCCTGCAGGACGCGAGCGGCTGCCGTCTGCTCAGCTTCGAGGAGATGGGCATGAACGAGGATTCGGTCCCGTCGCGCCTCGGCAGATCGGACGGCGGCCCGTTCGAGGGCGTGCAGCGCGAGGACTTCAAACGCAATCTGGCCGAGGCGATCTCTGGTCTGCCGGACCGTGAACGTCTGGTGCTTACCCTCTATTACGATGAGGACCTGAATCTGCGCGAGATCGGCGCCGTGATCGGCGTCAGTGAATCGCGCGTCAGTCAGATTCACAGCCAGGCATTGATCCGCCTGCAGGCCCGGCTCGGCCACTGGCGCAGCAACGACTGATCTCGATGCAGGTGCACGATCATGCATGACGCCATCGCTATGGAGGCCGGCGCTTGGACCTGCTGAGCATCATCGGTATTGCCCTCGGACTGGTCGCCGTCCTCGGCGGATCGATCGCCAAGGGCAGCGGACTCGGCGCGCTGTGGAATATGGCGGCGCTGGTGATCGTTTTCGTCGGCACGCTGGCGGCAGTGCTGGTGCAGACGCCGCTCAAGGTCTTCCTGCACTCACTGAGGATCCTGCCGTGGCTGATGAAGCCGCCGCAGATCGATCCGGGCGGCGTCATCGAGAAGATCGTCAGCTGGAGCAATATCGCCCGCAAGGAGGGCCTGCTCGGTCTCGAGTCTCTGGTCGAGCAGGAGAGCGATCCGTTCTCGCAGAAGGGTCTGCAGCTGCTGGTCGATGGCAGCGAGCCGGAAGTCATCCGCGGCATCCTCGAGGTCGAGTTGACCACCCGCGAGGATTTCGACAAGAAGGCGGCCGGCGTATTTGAGGGCATGGGTATCTACGCGCCGACGCTCGGCATCATCGGTGCGGTTATGGGGCTGATGGCGGTGATGCAGAACCTGTCGGACCCGAGCAAGCTCGGACCCGGCATCGCCGCGGCCTTCGTCGCGACGGTCTACGGCATCGCCTCCGCAAACCTGCTGTTCCTGCCGATGGCCAGCAAGCTCAAGTCTCATGTGCAGAGCCAGACCCAGTATCGCGAGATGATCATCGACGGCATCATCTCGATTGCCGAGGGCGAGAATCCGCGCAACATCGAGACCAAGCTCAGAAGCTATCTGCAATAGGCGCAGGGGACCGCAATGGCCAGGCGCCACAAGCACGAGGAGCATGTCAATCACGAGCGCTGGGCGATTCCCTACGGGGATCTGGTCACGCTGCTGCTCGCGTTCTTCGTCGTCATGTACTCGATCTCGTCGGTCAACGAGGGCAAGTACCGCGTGTTGTCAGACTCGCTGATGTCGGCATTCCGCCAGCCGGCGAAGTCGATGGAGCCGATCCAGATCGGCCGGCCGGCAAAGTCGCCGATGACCGCGAACATCAATTTCATCGAGCGTCCGTCCTTCGTCGATAACCAGACGCAGATCGTCCGCAGTCCGCACCAGACCGAGGAGGGGCATCGCAGCCACTTCCCCACCCTGGGCTCGCTGGTCGGCTCCGACAAGGTCGCCGAGATCGGTCGCATTGCCGATGAGATCAGCCAGGCGCTCAAAGGGCTGATGGATGAGGGGCTCGTGACCGTCCACTTCAATGAACTCTGGCTCGAGGTCGAGATCAAGGACAGCGTGCTGTTTCCGAGCGGCAGCGCCCAGCTGCAACCACGCGCAATCCCGGCACTGCAACAGGTCGCCGGGATCCTGCGCGAGGCCGCCAATCCGGTGCGCGTCGAGGGTTTCACCGACAACGTCCCGATCAACACGCTGCTGTACCCGTCGAACTGGGAGTTGTCTACGGTCCGCGCGGCGAGCGTCGTGCGCCTGTTCACGCGTGAGGGGATCGCGCCCGAGCGCCTGTCCGCGCTCGGCTACGGCGAGTTTCGCCCGGTGGCGACCAATGACACGGCCGCCGGGCGCGCGCAGAACCGCCGTGTCGTCCTCGTGGTCCTTGCCGACGAGGAACTGTCCTATCTGCTCGATGGTGGCCTCCGTGAGCGGCGGATGCCGCCGCCCGCCAGTGACGCCGGACCGCGCCTGCCGGAGGAAGAGGCAGCCGTCGGCGGGGCCCCGCCGGCGACTGATGAGATTCCCGGCCCGCCGCCGGTGCCCGTGTCCGCCGCGCCCGGGACGCGCGACGGGGCGCTGCTCGTCGACGGGCCCGCGGCCCGCGTCTTCGCGCCGCCGATCACGCCGATCGCGCTCGACAGGCCGGCGATCATCCCGCCAGTCCGACCCGCGCCCTGAGCATGGAACCGGTTGATGGCATGGAATCTGCAAATATCCAGTCATCGAAACGGACGCGCGTCACGCCCCGTGCCGGCGCGCGCGACGGAGGTCCCGGATGTCGGAGATCAGGGATATCAAGCCCGCCGAGCCGATGTGGCCGCGGCGGCCGGTGGAAAAGACCGGACAGGATGACGGCCGCCCGCCGTCGCGCCGGGAGCGCAGGCGCAGGGAGCGGCGCGATGATGCGCGTGAGGATGACCATCGCGGGCGCAACATCGATGAATATGCGTAAGCTGAGTCACAGGGGAGACACGTGATGACGATCGGAATACCGGTGATCCTGTCCGCGGCGGCATTCCTGCTGCTGCTCGCCGCGGTCCTGCACCAGGGGCGGTGGATCAGGCAGGCGCGCACGAGAGAGCAGGCCCTGCAGGCCGCCGTCGAGGCGCTCGGGCGCGACCTGTCGGCATTGCAGCACGATTTCGGCGCGCTGTGCTCCGGCGCCAATGGCATCGGCAGTCACCTGAGCCGGGTCGATCGTCAGTTGATGCGCATCCATGAGCGCCAGGAACAGTACGAGCGCCGGGACGGCGTCCATCGCGAGTACGAACAGGCCGCGCGGCTGATTCGCGGCGGCGCGGGCATCGACGACGTCATGCAGCAATGCAATCTGACGCGCGCGGAGGCCGATCTGCTCGCGCGGCTGCACCTGCCGTCCCGCGGCGGCCGCGACGGAACCATGCGCTCGGTCGCGTGATCGCGACGGATCAGGCTTGCGGGATCGCGGCGAGCGGTTTGCCGATGAAGTTGCCCTGCGCGTAATCGACGCCGTATTCCCTGAGCAGCGCCAGCGTCTCCGCGTTTTCGACGAATTCCGCGACGATCATCTTGCCGAGCGCGCGGCCGACCTCGATCATCGACCTGACCAGGCGCTGGTCGATCGGGTCGTTCAGCAGGTTGTTGATGAAGCTGCCGTCGATCTTCAGATAATCGACCGGAAACTGCTTGAGATAGTTGAACGAGCTGAAGCCGGTGCCGAAGTCGTCGAGCGCGAAGCGGCATCCGAACGCGCGCAGGCGGAGGATCATCTCCCGGGTCTGTTCGTAGTTCTCGACCGCGGCAGTCTCGGTGATCTCGAAGGTGATGCGTGCGGGATTGACTCCGGAGCCGGCCAGCCGGTCGCTCACCAGCGTCAGCAATGCCGGATTGCGGAAGGCGTAGATCGAGAGGTTGACGTTGATATCGACATCGCTGGTGGGGCCGAGGTCACGCAGCCGGTCGAAGGCGTGGCCGACGGACCACAGGTCGATGTCGTGGATCAAACCCATGCGCTCGGCCACCGGGATGAATTGATCCGGGCCGATCAGATTGCCGGCGCCATCGACCATGCGAATCAGGGCCTCGTAGCCGACCACCTGGCCCCCGGCCAGTTCGATGACCGGCTGAAACAGCATGCGGAAGCCGTTGCCGGCCAGTGCCTCGCGAATCCGCGGCACCCAGTCCGCGGCGTCGTGGAGCAGGCTGTGCTGCAGATCCTGTTCGCTGAAGCCGTGCACCAGGTTCCGGCCGCGGGACTTGGCCTCGAAGCAGGCCTGCGCCGAGCGCGCCAGCGCCTCGCTGGCAGAGAGGCCGGATTCCGGCGGTATCCACAGCACACCGAGGCTGGCGCTTACCTGGTACTCGCGATCCTCGGTGCGGAAGCGGAAGGCGTCGATCTGCCTGCGCATCGCCTCGGCGATGTCCATCGCCGCAGACTCATCGGCATCGCTGACCAGCACCGCATATTCATCGGAGCTGATGCGCGCGAGCAGGTGTCCCGGTTGCAGCTGTGCGCGCAGGATGTTGGCGACATTCATCAGCAGCCGGTCGCCGGCGGCATGACCTTCCAGGTCGTTGATGATCTTGAACTGGTCGAGGTCGATGTAGATCAGCGCCGCCATCCTCCCGGCCGTGCGCAGGACCGGCAGCGTGGATTCGAGCATTTGTTCGAGCCGCCTGCGGTTCGGCAGCCCGGTCAGGTCGTCGTGAGAGACCAGGTAATGCAGGCGCGCCTCCATGACCTTGCGTTCTGCCAGTTCGGCCTCGAGTTCATCTTCATGACGCCGGCGCGCATCGCGCTCGCGCTTGAGCAGCAGCGCGGAGATTACGCGCGGGACCAGCTCATAGCCGTGTACCGGCCGGAACAGCAGGTCCGTCGCGCCCGCTTCGAGGGCCTCGGCGAGGATCCCGTCCTGCCAGCCTGCGCGAGTGCAGATCGCGATAATCGGGATCTCGCGCCAGGCCCGGCGCGCGTGGATCTCGCGACACAGGCGGTAGCCGCCGAGGTCGGCCGCGTTGACGTCGAGCAGGATCAGGTCGATGCCATCGCCCTCGCGGCCGCCATGACGCTCAAGCAGGTCGAGTGCGGTGCGTTTGTCCTGGCCGATATGGATGCGCGTGAAACCGCCGGTCTCGAGCATCGATGCCAGCGAGGTGCTGCCGGCAGGCGCCTCGTCGAGTACGAGTATGCCCATGCGGCGCAGGTCGTCGATCCGCACGCCCACCGGGGCGGATTGCGGGGCATCGGGGTGACGCCGTTCGGGGTCAGGTGTGCGGGTGGCGGCCATCTGGCGTGAGGTCGTCTGCGGGAAAATCCGGTTTTCTGATTATTGTTGGCATCGGTCCTGCATATATATGGTATGTGACCGTCATGCGTGGATCCGCGGGGCGGATGGCAACACCCGATGAACCCTGAGACGCATTATATGCCATTTGCCAGGCACAAGTGCAGAGACCGCCGACGCTGGTTCGCGCGTCGTGGCGATGTCATGTCATGACCTCCGTCCCGGCCACTCCATCCACCCACTGGTACACCCGGCGTGGCAGCGTCGTGCAAGGGCCGTTTCCAGCCGGCTTGATCCGTCGCTATGTCATCCTCGGGCGCATACGCGCCGACGATGAACTGAGCCGTGACCTCGAGACCTGGTCGCCGCTCGCTGAACTGCCCGAACTGATCCCGGATTTCGTCCAGGCAGCGGAGCAAGACCCGCGCATGCAACGACGGCTGATCGCAGCAAGGCGCTGGGAAGACGAGCGCCGTCACCAGGAGCGCCGCGGCGACAGCGAAGACCTCCAGGAAGACCGGCGGCGCCGGGAGAGCGACCGTCGCAGCGCGGCCGGGGGCGCAGCGCATCGACGGACGGCCACGGGCGGCGATCCAGTGCCCGCGGTGACCGCGCGACACCGCCGCCTGATCATCGTCCTGTTGCTGACGGTCTTCGTCGTGGCGGTGGCGATCATGCTCCTGCTGCGGCCGGAAGGCCGGGAGGCGGGCGCCGATTGCCGCCAGGCGCCGGCGGCCGGCGTCGACTGGCGCAATTGCGCGATGGAAGGCCGCAACCTCGGCGCCGCCGACCTGAGCCGCGCCCTGATGAGCAACATGGCGCTGGACGGCGCCAATCTCGGCAGCACGCGACTCGCCGGCGCCGACCTGTCGTTCAGCAACCTCGGGCTCGCGAGCCTGCGCGCCGCCGATCTCACCGGCGCGCGGCTGATGGGCGCGAGCCTGCGCGGCAGCGACCTGACCGGCGCGGTATTCACCGATGCCGACCTGTCCTATGCCGATCTGCGCAACGCGAGGATCGAGGGTGCGCGCTTCACCGGCGTGCGCCTCGACAATGCCGTGTGGGTCGACGGCAGCGAATGTCTGCCGGGATCAGTCGGCGTGTGCTTTACCGCCGAATAGCCAGGCGCGCGGTGATGCGGCCGGCGACGACCTCGGCATCGACCTCACCGCCGCTATCGATCGCGAGAATATCCGGTCGTTCATCGTCCGCGAGCGCCTCCCGTTTCCGCAGTTGCAGCGCCAGCACCTCGAGACCGGCCTCCGATGCATCCTTTGCCTCGCGCGCGCGGCGCTCGATTCGCGCGCGCAGCACGGCCTCGGGTGCGGTGAAGTCCAGGATCAGGAACGGGACGCCATGCTCCCGCGCAAGGGCGCGAAAGCGATCGCGCTGCGCGCGCTCGAGAAAGGTCGCGTCGACGATCGCGGTATAGCCGGCCGAGAGGATCGCGCCGGTGCACAGCGCGAGACGATCGTAGGTGCGGCGGCCCGCAGTTGCGTCATAGATCCCGCCTCCCGGCGCCGAACCGCTGCGCGCCCCGGCCGCCAGTCCATGCAGGCGCTTGCGTTCGACGTCGGAGCGCACGCGCAGGGCGCGGCAGGGCGCGCGCAGTGCATCGGTCAGCCGCGTCTTGCCCGAACCCGACAGGCCGTGCGTGATGATCAGCGCGGACCGCTGCGCCGCGGCGAGTTCATCGGCCAGGGCGAGATGCCGCCGCAGCTGATCGTGCAATGCCGCACGACCTTCATCGTCGTCGCGCTGGCGCGCGCGGATCGCGGCGACCTTGGCCCTGACCATCGCGCGGTAGACGAGGTAATAGCGCAGGCAGTCGAGGCCGGCGTAGTCGCCGGTGGTCTGCAACCAGTCGTCGAGGAAAACCTGCGCGAGGTCGGCCCGGCGATAATATTCGAGGTCCATCAGCAGGAACGCGATCTCGCTGATCACGTCGATCCAGCGC
>CAYLKC010000002.1:0-53728 GCA_964384095.1 uncultured Chromatiales bacterium
GTCGAAACCGTTCTCCTCCATCCACTGTCGCGCCTTGCGTACCATGAAGCCCTTGCAGTCGAGGCAGGGATTCATGTTCGCGCCGTAACCGTGCTTCGGGTTGATGACGACGTCCTTGTATTCCTCGATGACGTCGACGATGTGCAGCTTGATGCCGATCTGCTCGGCAACCCACAGCGCGTTGTTGCGCTTCGGGCGCTCCCGTTCGCGGTCCTTGCGGCGGATGGCATGGGTATGCCCCTCGACGCAGAAGCCGGTGAAGAAATTGATGCCTTCGACGATGACGCCGTGGTCCTGGATCGCCCGCGCGGCGAGCATCGAATCCAGTCCGCCGGAGATCAGGGCCACGGCCTTGCGTGGTGTCTCTGCCATAGCATGCCGTCCCGTAATCCGTCCGGGCCATGCCCGGAAAGAGTGCAATCATAGCAAAACGGGGCAGCGGAAAAAATTCGGCGGCGGATTACATCAACAGCGGTGCCTGTCCGGACTGATCGCGTACCGGGAAGGCGCCGGTGCAGGCGCGAATGTAGCGCAATGCGCGCGGACTGCCGGTATCGCTCCACAGATCGAAGGCATGCAGCGGCGTCAGGCCGCCCTCGCTGGCGCGAAGCTCGCGCATCGTGTGCAGGAGGTCGATCAGGGTCGCGAAGGCGAGGCAGAGATCAGCATACTGGGCGCGACGCTCGTCCTGGAGCAGCTCGTGGAGCTGGCGGTAGGCAGTCTGGCCGAGGCTGACGAACTGGCTGAGGCGGACGCCGCGCTGTTCGGCGAGGTCGGGAAACAGCCCGGCGAACAGCAGGCACTGGTCGCCGATGTCACGCAGGTGTTCGGCGCGCGGCTTCAGCGGCGGTTGCCCGGTGAGCTGGTCGAGGGCCATCAGCCCGTCGAACAGGTCTGCCCGCGTCGACACCCGGATCAGCAGGTTGACGAGATAGGTCTCGAGCCACTCGCCGAGCACACAGCCGGTTTGTGCCTCGGCCTCGCCGACGAGGGTACGCCATTCGGCCTCGGATCCGGGGTTCGCGGTCAGTTTCAGCATCATGAATGCTACATCGGCCGCCGGCGGCCGCGCGTTAGCGCGCGGGCGAGGCTTTCTTCACCGCGGCTCTGTTGATAAGATCCTGATCTTCCCGAGCAATTCCGGACGGCAGCGAGGTCCGGACATAAACCTGGCAAGCCGATGAGCCACAATCCCGATATCACCACCTTCCAGGGTCTGATCCTGGCCCTGCAGCAGTACTGGATCGAGCAGGGCTGCGTGCTGCTGCAACCCTGTGACATGGAGGTTGGCGCCGGCACGTTTCACCCGGCAACTTTCCTGCGCTCGATCGGCCCTGAGCCCTGGGCCGCGGTTTATGTCCAGCCCTCGCGACGGCCGACCGACGGTCGTTATGGCGAGAATCCGAACCGGTTGCAGCACTATTACCAGCTCCAGGTCGTCATCAAGCCGTCGCCGCATGACTTCCAGCAGCTCTATCTCGGTTCTCTCGCGCGCCTCGGCATCGATCCGCTGGTCCATGACGTCCGCTTCGTCGAGGACAACTGGGAGTCGCCGACGCTCGGCGCCTGGGGGCTCGGCTGGGAGGTCTGGCTGAACGGCATGGAGATCACCCAGTTCACCTATTTCCAGCAGGCCGGCGGCCTCGACTGCCGGCCGGTCACCGGCGAGATCACCTACGGACTCGAGCGCATCGCGATGTATTTGCAGGGCGTGGGCAGTGTCTACGACCTGGTCTGGAGCCGGGGCGGTCCGGCCGGCGTCGTCAGCTATGGCGACGTGTTCCACCAGAACGAGGTCGAGATGTCCGCATACAATTTCGAACATGCCGACACCGCGATGCTGTTCGCGGGCTTCGACGCATGCGAGGCCGAAAGCGTGCGCATGATTGAGGTCGGTCTGCCGCTGGCCGCCTACGAATTGACCCTGAAGTCATCGCACCTGTTCAATCTGCTCGATGCCCGCAAGGCGATCAGCGTGACGGAGCGTGCGCGCTACATCGGCAGGGTGCGCGCGTTGTCCGAGGCGGTCGCGAAGGCCTATTACGCGCGCCGAGAGGCACTCGGTTTCCCGATGTGCGCCGGCGCGGAGCGCGGGTCATGAGCGCGCGGCACGACTTTCTGTTCGAGATCGGCACCGAAGAGCTGCCGCCAAAGGCCCTGCCGGGTCTCGGCGAGGCGCTCGGGGAAGGGGTCCGACGCGGATTGCGCAAGGCCAACCTCGGCTTCGACGATCTCCGTGTCTGCGCGGCGGCGCGTCGGCTCGCGGTGATCGTCGAACACCTGGCTGCCGTGCAGCCCGACACCGTCGAGGAACGCCGCGGCCCGGCGCTGTCGGCTGCCTTCGATGAAAACGGCAGGCCGACAGCGGCCGCGCTCGGCTTCGCGCGTTCCTGCGGCGTCGAGGTCGATGCGCTGGAGCGGCTCGAAACGGACAAGGGCGCATGGCTGGTCGCGCGCGCCGCGCATCGTGGTCGCGACGTGCGTGAACTGCTGCCTGGCATCGTCACCGACGCGCTGGCTGCGTTGCCGATCCCGCGGCGCATGCGCTGGGGCGCACTGGATACGGCTTTCGTCCGCCCTGTGCACTGGCTGGTGATGCTTTACGGGGAGGAAGTCGTCCCGCTCGAGCTGTTCGGGCTCGCGGCCGGCAGGGAAACCCGCGGACATCGATTCCATTGTGACCGGCCCTTGCACCTCGCGCAGCCGTCCTCCTACGTTCCTCTGTTGGAGACCGAAGGCTATGTCGTCGCCGATTTTGCGCAGCGCCGTGAGGCGGTGCGCGCGCAGGTGCTCAAGGCCGCGGCGGCGGCCGGTGGGCGCGCGGAGATCGATGCCGCCCTGCTCGACGAGGTCACCGCGATCGTCGAGTGGCCGCGCGCGATCACCGGACACTTCGAAGAACGCTTCCTTGATCTGCCGGAAGAGGTGCTGATCTCGGTGATGAAACAGCATCAGAAATATTTTCACCTGCGTGATGCCGGTGGCAGCCTGATGCCCGCCTTCATCACCGTCAGCAACATCGAGAGCCGCAATCCCGCCGTGGTGCAGGCCGGAAACGAACGCGTGATCCGTCCCCGTCTCAGTGACGCGATGTTCTTCTGGAACCAGGACAGCAAGCGCCGCCTCGATGCGCGCATCGAGGAGCTCGGGCGCGTGGTCTTCCAGCGCGGCCTCGGTACGCTGTACCAGAAGGGCGAGCGCATCGCTGCGCTGGCCACGACGATCGCCGAGGAGATCGATGGCGACCGCTACGCCGCCGAGCGCGCGGGCTGGCTGTGCAAGTGCGACCTGATGACCGACATGGTCGGAGAATTTCCGGAGCTGCAAGGGATCATGGGCCGCTATTACGCCGTGCATGATGGCGAACCCGGCGAGGTCGCGGCGGCGATTGCCGAACATTACCTGCCGCGTTCCGCCGGCGATGCGCTGCCGGCGACGACTGCCGGACAGGCCGTTGCGATCGCCGACCGGCTCGACACGCTGGCCGGCATCTTTGGCCTCGGCCGCGTGCCGACCGGCGACAAGGATCCGTTCGCGCTCAGGCGCGCGGCGTTCGGCGTCCTGCGCATCATCATCGAGGGTGGTCTGCGTCTCGATCTCGTGCCGCTCATCGATGCCGCATTCGAGGGCTATCGCCGACAGGGCGCCGCCATCGCCCATGGCAACGAGCAATGTGAACAGCTGTTCGGTTTCATGATGGAGCGGCTGCGCGCCTGGTACCATGACGCGGGTATCGGCAGCGAGATCTTCGATGCGGTGCTGTCGCGCCGTCCGGCGCAGCCCGCGGATTTCGACGCGCGCGTGCGCGCGGTCAGAATGTTCAGCGCCCTTCCCGAGGCCGAGAGTCTGGCCGCGGCCAACAAGCGCATCGCGAACATCCTCAGAAAGTCAGCTGCGCGTCCCGCTGATCACGTCGATGAAGGGCTGCTGCGCGATCCCGCCGAACGGGCGCTCGCCGCCGCCCTCGATGACGCCGTTCGCGAGACTGCGCCGCTGATCGGGACAGGGGAATATGCCGAGGCGCTGAAGCGTCTGGCGGCGCTGCGCGGCCCGGTCGACGCCTTCTTCGACCAGGTGCTGGTCATGAGCGACGATGCGGCGGTGCGCGACAACCGCCTTGCACTGCTTCAGCGTCTGCACGGACAGTTCATGCAGGTCGCCGACCTGTCCTGCCTGTTCAGCCAGGGCGATTCGCGGGGGTGATGATGCGGCCTGTCGTGTTATGCCGGGATGGCGTCATCAACCGGATTCCGAAGGGGAACGTGCGTTCTCCTGACGACTGGCACGCTTTGCCCGGCAGTCTGCGCGCGATCGCCCGTCTGACCTTCGCCCATTGTAACGTCATCGTCGTGACCAACCAGCCTGACATCGGCGAGGGCGGACTCGACAGCGGTACGCTCGCGCGCATTCACACCAAGATGAGGGCAGAGGCCGCGCGCGAGGGCGGCAGGATCGATGCGCTGCTGTACTGCCCGCACCGCGCCGACGAGGATTGCCCGTGCCGCATGCCGAAACCGGGCCTGCTGATCGAGATCGGCAGACGCCTGGATGTCGACCTCGGTAATGTGCCCTTCGTCACCCATTCAGTCGATAACGCGCGCATGGCTGCCTCGCTCGGCATGCAGGCCATGCTGATCGATCCCGAACGTTGCCGCCGGGGGGATGACGGGCTGGGTGGAGAGTTCCCGCTGTTTCCGGATCTCGCCGCGGTCGCCGACGCTGTGATCCGGCAGGCCGAAGCGGCCTGAGCGGATGTTGATCGCGCGCTCGCTGCTGTTCGCGCTCGGCCTGTGGCTGTCGACGATTGCCTATGCGCCTTTCGCGCTGATGACCTTCCCGTTCCCGGTACGCGCCCGCTATCGATTCATCACGACCTGGGCGCGCTTCAATGTCTGGTGGCTGCGAATCACTTGCGCACTCGATTACCGGGTCGAGGGACGCGAGCATCTCCCGAAGGGCGCGGCGATCGCGTTTTGCAAGCATCAATCCACCTGGGAGACCTTTGCGCTGCCCGAGATCCTGCCCTACCAGGTCTGGTTGATGAAGCGCGAACTGCTGCGCATCCCCTTGTTCGGCTGGGGCATCGCAATGCTCAAGCCGATCGCGATCGACCGCCGCGGCGGTCGCAAGGCCATCGAACAGCTGGTCGAACAGGGCGCGCGGCATCTCGCTGATGGCCGCTGGGTCATGGTCTTCCCCGAGGGTACCCGCGTCGCGCCGGGCGAGACCGGGAGGTATGGCATCGGTGGCGCGGTGCTCGCCGGGAAGACCGGCTATCCGGTCGTGCCGGTCGCGCACAACGCCGGCGAGTTCTGGCCGCGCAAGGGCTTCGTCAAGCGGCCCGGCACGATCACGATTTCGATCGGCCCCGCGATCGAATCGCGCGGCAAGACCCCCGAACAGATCCGCGACGAGGCGCGCGACTGGATCGAGGCGAAGTCCCGCGAGATCAGCACCCTCAAGCTTCCCGCAGCGACACCGGACACTGCGTGATTCGCACAACGCGCGGAGACAGCGAACCGCGCATCGACGTCGCAGCAGTGGTAAGCAGGGTCTGGACGGCCTGTGTTCAGGACACGCGTAAATACGTCCCTGTAGCTCTCGGCCGCATCCCTGCGGCCGAAGGTCCTGAACACAGGCCGTCCAGACCCTGCCGCGAGCGCGTGCCACAGCCGCAGGTCGCCACGTCCCGCCTTCCGTTGCCATGACCTTCCGCCGCAGGGATGCGGCGGGGAGCTACATGGATGTATTAACGCGAGTCATGGCAACGGAAGGCGGGACGCGGCGGCCGGGAATATGGCAGAACGCTTTATGCGGACAGCAGTCGATGCGGTCCTCTGCGCACAGGGCGTCCTACATTTTTCCGGAATTCTGCGGGGTGGCGGCTCGGGGAAGTTGCGCGGCGAGGCGGGCGAAATCGGACAGCGTGAGCTGTTCGGCGCGCAGGCCGGGATCGACGCCGGCGGCCTCGATCGCGGCGCCGTCGAGCAGCGTCGACAATGCATTGCGCAGGGTCTTGCGCCGGTACATGAATGCCATGCGGACCACCTCTGCAAAGATCACCGGGTTAGCGATCTCGACCGGCGGGCGGGCGTGCGGGACCAGACGCACGAAGGCCGATTCGACCTTCGGTGGCGGATTGAATGCGCCCGGACCAATCGTGAACAGTCGATCGACCGCGCAATGGCATTGGACCATCACGCTGAGGCGGCCGTAGTCCTTGCCGCCGGGACCGGCGGCCATCCGTTCGACGACCTCCTTCTGCAGCATGAAGTGCATGTCCTCGATGCAGTGGCGCTGCTCGAGCAGGCGGAAGATCAGCGGGGTCGAGATGTTATAGGGCAGGTTGCCGACGACGCGCAGCCGCTCACCACCGGCGACGGCGCAGACATCGAAATCGAGGGCATCGGCCTGGTGCACGCGCAGTCTGCCTTGCGCGCGCGCGGGCAGCGCCTCGAGCGCGGGGATGAGGTCACGATCGAGTTCGACGACATCGAGGTCGGCGCCGGATTCGAGCAGGGGTAGGGTCAGCGCGCCCCTGCCCGGACCGATCTCGAGCAGGCGTTGCCCGGGGACGGGCGAGATCGCGCGCACGATCCGGTCGATGATGGCGGGGGCGTGGAGGAAATTCTGTCCGAATCGTTTGCGCGGCCGGTGCATGAGGCTCAGGCCGTGCGCAAACGCCGGCGGGAGGCCATCGCGATCGCGGTGTCGAGCGCGAGTTCGAAACTGCCGGCGCGCGCCCGGCCACTGCCGGCCAGTTCGAGGGCGGTGCCATGATCGACCGAGGTGCGGATCAGCGGCAGGCCGAGGGTGATGTTGATCGCGTTGCCGAAGCCCATGTGCTTGAGTACCGGCAGGCCCTGATCATGGTACATCGCGACCACCGCGTCGGTTGCGGCGAGCACTTCGGGCAGGAAGGCGGTATCGGCCGGTCGCGGGCCGTCGACCGCCATGCCTTCACGCGCGAGCCGGCGGATCACCGGCGTGATGCTCCCGATCTCCTCGGTGCCGAGCTCGCCGTCCTCGCCTGCATGCGGATTCAGGCCGCAGACCAGCAGCCGCGGATCGTCGATGCCGTATAGTTCGCGCAGGCCGCGATGCGTCGTGCGCAGCACCGCCTCGATGCGTTCCGGCGTGATGCCGTCAAAGACGTCCCTGAGCGCGACATGCGTCGTCGCGAGCGCAACGCGCAGGCCGGGTGTCGCCAGCATCATGACCACGTCGCGTGTCGCGGTCAGCATCGCGAGATATTCGGTATGTCCCGAGAAACGGATGCCGGCGCGATTGATGACGCCCTTGTGCACGGGGCCGGTCATCATCGCGTCGAAGCGGCCCTCGAGACAGCCTTCTACTGCGGTCTTCAGGGTGTCGAGCACATAGGCGGCATTGGCGGGGTCGGTCTCGCCGCAGACCGCGGGATTGGCGGCCGTGACCGGCAGGACGGTGATCGTGCCGGGTGCGCTTGCGCGGGGATCGGCGCCGGGCCGGTATTCGACGAGCGTAAGATCGAGGCCGAGCCGTCGCATGCGTCGCTCGAGCACGCCGGGATCGGCAATCACGATCTGTCCGCCATCGGCCCTGCGCGCGAGCACCTGCAGGCACAGGTCGGGCCCGATGCCTGCGGGCTCGCCGGGGGTTACGGCGATAACCGGAGGGCGCATCGGTTCGCGTCCTACAGTCGGTACTCGACGTAGGCATCCTCGCGGAGCCTGCGCAACCAGTCGGAGAATTCCTCTTCGGCCTTGCGCCGGTAGATCGATTCACGCGCCATCTCGCGCGAGAATTCCTCGGTGACGTCGCGCTCACGGCGGGCGATGATCTGCACCAGGTGCCAGCCGAACGGCGTCTGCACCGGTTCGCTGAGTTCGCCGATGGCAAGCCTGGCCATCGCCTGTTCGAATTCGGGGACCATCTCGCCGGGATTGACCCAGCCGAGATCCCCCCCGGTCGAGGCGCTGGCGACGTCGTCGGAATGGGCATGGGCGAGGTCGGCGAAGCTCGCGCCGGCGTCGATCCTGTCTTTCATCTCACGCAACAAGTCGAGCGCAGCCTCGTCGCTGAGCAGTTCGCCGGTTTCGACGAGGATGTGACGCGCCCGGGTCTGCGTCAGCACCCGGGTCTCACCCGAGCGATGCCCGTGCAAGCGGATGATATGGAAGCCGCTGCCGCTGCGGATCAGTTCGCTGATCTCGCCCGGCTGCATCTGCGGGGCGATCTCGGCGAACAGCGTCGGCAGTTCCGCGGCCTTGCGCCAGCCGAGATCGCCGCCGGACAGCGCCTGCTGGCCATCGGAGGACGCGATTGCGACCTGGCTGAATTCCGTCCCTTCCCGGAGTCGGGCGAGGACCGCCTCGGCACGCTCGCGGGTTTCGCGCAGCTGCTCCGGGCTCGCGGCGTCCGGCGCGGCGATCAGGATATGGCCGAGGTGATATTCATCGGAACCCTGGCCCTGGCGCCGCTGGGTCGCGAGGAAGTGATCGACCTCCTGGTCGGTGACGACGACGCGGTTGTCGACCTGCTGCTGGCGCAGACGGTGCAGGATCATCTCCTTGCGGATGTTCTCGCGGAACTTCGCGAAGTCGAAGCCTTCGTCCTGGAGCACGGCGCGAAATTCGGTCAGTGACAGGTTGTTCTGGGTGGCGATGCCGAGGATGGCCTGGTTGAGCGTGTCATCGTCGACGAGGATGCCGATGTCCCCGGCGAGCTGGAGCTGGATCTGTTCGAGCACCATGCGCTCGAGCACCTGCCGCTGCAGGATGTGCTCGGAGGGGGGGGTGATGCGCTGTTGCCGCAGTTGCGCCCGCACGGTGCGGACCTGCTCGGCCAGTTCGGTGCGTGAGATGATGTCGTTATCGACGATCGCAACGATGCGGTCGACCTCGACCGGCGCCGCGGACGCAGCCACCGGCATGCCGGCAAGACAGAACAGGCAGAGCAGTGGCAGCAGGGCTGCGGGCAGGGTCGGGATTTTCATGTGCTTGAGGCGGATGCCGGTTCAGGTTCAATAACGATAGCCAAGAATACCATGATCGAGCAGGCTTTCGAGGCTGGTGCCGATGCTGGTCAGCCCCTTGAGGTCGAACTGGAAATACAGGCTTCTGTCGGTGTTGCCGAAGTCGTCGTCGACGAAGCGGCGGCTGACGACACGCAGTCGCCAGCAACAACTTTGATACTCGAGACCGGCCAAAGTTTCGAGTACGCGCTCGTCACGCAGCGAATAATTGTGACGCGCGATCAGGTGCCAGCGCGGGGTCAGCGGCCACAGCAGGGAGATGTCGGTCTGTTCCAGGGCGTCGTCGCGATAGCGGTAGGCCACGTTGAGGATGCTCCTCATTGCCGGCCGGTATTGCAGCCAGACGCCGCCCTTGTCGAATTTCCCCGTGTCCTCGCTGCGGCGTGCATCGAAGCGCAGGGACAGGCTCCGGGTCAGATTGGCCGTACCCTCGGCGACGATATCCGAGGTCTTTGACGTCTCGACGGGGTCCTGTGGCCGCAGCGTGACCTCGCGGTCCTCGAAGTAGAAGATCCGCCCGATGCCAAACTGCGCGCGCTGATTCGCGCTGGCGGCGTCGAGGTAACGCGTCGTGACCGCGACGCTGAGCTGGTTGGCGTCACCGACCCGGTCCGAGCCGTTGAAGCGATTGTCGCGGAACAGCTGGGTGAAATTGAAATCGGGCCTGCCGGTATCGAACAGTGGCAGTCCGGACTGGTCGCGATAGGGGACATAGAGATAGTACAGCCGCGGTTCCAGGGTCTGCAGCATGGGCCGGGAACCCCAGCGGGTGTCCCGCTCGAGAAAGACGCCGGTGTCGAAGGCGAAGACCGGCAGGGTACGGTCCGGCTGCGCGGCGTCTCCGCCCGGGGGGACAGGGCCGTCGTCGAGGCGGTATTGCGTATGGCGCAATGTCAGCGTCGGTTGGGCATAGGCCGCCATCGAATAGAAAGGCAGGGTCAGGCCGGGTTGCACATCGAGGCGTCCGCCGGTGAGCCGCTGTTCGGGCACGTCGTGATCGAAGTTGACATAGCTGGTCACGAAACGCGGGTTGAGGCGGTTGCTGAATTCTGGGCGCTGGGTCCGGAACAGCAGGACCGGCAGCTGGCGATACGGGCGCCGGGCCGGCTGGATCAGGTCGTCGATGGTCTGGTAGGCCTGCAGCCGCGCCGAGGCCATCCACGCCTCGGCCTGGTAGTTCAACACCGCGCGCTGCTCGAGATGGGTGACGCTGGCGATGCTGAGCGTATCGCCGAGGTCGCGGAAGTAGTCGCTGTCGGAGGCGCGGTTGAAGTCGAGGTCGAGGCTGAGACGCTCGCTTGGGCGGCCGAAGTGTCGGTAATTCAGCAGATAGCGATCGCGGTCGGCGAGGTCATCGCCGGGTAACCAGGTGGTCTCGATCTGGCCGCGACTCCTGCGATTCAGGTAGCGGAACTCGGTTTCGAGCATCTCCCCGCGTCGGCTGATGAAGCGCGGGGTCAGCGTGGCGTCGAAGCGCGGCGCGAGATTCAGGTAGTAAGGGGTCGCGATGTCTATACCGTTGCGCGAGGAGCTGCGCATGGTCGGACTCAGCAGCCCGGACTTGCGACGATCGTCAATCGGGAAGCTGAGATAGGGCGAATACAGGAACGGCACGCCCATGAACGACACCCTGACATGGCGCGCGGTACCGGTGCCGCGCGCCTGGTCGAGCCGCACGTGGCTGGAACGCAGCAGCCAGTCATTCCGGCCCGGATCGCAGGTCGTATAACGCATTTGCGACAACAGCGTCCGCTCCCGGTCCTCGAACTGGGCTCGCTCGGCCTCGCCGCGGGCGTGACGCTCATAGAGCAGAAAGCCGGCGTTATCGAGGTGGCCGCGATCGTCGTCGAGCCAGAATTCGCCGCGATCACCGTCGAGGACCAGGCCTTCGCGGATGACTCTGACATGGCCTTCGGCGCGCAGGAGTTCGCGCTCGCGGTCGTAGCTGGCCTGATCGGCCCTCAGTACGGTGCCGTCGCGGATCGCCTCGATCTCGCCGCGCAAGGCCAGTGTCGTGCGTCCAAGCACCCGCGCGTCGTCGGCGGACAGCAGTGTGACGCCTTCATGCCCGGGGCCGGGCAGCGATTGCAGTTCCGGTGGCGCCGGGTATTGCGTGTGACACAGCCGCCAGTCCATCAACGGCTCCGGCGCCGGTTGCGCGAGCGCGGTGTTGCAGACGAGCAGCAGCGACAGGGCGAGCGGACGGGATGGGGATGCTGGCAAGGTGCGCTTCCGGGATGCCGGCCGCCGGCCGGGCTGTGTTTTTTCTCGTTCCGTCAGCGCCTTATTGTTGTTGATTTGGCGGAATCCTGTCAAACCGCGCCCCGGCGCCGGTGTGCCGGGCGATTTGTGACGGCCGTCGCATCAGTCTCGTGCGGCCTTCACGAATCCGGCATCCGGATTGGCGCGGCCCCGGGCCGTACCGATATTCTCAAACAGAGTCGGCGGAAGCATCCGTCGCCACGGATTTCCGGAGGCAAGCAGCTCATGAGCGCATCCCCACAACCAGGCGTCGCGGACAGGGTCCAGCCCCCGGTCCGCCAGGTCCCGCGCGGTAACGGCCCCCTGCTCGATATCCGGGGGCGCATTAAGCGGCTCGACAAGCTGCCGCCGATGCCGGAGATGACGCACAAGATCCTGCGGCTGAGCGCGAATCCCGATGCCAACGTCAAGGAGCTGGTCGCAATCGTCGAACTCGACCCGAGTCTTGCCGCCCAGGTCATGCGCTACGCGAGTTCGCCGTTCTTCAGCTACCAGGGCAAAGTCGAGTCGGTGCATACCGCGATCACGCGTGTGCTCGGCTATAACACCGTGCTGAATCTCGCGCTCGGCGCCACCGCCGCGCGTGCGTTCAAGGTGCCGCGCAATGTCCCGCTGGGGCTCGACAGCTTCTGGCGCCATGCGATCTACAGCGCAGCCCTGGTCCAGGCGCTCAGCAATGCCGTACCCAAGGAGTCACGCCCACCCGCGGGGCTCGCCTACCTTGCCGGTCTGTTACACAACTTTGGCCACCTGCTGCTCGGTCACATCTTCCGGCAGGAATTCCTGGTCCTGAACAAGTTCATCAGCAGATATCCCGACAAGCCGATCGAGCTGATCGAACAACGCGTCCTCGGCGCCGATCACGGCGCGATCGGCGCCTGGCTGATGGAGGCGTGGCGGTTACCGGAGGAGATTGTCATCGCGACGCGTGAACATCACAACGAGTGTTACCACGACATTCACGCGGTCTATCCACAGCTGGTCTTTCTCGCCGATCGCCTGCTCAAGGCGCATGGTATCGGCGATGCACCCGACGACCAGGTCCCGCAGGCAATCTACGATACGCTCGAGATCGGTGAGTACCAGGCCAAGGCAATTACTGCGAAGGTGATGGAAGGCGCCGGCGGTCTCGAGGTCATGGCCAGCAACTTCGCCGCCTGAGATCCTCCAGGCGGGGTGTCGGGGTCAGGCCCGGATCTCCCGGCCCTGACCCCGATCAGGTCGCGGCCTGATCAGGCCGAGGCGCAGACCTGGGCATAGTCCTGGTAGCCCGGGAATTCCCTGCCTTCACCGCAGTAGCGGCAATTCGGATTCTTGCGCACCTTCATCTCGGTGAACTGGCCCGACAGCGCGTCGTAATGGGTCATGCGCCCGACCAGCGGTTCGCCGATGTCGAGCAGGATCTTGACGGTCTCGACCGCCTGCAGCAGGCCGAGCGTTCCGGGCATGACGCCGAGTACACCGGCCTCGGCGCATGAAGGCGCGAATTCGGGCGGCGGCGGCTCCGGGAACATGCAGCGGTAACATCCCCCCTTGACCTTTTCGTAGGCCGGCCAGAACACGGTGATCTGGCCCTCGAAGCGGTAGACCGCGGCGTGGACGTTCGGCTTGCCCAGCTTCACGCAGGCGTCGTTGATCAGGTAGCGCGTCGCGAGATTGTCGGAGCCATCGACGATGACGTCGTAGTCATCGAAGATTTCCTCGACATTGCTGCTCTCGATATGGGTCTGGTAGGTCCGCACCGTGATCCTGGGATTCAGCTGCTCCAGCGCGATGCGCGCCGATTCGACCTTCGGCATGCCGACCCGCGCTTCCGTATGCAGGATCTGGCGTTGCAGGTTGCTGCGGTCGACGACGTCATGATCGACGAGGCCGATCGTGCCGACGCCGGCGGCGGCGAGGTAATAGGCCGATGGTGAGCCGAGCCCGCCGGCGCCGATCAGCAGCACCTTGCTGCCGAGCAGCTTGAGCTGGCCGGCCTCGCCGACATCGGGCATCAGCAGGTGGCGGGAGTAACGCTCGCGCGCCTCGGCGTCGAGGGTCGGCGGGACTTCAAAGGGATGACCTTCGTTCTTCCAGCGACTGAAGCCGCCCTTGACCGAGCGCACGTCACGGTAGCCGAGGCGCTTGAGGTCCTCGGCGGCGAACAGCGAGCGGACTCCGCCGGCGCACATCACCAGCACCGGGGCGTCGAAGTCCGGCACGGCGTCCTCGATTCGCAATTCGAGAAAACCGCGACCGAGGCGGTGGGCGTCGGTCGGGCTGCCCTGGGCGACCTCATCGGTGTCGCGGACGTCAATCAGTGCGGCTCCCTGCCTCTGCATCGCCAGTGCCTCCGCTGGCGTGATCTCGGGAATCGCGTCACGCAATTCCGCCAGTCGACGATCTTTGGCCTTCATGTCACCTCCGAGCCGGATATGTCGGGTGCAGAGCGGGTTGCCGGCGGTTGCGCCGGTGCCCCGGTTTGCGGGTCTGGGCGTTTCATAAAAAAGTTCTGCGAGGACGGATAATTATACATTATGACGATCGCATTGGGGATCCTTGGCCAGCGCGGACTGCCGCCAGCTCATCGCCGCAGCGTCGATACGCGTCAGGCGCCCGCAAAGGGTATCGCCCAGGTCGAGCAGGACCTTGAGGGCCTCTGTCGCCATGATGCAGCCGACGATCCCGGCGAGCGGCGCCAGTACGCCGGCCGCGGCACAGCTTTCGTCGAGGGCATCGCGCTCGCGCTCCGGATACAGACAGGCAAGGCAGGGGCTGTCCGGGCGGCGGAAATCGAAGGTCGAGGCCTGGCCCTGCAGGCGGATCACCGCCCCCCAGACCAGCGGCACGCGGGCCGCGGCGCAGGCCCGGTTGATCGCGAAGCGGCTGTCGAAGTTGTCGGTGGCGTCGAGTACCACATCGGTATTGGTCACCGCCCGCGCGAGCGCCTCGCCGTCGAGGCGATTCGCGATCGTGACGAGTTCGATCCCGGGATTCAGCGCATGCAGACGATCGCGCGCGGAGGCGGTCTTGGCTCGCCCCAGGTCGGCGGTCGAGTGCAGGATCTGGCGCTGGAGATTGCCGGCCTCGACCTCGTCGTGATCGCAGAGCACGAGGCGACCGACGCCGCTGGCGGCCAGATAGAGCGCAGCCGGTGAACCCAGTCCGCCGAGACCGATGATCAGCGCGGTGGCGCCCAGCAGCCGCTCCTGCCCCGCGATATCGATCTGCGGGAGCAGGAGGTGACGGCTATAGCGCTGGAGTTGTTCGCGGTCCAGGTCGATGCGACCCCGCTGTCAGAAGCTGTAGGAGAAAAAGCAGTCCTGCGGCGTGCGACCGTCGTCCGCCCAGCCGCCGAGCAGGTAGATCGTGTTGTCGATGACGCCGACGCCCATCGCGCACAATGGCTGGGGGATCGGCGGCAGGATATGCCACTTGTCCGTGGCGGTGTCGTGGAAGGCGCAGTGGTCGCTGATGCCATCACCGCTGTAGCCCCCGAAGATGAACAGCCGTCCGGCGGCCAGGCAGGCCCCGGCCCCGGCCGCGGTCCACGGCAGGGTCAGTTGTTCGCGCGTCCACCGCCCCGTCTCCGGGTCGTAGGCCTCGATGTGGTCGAAATTGTTGAAACCCTCGGGGGTAAACGCGACGCCGCCCATGGTCAGGATGCGGTCATCGACGACCACCGCGTCGAGCGCGAAACGCGGCGTCGGCAGCGGGGCGATCTCCTCCCACCGACCGGTCTCCAGGTTCAGCCGTTCGCAGAAATCGAAGCCCGGATCGGTCTTCGGCCCGGAGGTCGTCGCGTCGGGGTGATGTCCGCCGAGTATGTAGATATGGCCGTCGAGCAGGGCGCCGGCCGGGTAGTCATGCGGCATCAGCATGTCGGGACCGGACTCCCAGCGGTCCTCGCCGGGATAGTAGATCTCGGTCGTGCGCAGGAAACGGAAGGTGCCGTTCTCCTGCTTGAAGCCGCCGCCGATGATGTAGATCGCGTCACCGACGGTGCGCGCGATCGCCCCGGAGCGGTAGGTCGGCATATCGGCCCCTCGCTCCCAGCGGTCGCGTGCGGGATCGTAAATAATTACGGAATTCAGACTCTTGAAGTTTGGCCCGCCGCCGCCGAAACCGTAGATGCGACCGTTCCAGGTGGCCGTCGGGCAATGCGAGCGGGCGACGGGGAGGGCGGGCTTGCGGGTCCAGGCGCCATTGAGGCAGTCGTCAGCAGTCTTCATAGGGTGTCCAGCGCTCTTGTTATGGCGGATCGCATGCGAAGGGGGTCAATACATCCGCGTCGGGGTCGATAAGTGAGAATGAAGGTCGGTCATTGTCCGATGATTTGGCCGGCGACGGCAAGCGGCGCGTCAGCGATCGCCGGGGCGCAACGGTAAGCAAAGTTATCAGAAACATATGAATATTGCGCTGGGCACAGGCATTGCGGGGAGGAGTGTGATTCCGTTCCGGTTCCTATTATGTTATGCTTTTGCGACGGTAGACCCGGTCCGAAGTGGAGTGGGTCTAGCGGTGAAAACAGGCCTCCGGAGACGGGGGCCCTCTTCCAGCAAGGGCATGCGACCTGGGGTCATACGCACCCCGATCACCACGTTACGGACGACCGGGTGGACTGGACGTTCCACCTCAGTTCGGTTGAGGTTCAGGGACGATTCAGGTCATCACCTGGGTGATGAGGTGACGCGCGCAGGCGGGTCCCCGCGGGACGACAGGGCTGGCGATGGCGATGAGCGCAAGCTGTTGTTCGCGACCTGATCCTGACAAATCCGGTCAACTATATTCTTTAGCTTTGGGTCGTTTGACAGAGTAGTTCAGGCGAAGCAGCAATAAAGAAGCCCTCGAGGAGAATCGTCATGCTCAATAACCCGCTGAACCAGAAGTCCTACGGAGCCACTGATTCCAACTCCGTTTCAGCGTTGCAGCAGGAAAACCCGCCGCTCAATCCGCTCCCGCCACTCCAGGATCGCCACGGCCGGACCTTCGACTACGTCCGTATCGCCGTCATCGAGCAGTGCAATCTCCGCTGCACCTACTGCATGCCGGAAGAGGGCGTGAAGTTCAAGGAAAAGGACATGGTGCTGCGCACCGACGAGATCCTGCGGGTCATCGAACTCCTTGCCCGCATGGGCGTGCGCAAGGTCCGTTTCACCGGCGGTGAGCCGCTGGTCCGCCCGGACATCGTCGATATCGTCGCGCGCTCGGTGAAGATCCCCGGCGTCAAGGCGACACACCTGACGACCAACGGCCTGCTGTTCCCGAAATACGCGAAGGCGCTGCGAGAGGCCGGCCTGTTCGGCGTCAACATCAGCCTCGATTCGCTGCAGGCCGACAAGTTCGAGACCATCACTCGCCGCTCCGGCCTCGAGAAGGTGCTCGAGAGCATCGACCTCGCTGTCGAGCTTGGTTTCCCGCGCGTCAAGGTCAATGTCGTGCTAATGCGCGGCTTCAACGAGGATGAACTGATCTCGTTCTGCGAATTGACCAAGGACAAGCCGATCACTGTACGTTTTATCGAATTCATGCCGTTCGATGCCCACCAGATCTGGGAGAGCGGCCAGCACTTCGCCAGCGCCGCGGATCTCTGCGGACAGATTGAATCGCACTACAAGTCCCAGGGGCTCGAGCCCGCCAGCGGTACCCGTACCGAGCACCACATCTATCACGTCCCCGGCTATGCAGGAAAATTCGCGGTGATCCCGGCCTTTACCCGCAGCCTCTGCGGCAACTGTTCGCGTATCCGCGTGACCGCCGACGGCAATATCATGAATTGCCTCTATTCCGAAGAGCCCTATCACCTGCGCGACCTGATCCGCAAGGGCGGCAGCGATGATGACATCGTCGGCCTGTTCCGCAAGGCCTTCGATGAAAAGCACAAGGACGGTTTCGAGGCCAAGAAGGCGGCCAGCGTCGCGGCCAAGATCAACGTTTCGGATATCAACCGTTCACGGGCCAGCATGACCCAGATCGGCGGCTGAGGCCGTCGGGTTTTCCGATCAGTCTGTAACACGTAAACGAAGGGATGACACGATGAGCTATAACGACCTGACCCACTTCAACGCCAGCGGTGAGGCGTACATGGTCGATGTCGGCGCGAAGAACAGCACCACGCGCGAGGGCATCGCCGAGGGCCGCATCTACATGGAGCCCGAGACGCTGAAAAAGATCATGGAGGGGTCGCACAAAAAGGGTGACGTGCTCGGTATCGCGCGCGTCGCCGGCATCATGGGCGCAAAGAAGACCCCGGACCTCATTCCGCTGTGTCATCCGATCATGATCACTTCGGTCGATCTGGTGCTGACTCCGGAGCCCGAGAACAATGCCGTCTACTGCAAGGCGACTGTGCGCTGCAACGGTCAGACCGGCGTCGAGATGGAGACCCTGACCGCGGTGCAGGTCGCGCTGCTGACGATCTACGATATGTGCAAGGCGGTCGATCGCGGCATGGTGATTTCGGAAATCGGGCTGCTCGAGAAGTCGGGCGGCAAGTCGGGCCACTGGCGCAGGTCGGCGACCGCCTGAGGGCGGCGACGGTTGCTTACTCGAGCAGAGGCGGAAAACATGGATATCAAGATACGTTACTTCGCGAGTCTTCGCGATCGCATGGGCAAGTCCGAGGACAAGGTCAGCCTGAAGGGCGACAAGATCACGGTCGCGGATGTCTGGGGCGAAGTCTCCAGCGATCCGATCCCCGAGACCATCCTGGTTGCCGTGAACATGGAGTACACGGATTCGAGCCACGAACTGAAGAGCGGCGATGAGGTTGCGTTCTTCCCGCCGGTGACTGGAGGCTGACATGAAGGTATTCATCACCAAGGATACGCTGGATCCGTACAAGGAGGTGCTGGAGTACGAGAAAAACGTGCTGCCTCCGGGCAAGCACGGTGGCGTCGTGACCTTCGTCGGCACGATGCGCGACTTCAACGACGGCCAGGACGTCCGCGCGATGAATCTCGACTACTATCCGGGCATGACCGAGCACCATATCGAGCGCGTCTGCCAGGAGGCGATGGACGAGTGGGACATCATGGACTGCATGGTCGGCCACCGCGTCGGCGAGATGGTGCCGACTGATCCGATCGTACTGGTCGCCGTGTGGTCGGCGCATCGCAAGGATTCCTTCGATGCCTGCCGCTACATCATCAACTACCTCAAGGAAAGCGCCCCGTTCTGGAAGTGCGAGGTGACGACCGAGGGCAAGAAGCACTGGGTCGAGAAGAATTCCGAGGACCCGGGCGTCGCCCAGCGGGTGGTCAGAAAGTCCGCCTGAGGCCAATCCCGAATGGCCGGCATGATCGGCGCCCCGCGATTCTGCGGGGCGACCGTCCCGCCCCTGTGTTATGATGTGATCACTTATAATCTTACGTGACTTGGTGGCCGCATGATGAATCCTTCCGCTGTTTCAACCCGCCGCGCCCTGATTCTGCTGCTGTTACTGTTGTTGTGGCCGTTGTCGGCTGCCCATGCCCACAAGGTCAACCTGTTCGCCTATGCCGAGGGCAACAAGGTCGTCGTCGAGGGCTTTTTCACGGACGGCAAGGTCGCCGAGAACGCCCAGATCCAGGTCTTCTCACCTGCCGGCGATCGCCTCGTGCAGGGCCAGGCGGACGGAGAGGGCGTATTCGTATTCGAGGTCCCCGAGGTCACCGATCTCAGGATCTCGCTCTATGCCGGCATGGGCCACCGCGCCGAGTTCACGCTGCCCGCCGACGAGATCCGCGGGGCGATGGCGGCGGGTGAGCCGGCCACTGCAGGCGCGGCAACGACTGCCGGGACCCCGGTTGCCGCCGACAGCGCGGCGATCGAGGCGATGGTGCGCCAGGCAGTCAACGAGGCCACGCTGCCGCTGGTGCGCAATATGGCGGAACTGAGCGATCGACGCACTGCCAGTGATATCATCGGCGGGGTCGGCTTCATCATCGGCATCGTCGGGGTCTTTTTCTATCTGAGGGCGCGCAGCCTGCAGGGCAAGTCCGCGTCGTCAGGCAACTGAACGACGCGCAAAGTTCAGGTCGCGGGGTCGGCGACCGATAAGAGAGAAACTTCCAGGGACACCCGGCCACGCCATGCACATCTCCGAAGGCATTCTGAACGCCCCCGTCTGGATTGCCGGTTACGCCGGCGCCGTTGCGATCGCCGCGGTGACGATGCGCAATATGGACATGGAGGAGGTGCCGAAGATCGCTGTCATCACCTCCGTATTCTTTGTTGCCTCGCTGATCAAGGTGCCGATCGGGCCGGCCAGCGTCCATCTGATATTGAACGGCCTGGTCGCCGTGGTGCTCGGCTGGCGGGCATTTCCCGCCATCATGCTCGGCATCATATTGCAGGCGATCATCTTCGGACACGGCGGTGTCACCGTCATCGGAGTCAACGCGATCATGCTCGGCGGGGGCGCGCTGGTCGCCTATCTGGTCTGGCAGTTGCGTCATCACTTCAGTTTCGCGAAGAAGGAGTTTGTATTCGGCGCGCTGGCCGGAGCGGTAGCAACGATCAGTTCCGGCGTCGTACTGGCACTGGCCTTGCTCAGTACCGGGGAGGCCTTCATTGCAGTCGCCGGCATGATCCTGCTCGCACATATTCCGATCATGCTGATCGAGGCCGCGGTGGTCGGCGCCTGCGCCGAATTCCTGCATCGCGTCAAACCGGAGATCCTCGCAGGGCGCAGGGTCGCGGCGGCCGGCAGCAGTAGCGGCTGACATGGCGCTCGACATCGACCGCTATTCCAGCGTCGCCTCGCCGATCCAGCGCTGGGATCCGCGCGTCAAGACCGTTGCCCTCGGCTTGCTGATCATCTCGATTGCGCTGCTGAAATCCCTGCCGATGGCGCTCGCGGCGCTGGCCTTCGCGGCGGTGATCCTGGCGATCAGCGCGCTGCCGATGCACTTCATCTCGCACGGACTCGCCTTCATCATCGTGTTCCTGCTGCCGTTCTTTCTGGTAATGCCGCTGACCTATCCCGGCGAGGCCGCCTTTTATGTGATCGGCCTGCCGTTCGCGTGGGAGGGGTTGCGCATCGCAGCGCTGATATTCACCAAGGCGCTGGCCATCGTCATCGTCAGTTTCGCGCTGTTCGGTTCCAGCCGCTTCGACGTGTCGATGATCGCATTGCAGCATCTCAAGTGTCCGAAGATCATCGTGCAGATGCTGCTGTTCACTTACCGCTATACCTTCCTGTTCCTCGATGAACTCAAGCGCATGTATACTTCGATGCGGGTGCGCGGCTTCGTGGCACGCACCGACCGCCGTACGCTGCGGGTGTTCGGACATTTCGTCGGCACCCTGCTGGTGCACAGCTTCGAGCGCACCGAGCGGGTCTACAAGGCGATGTTGTCCAAAGGGTACCAGGGGGAACTGCATTCAATGGTGACATTCCGCTCCAACGCAACCGATTACCTCAAGGCCGCGGTGGTGCTCGCGATCGGCTTCACTATCGTCGCGCTGGACATGAGCGGAACATTTGGAGTCGCGGAACATGCCTGGTACTGATACCCCCCCGGTCCCTGTCATCATCGACGTCGACAACGTCGTCTTCAGTTATCCCGACGGGCACCAGGTGCTCAAGGGACTGAGTTGCCACATCCACAAGGGTGAGAAGGTCGCGCTGATCGGGCCCAATGGCGCCGGCAAGTCGACCTTCATGAGTCATCTGAACGGCGTACAGTTCCCGGTTTCCGGCACCGTGACCATCGACGGCGCAGTGATCGGCAAGGACAACCTCAAGGACGTCCGCCGCAAGGTCGGCATCGTCTTCCAGGACCCTGATGACCAGTTGTTCTGCCCGACTGTTTTCGACGACGTCGCCTTCGGTCCGCTGAACCTCGGCCTGCCGAAGGATGAGATCGAGGCGCGGGTCAGGGAGGCGCTGGCAGTCGTCGGTCTCGAGGGCTTTGAGGAACGCTCCTCGTTTCACCTGTCATTCGGTGAGCGCAAGCGACTCGCGCTTGCGACCGTGCTGTCTTACCAGCCGGATATCCTCGTCTTCGACGAGCCATCGACCAACATGGATCCGCTCAACCGGCGCAATCTCATCAACTGGCTGCGCGATACGGACAAGACGATACTGCTGTGCACCCACGATCTCGATATCGCGCTCGAGGTCTGCAGTCGCTGCCTGTTGCTGGTCGACGGCCGGATCGCCGCCGATGGCCCGACGACCAGCATCCTCTACGACCGCAAGCTGCTCGAGGACAACAAGCTCGAGTTGCCGCTGGCGCTGATGACGCACGAGTTGTTGCATGACATCCTGCATCGCCAGGATATGGATGAGGGAGATCGCAAGGTCATCGGCAAGTTCCTGCATGCGCACCGGCATGCCCATGGCGCCGACGGTCATCTGCATGTGCACCTGCATACCCACGAGCACGACCACGGCCACCTCCATGAGGAGGTCGACGAGTCGCACTTCCATGACGAGGCGCTGGACAGCGAGGACACGCCGGCAGCCGATCGCAGGAAGCTGTCGGGAGATTCCTCAGCCTGAGGCCTGCGCCCGGAAACCGCGCAGGCGCAGACTGTTGCTGACGACGAACAGACTCGACACACTCATCGCCGCGGCGGCCAGCATCGGGTTCAGCAGGATCCCGAAGAACGGATAGAGCGCCCCCGCCGCGACCGGGATCAACGCTACATTGTAGGCATAGGCCCAGAAGAAATTCAGCCGGATCGTGCGCAGGGTCCGCCGGGACAGCGCGATCGCATCGACGAGCACGCGCAGGTCACCGCGCATCAGGATCACCTCCCCGGATTCGATCGCTATATCCGTGCCGGTGCCGATTGCGATACCGACGTCGGCGCGGGCCAGCGCCGGCGCATCATTGATGCCGTCGCCGACAAAGGCGACACGACGTCCCTCCCTTTGCAGGCGTTGAACCTCGTCGGCCTTCTGCCCCGGCAGCACCTCGGCAATGACAAATTCGATCCCGACCTCGGCCGCGACCGCGTGCGCGCTGCGCGGGTTGTCGCCGCTCAGCATGCCGGTCTTCATCCCCGCCGCGTGCAGGGCCGCGATCGCCGCGCGGCTGCCTTCCTTCAACGGGTCGGAGATCGCGAGCAGACCGCGCAGATTGCCGTCACAGGCAGCGAACAGCAGGGTGTGGCCGAGGCTGCTCCAGTGTGCAGCGACCGCTGAGAGGGGCGCTGTACCGATGCCGAGCCGTTCCATGTAGCGTCCCGCGCCGACCTGCACCAGCTGGCCGTCGATTCGGGCCTCGATGCCGAAGCCGGGCTCGGCACGAAATTCGCTCGCCGGTGCGATGGTGAGACCGCGCGCCCCGGCGGCGTCGGCGATCGCCTTCGCAACCGGGTGCTCGCTCAGGGCCTCGGCACTCGCGACCAGCGCAATCAGCGCCTCCGTGTCTCCGTCCACGGCCTCAACGCCGGTCAGTTCCGGTCGGCCGATGGTCAGCGTGCCGGTTTTGTCGAACAGGATCGTATCGGCGCGCGCCAGCATTTCCAGTGCGGTACCCTTGCGGAACAGGATGCCGAGTTCAGCGGCCTTGCCGCTGCCGACCATGATCGCGGTCGGCGTTGCGAGCCCCATCGCGCAGGGACAGGCGATCAGCAGTACGCTGACTGCTGCGATGAAGGCGAAGCTCAGCGCCGGCGCCGGACCGAACCCGAGCCATGCGGCGAAGGTGATCGCCGCGAGCAGCAATACCAGCGGCACGAACACCCCGGCAATGCGGTCGGCGATTTCCTGGATCGGTGGTTTCGATGCCTGCGCCTCCTCGACCATACGGATCACGCGCGCGAGGACGGTGTCGGCGCCGACCCGCGTCGCGCGGAAGCGGAAGGCCCCGGTCTGGTTGATGGTGCCGCCGGTGATCTCGTCGCCGGTTCGTTTTGCCGCAGGCAGCGGTTCGCCGGTGATCATCGATTCGTCGAGATAGCTCTCGCCCTCGATGACCACGCCATCGACCGGAACGCGCTCGCCCGGGCGCACGACGATCTCGTCGCCCGGCATGACGTCCTCGACCGGCATCTCGGTCTCGTGACCGTCGCGGATTACGCGTGCGGTCTTGCCCTGCAGGCGGATCAGGCGCTTGATGGCCTCCGAGGTCCGGCCGCGGGCGCGGGACTCGAGCCAGCGGCCGAGCAGGATCAACGTGACGATGACCCCGGCCGCCTCGAAATAGAGATTGGCAGTGCCCTCCGGAAACAGCCCGGGCACGCTCAGCGCCAATGTCGAATAGCACCAGGCGGCAGAGGCGCCGATCATGACCAGGGAATTCATGCCGGGATTCAGGTGCCGCAGTTCACCCCAGCCCTGGCGAAAAAAACGACGCCCGGCGATGAACAGCACCGGACTCGCGAGCAGAAATTCCAGCCAGCGCCAGCCGGCGACCGGCATCAGGGAGTGCATCAGGTTGCCGAGTCCGGGCAGCAGCATCGGCCCCATCGCGACCAGCACCAGCGGCGCGGTCAGCGCAAGGGCCAGCATGAGGTCATGTTTGAGAGTTCGGAGTTCCTGTTCGCCGCGGCGTTCGTCAGCGCCGGCGTCCTCGGCCCCGTCATCGGCCAGCGCCTCATAGCCGGCGGAGGTGATCGCTGCGCGGATGCCCGCGAGGTCGCCGGCGTCGGGCAGGTATTCGATCGCGGCCTTCGCGGTCGCGAGGTTCACGCTGACACCGATAATGCCCGGCAAGCGGCCGATCACCCGTTCGAGGCGCGTGACGCAGGCGGCGCAGGTCATGCCGCCGATGCCGATAGCGATGCGCCGCGTCCGCGGCGGATAACCGGCCTCACGCACCGCCGCGAGCGAGCGCGCCAGCTCGAAGGTATCGGTATCGACCTCGATTGCGGCCTTGGCGGTCGCAAGATTGACGGTGGCGGCTAGTACACCGGGCTGCTTGTTCAGGACCCGCTCGACGCGGGTGACGCAGGCGGCGCAGGTCATGCCGTCGATACCGAAATTCAGTGAGGTCTTCACGGCGGCGCTCAGCGGTACTTCAGCAGCTCCATCAGTTCGTCGACGATCACATTCGCGTCACCGCGTTGCGCCGCGGTGGCGACATGATCATGCAGGTGACTGCGCAGCACCACCGTGCTGACCTTTCTGAGCGCGCCATCGACGGCCTTGACCTGCTTCAGTACATCGACGCAGTAGACGCCCTCGTCTTCGAGCATGCGCAGGATGCCCTCGACATGTCCCCGGATAGAACGCAGGCGCCGGCTTGCCTCCGCGCGGGCGCCGGGGTCGAGGCGCAGCGCGCGACAGTGGTCGACCGCGCCGCTCAGCTCTGCCATGCCTTGTAGCCCGCTTCCTCGATCGCGGCGACCAGTGCGCGCGGATCGGCGCTGCCCTCGATGCGGGCCGCCCCCTGTTCCACGCTGACCTCGACGACGCGCTCGACGCCCGGCACCGCGGTCAGTGCACGCTCCACCGCCTGCCGGCAGTGTCCGCAACTCATGCCTTCTATCTTCAGTTCGATCATGTGTATGGCTCCTATCCTACCCCACCTGGGGAGGGGTAATCTAGCATGATCGCCGGTGCCGCCGCAAGGCGCCGGATTTATGGCTCAATTTTATGTTTATCCTGTATGATTTGTGACGGGTCCGCGTCCGAGACGGACCCGGGGACGGCACAAGCCGGTCCGGCGGGCGAGGGTGCCGGACAGCGCTGCGGCGCGGGCGGCCGGCGCCGCGAACACAGGACTGCGATCAGCATAACCGGGGCGGGGTGTATGGAACGTATAACAATGTCGCTGGATACAGCGCTATCCGAGTTGTTCGATACGTTTATCAAGGAACGGGGCTACAAGAATCGTTCGGAGGCAATGCGTGACCTGATCCGGCAACAGCTCGAGAAGGAGCGGCTGGAGAAATCCGATGACGGATACTGCGTCGGTACCCTGAGTTATGTCTACAACCATCACGAGCTGGAGCTTGCCAGTCGGATCACCCGCGTGCACCACAAGCACCATGAGCTGAACCTGTCGAGCATGCACGTCCATCTCGATCACGACCATTGCCTGGAGATCGCGCTGATGCGCGGACCGGTCCGCGAGGTACGCGCGTTTGCGAACGCGGTGATGGCCGAACGCGGCGTGCGTCACGGCAAGCTCAACATGGTGCCGGTCGACGTCAGCGAGAGCAGCCATAGTCATGGCGGTCACCCCCATACGCACAGCCGGCCGATGACCTGAGCCAGGCACAAGGTGCCGGGACACGCATGCGAGACAAGGAAAAGACCACCGGCGTGATTTTCGTGCGCCACGGCCAGGCCGACTTTCCGAACAAGCGCCTGTACTGTGACGACCGCGAAGATCCGGGCCTGACCGAGCGCGGCCACGGGCATGCGCGCCATGCCGCAGAACTGCTCGTCGGCCAGGCGATCGATGTGATCTACGCGAGCCCGATGCAGCGCACGCGCCTGACCGCGGAGGCGATCGCCGGCGCGACCGGTGTGCCGCTGCACTTCGATCCGCAGTTGAAGGAGCGGCCATTCGGCATCTGGGACGGCCTCTTTTTCGATGAGATCTCGCGCGATTATCCCGAGGCGTTCCGTGCCTGGAAACAGGATCCGGTCTACTTCGTGCCGGAGGGTGGTGAGACGATCCACGATCACATGAGTCGCGTGACCGGCGCCCTGGAGCGCATCCTGAACGCCCACCGGGGGCAGCTGATCGTCATCGTGGCCCATGTCGGCCCGATTCGCATGTGCATCACCGATGCGCTGACGATGCCGCTCGAGGCCTACCGCCGCCTGACGATCGATTATGGCTCGCTGACCCGGGTGGATTACGGTGAGCAACAGAACAATCTGATTTATTTGAACTTTTATCACCGGGACGGATGACCGCCGCTGCCGGCGTCGACGCCGGCAGCCGGCGGGTGTGCCGGCGTTGCAGAGTTGGACTTTTTTCGTTGCGGAGTGCTAACATATGGGCATGAGTATGTATCCTGACCGGCCGAGGGGGGTTCAGAGATGACTAGGGGTAGCAGAGGTTTCTACGGAGTACTTGCAGCCGCGCCTGCGCTGGCGCTGCTCCCGCTGACGGTCCATGCTGCGGCCGCCTTACCGGTCTTCGGCGGCTGGACGGTCGATAACGGCGTCATCGACCACACCTGCCCGGTCGGGTTCAGCTGCACGGTCGAAGTCGGCGGCATCGACGGTTTTGCGCAGATCTCGGTCAGCGCGGCGGGCGAGCCGACCTACATCTGGACGATCATCACCGACCCGAACGCAAATACCGACGATCCCAATTTCTACCGCGACGAGAGCTTCGTGCGTCAGGGCGCCACGAACGGCATCATGGCGCAGCAGATGCACCAGCAGAGTGACGTGACCGGTGACTTCACGAACACGAGCACGCTGATGATCGGCTGGGCCAATGAGGCCCCGGACGCAGACAATCCGAATCTCATCATCGAACAGGCCTTCGCCGGCGCCGATGATACCTTCATCTCGAACTTCGACATGCTCGTGATCCATGACGAGAACGGCGAGGTCGCGGATCGTTCGATCACGATCGACCAGCGGGTCTTCTTCAATGACAACGACCCGATCCCCGACCAGCAGCGCTTCCTGCTCGAGCAGCGTCAGGGCGCGTTCACCGACGCGGGTTCGATCACCTTCGACTCATGCCAGGAGCAGGCGGGCGAATGCTCACTCGCGTGGGACGCCGGCGATGAGGTCATGATGCGCTGGATCGGGCAGAGGCTCGATCTCGGCGGGCAGGGGACGTCACAGTTTGGTTTCCAGGGGGTCACCAATCTGACCCCGGATCCGGACCTGGAGATCACGACCTTCTCACTCGACGCGACCGGCATCAATGACGGCCTTGGCGGCGCTGTAACACCGTTCGGCTGGAACGAGACCTTCGGCGATACCCCGCCGTCGCTGTAAACGCGGCCGTCAACGGTCTCTTTGCCGCGCAGTTCATGATGGGAATCAAAGAGAAGGGCAGCCTGCCCTTCTCTTTTTTTTCGCCTGCGGGCGCGTGATATGGAAGGCTGATGCCGCGAAGATACCTGCAAGGTCTCCTGATACTCGTCACCGGCGCGTGCGCCGGGGGTGGCGCCTTGGCCGCGGGGCCGGAATCCGAGCTGACCGGCGTCGAGGTCTATCAGCGCTGCGCGGAGCAATACGCGGGCGAAGATCAGCAGGGTCTGTTCACAGTCTCCCTGCGGGATCGGGAGGGCCGTATCCGGCGCAGCGAATACATGCGCTTCTGGAAGGACTACGGCGGCGAGGACGGTGTCGCCGACAAGATGCTGCTGTTCACGGTCTATCCGCCGGATGCCCGCGGCGCCGCCTTCATGCGCATTGCCTATACCCCTTCGACCAGCCGCCCGGTCGATCAGTGGATCTATCTTCCCCTGCTGAAAAAGATCCGCCGGGTGACGATCCGCGATCCCGGCGATAGCTTCCTGAACTCCAACCTGACCTATGCCGATGTCTCGCCGCGCCGGATCGACGAGGACGATCACCGTTATCTCGGCGTCAGCACCGTCGAGGACATCGATTTCCATGTCGTCGAGAGCGTCCCCCGCGAGAGCAATCCGCTCTATGGCAAGCGGGTATTCTGGTTCGTCAAGACGGACAACTGGGATGAGTGCGTGACCGCGCGCATCGATTACTACGACACCGCCGGCGAGCTGATCAAGGACCAGTTCATCAAATGGCAGCGGGTCGGTGATGCCTGGGTGTGGGAACGCGTGCTGGTCAGGAGCCGGCGCAGCGAGAGTGCATCGATCTTTCAGTTGAGCGATGTCAGGGTCAACGTGGGGCTGGAAGACGAGCTCTTCTCCGCCCGCAGCCTGCAGCGTGGACCCGAGGTCATCGAGCGCTTCCGCCGCGCCCCCTGAGGCCCGCGCTTGTCCGGCGTTCAACGTTGTTATACAATGTATAACAATTTGATCCGGGTGTCACAGGGGGGAGCCATGCACGATTTCGCGAGAGAGATACGCAACGCCGGCCGCAAGCAGGCCAGGATCGCTGCCGACAGGGCGCGCAAGAACGCGCTGGCGCGCAAGCAGGAATACCTTGGCGCGCGCGTGCCGAAGGAATTGCGTGACAAGGTCATCGCGCGGGCGGAGACGCTCGGAATCCCGGTCTCGATCCTGATCCGCGACATCCTCGAGGAGGCATTCGGCGGCGCTGCCGAAACTGCCGGTGAGCAGCGCAGCGCCCGGGCGCCCGTCGCGCGTACGGACGGACCGCGCTTCCCCGGCGTCATCGGCTGGGAAGATATCGTGCTGAATCGCGGCATGCAGTGTTCCTCCTGTCACCACCGGATCAGTGCCGGCGCAGTGGTCATGTTCGGCTTCGCTGCCCCGGGGGAGGAACATGTTATCCTTTGCGACAAATGCAGAGTCGATGCCTGAAGCCTGGCAGGATACTTCACGCCCTTTCCCTGATTCTCGCGCTCCAGGTCGTCGATAGCGGCATCCGGGAGACGCATGCACAGGACCCGGACGTCGGGCCCGGGTCCGCGGGCGCCATGGCGCGCATCGCTGACCGCCTGACCCTGAACGGTTATCTCAAGAACGAAACCGCCTACCGCTTCCGCGAACCGCGTTCGATCACCAAGCTGCGCAATATCCTCTGGCTGGGTGGAGAGTACTCGTTCAGCCCTGATGCACGGTTGGTGGCCTCCGGCTGGGCCTATCACGACCTGGCCTACGACCTGTTTGCCTATGAGACGATCAGCGCGCGTTTCGCGCGCGATGATGACCAGCCGCTGGTCTTCATCGACAATCTCGAGCAGGAAAAGGATTCCCCGGTGGCCGAACTGCGGGAGTTCTATCTCGACCTCTATTTCAATCGCCTCGATATTCGCGTCGGCAAGCAGTTCGTCATCTGGGGTGTCTTCGAGGGTATCCGGATCACCGACGAGCTCAACCCGCTCGATTTCCGCGAACTGATCCTGCCGGATCTACTCGATTACCGGATCCCGCAATGGACACTGAAGACCGACTATTACGGGGACGCGGCAGACCTGCAATTTCTGTGGATTCCGGACATCCGCTTTCACAAGCCCGCGCCTCGCGGCTCGGAGTGGGAACTGCTGCAGGATATACGGGACGAGGATGACCGGATCATTACCCGATACCCGGCGCGAAACCTGCGTAATTCCGATTTCGGGCTGCGCCTGTCGAGCGAATGGCGCGGTAACGACGTCGCGCTCAGTTATCTGTACACCTGGGACAGTTTCCCGGTGGTGTTCCGCTCCGCGCTCATCGACTCGCCGCTGGACCCGCAGTTCTTTCCGACCTATTCCCGTCTGAATGTCTATGGCGGCACGCTGATCCGGCCCGTCGGGCGGGGTATCCTCAAGGCAGAGCTGGCATATGTGCCTGACAAGTACTTCGGCCTGCGCGCCGACAGCGATCGCGATCTCGACGGGTTCCTCGACGAACAGGGCGCGGTCCGCAAGCGCCATATCCGCTGGGGGCTGGGTTATGACTTCAGCCTGTGGGGCATCGACTTCTCGCCGGCGATCACGCAATGGGTGATCCTGGGCTACGATGAGCGGCTCATCCAGGACGAATACGATACCTCGCTGACCCTGTTCGCGCGCAAGCCGGTGCCTCAGTACAATGCCGTGATCCAGTTGCTCGCGATCGGTCTCGTCAATCTCGAGGAGCTGTATCTCAAGCCCAAGGTCATCTTCAATGTGACCAGTCAGTTCCAGATCGCGACCGGCGCCGACCTGTTCTTTGGCCGCCGTTCACAGCTCGGGTCGCCGGGGGGCGGCGCCGCGATCATCGGCGCGAGCCTGGTCGAACAGGCGCAGTTCTTCGGCAATTTCAACGACAATGACCGGTTGTTCCTCGAGTTCCGGTATTCATTCTGATGATCCTCACGATTCGCAGAAAACGGTCTGCTCATCTGCTCCCGTTCCTTGCGCTCGCATTGCCGTGCATGCTGCTGGCATCGGCGTGGCCGGGCGAGGCCCGCGCCGAGTGGGAGCGCTGGAGCATCTCGCCGCTGCTCGGCATCCACAGCCCGCGGCTTAAACTGCTGAACGAGGGTGAGTTCCGCGCGCCGTTGCCGGGCCGCGGGCGACTGATTCCGTCCGGGGTCGAGGAAGGCGTCGATTTCGACTTCATGATCGACAATCCGTTGCCCGCGATGCGGCGTGGCACCGAGGCCGGGGTCGAGATCGCCTTCGCGCTCGATCAGCAGAATGCGCTGTTTTTCGGCGCCAGCGTCTGGGAGAGCGGCTCGGCCGCGTCCATGCGCACGGAGATCCCGTTCCAGGGCACGCTGACCGCCGTCGGCTATGAGCGCAGCGCCCGCATGTCCTACTTCCAGTACTTCCTCGGCTGGCAGCGTCTGCTGAATCCCGGGCATGAACGCTGGAGGTTCCACACCCGGGTCGCGCTGCACGAGGTCTTCGATATCGACTACCGCGAGGAACTCGTGTTTGGCTTCAATCCGGAGGGCGTGAATACCTTCAAGCGCTTTATTGTCATGGATTCCCAGGCGACGGGTCACTTCATGTTCAACCTCGGCTTGAGCAGTGAGTATGCCTTTCGCGACTGGTTCTCGATCGGTGCGGATCTCGGCTACACCATCAGCGCGCGCAAGTTCAAGCTCGGCAACTCGACCCTGACGACGGATATACAGGTAGAGGACAACCTGAATTTCCGCACTCCGGTCCAGCTGGACTCGCAGCAACGGCTGACTTATCTCGCGGAGGCGGAGTCGTTCGATGACGTGACCTACCGTGACATGGAGCTGGACTTCGATGGCTGGCGCTTGCTGTTGCGGGTCAATCTCCATTTCTGAGTGGATGCATGGCCGTTTCCGATCCGAAGCAGTCTCCCGATTTTACCTGCCGCCGGTTTGCGGGACTGGTGGCGGCCTGCCTGCTGACCCTGTGTTGCCTGTTGACGCCGGCGGTCCTCGCACAGACCGGCGATGCCGGCGTCACGACCCTCGAGGGTGAAGTCGAGGCGAATCCGGGACGGGCCGATGTCCGTATCCGCCTCGGTATCCTCTATGAATCTCTGGAGCGCATCGATGACGCAATCGGCCAGTTCCAGGCTGCGTTCGACCTCGCTGCGCCGGGAAGCGTCGAGCAGGAGGATGCGCTGCGCAGGCTTCGTTATGCGATAGCGACGCGGAATGCCAGGCGCGGCGAGGTCGAGGTTGCCCGGGACCAATTCGCATCGCTGGCAGCGGATTATCCCGACAACGCCCTGATCGTCTACAGCGCAGCGGTCGCCAACCTGCTGATCAACCGCCGGCAGGAGGCGCGCGCCGGATTCGAGCGCGTCATCGAGCTCGATCCCGGGTTCGTCAATGCTTATCTGAATCTCGCTACCATCGACGAGAGTGAAGGCGATCTGGTCGCGGCGGTCGACAGGCTTGAGCGCATCGTTGAAATCGATCCCGACAGCACGGCCGCCCGTCGCGCAAGCATCCGTCTCGGTCTGATGGAAGGGCAGTTACTGGCACGACAGGGTAATTTTGCCGAGGCCGGGGCGGCCCTCGAACGGGTGCTGGCCGTCGAACCAGAGAATCGCGTTGCGCTGGGCACACTGGCAGAGATCCGCCGGGAACAGCGTGATCCCGACGCCGAGCGCGAGGTACTGACCACGCTCAGCAAGCACTATCCCGACGATGCCGGCGCGCGCATGCGGCTCGCCGAGTTGTACCTGCTGTCCGGCGATATGGCGCTCGCTTGGGAGGAGCTCGACCGGGTCGCCGCCTCGGAGGCAGACAGCCGTCTTCGTGAACAGGCGCTTCGGGTCATCGCGCGCCTGCGACAGACCGAGGAGGGGCGCGCGATCGAGCGTCAGCGCATGCAGGTTAGGATCGGGCAATACCAGGACAGGCTGGCGGCCGACCCGGACGATGCGGAGGCCTGGAAGGCGCTGGGACTGCTGTACTTCAGGGAAAATGCCTACGAGGACGCCGTCACGGCCTTTGAAAACGTGCTGCGCATCGACCCCGACGACCGGCGTGCAACCGAAGGGCTGGCGATGCTGTATGACCACCTCGGCAGATTCGGGGATTCGGCACAGCGGTATACGCGGCTGCTGGCGATCGAGACCGATGAAGCAGCCCTTGCCCGCCACCAGCGATCACTGCGCCTGGTCACGGCCAAGGAACTGTATACCGACGGCAGGCACGCGGAGGCGACGGAGGCGTTCCAGGCCGTGCTCGACTTAGATCCCGACAATCAGATCGCGTGGTTCTATCTCGGGCTGATCCACACCGAAGAAGAGGACCTGCCAAGGGCGGTCGATGCCTACCGCGAGGTCGTTCGTATCGTCCCGAGCCATGTCGGGGCGAGGATGAACCTGGCGTTCAGTTACGAGCTGCTGAACCGGGAGGAGGACGCGCTCGATGAGTACCTGAAGATCCTGCAGTCTGATCCGTCCGAGGCGGTCGGGGAACGTGTCCGCCGCCGGCTCGATCTGGTACAGCGTCGCATCCGCGGCGTGACCGTTTCCGCCAGTTATGTGATGGCCTACGACAACAACAGCAACCTGGCGGAGAGGAACATCATCGATGATTTTCGTTCCGACCTGTCGATGAATCTGGCCTATCAACACAAGTCCCGGAACGACCTGCGCTGGCGCTTTTTGCTGAGTCCGAGCTACATCAATTACCACAAGGGACAGTTCGATTACCTGAATACGACGATGACGGTCTCGGCGACGCTGATGCCGGGGCGCTATACGCTGGTCGGCGGATACACCTGGCGCAGCAATGCCTCGCTGATCTCGGACAATCGACTGAGCCGCATGCATACAGTCTTTGCGGACGGCCTGCTGCGGACGCGTCTGCCGAACCTGTTGCACCCGTTTTCCGGCGAACTGGCCTCGAGCAACCTGTCGGCAAATTTCTCGTACAGTGATTTCGATGCCCGCAACAGCCCGTTCTTCAGCTCCTATACGGCCTCCGCGGGCGCTTCCTTGAATCAGAATGTGACCGACCGCCACCGCCTGCGGCTGGGCTATTCTGCGGTCTGGAACTCCAATAAGGAGCTGGTCGGCAACGACTACGCCTATCTGAGCCACGGGATCACGATCGGCGCCGATCGCCAGATGTCCTGGGGCAGCATCAACGCCAATTACGGGTTCACGCTGCTCGATTACAGCAATCCGGACTCATTCACGCAGTTTACCCGCCAGCGCAGGAACACCCGCCACAACCTCGCGGTGGGCGCCAGTTACCGCTTCCGGCCGAATATCGGATTCTTTACGACCTTGTCGTGGACCAGGAACAGCTCTAACCTGCCGGTCGGATTCATCCTCGGCAGGGAAGACATCATCGAGGGCTTGCAGAGTTCTTCGCTCAGTAATTACGAGCGCTTGATGATCAGTGGCGGGATGAACGTCACCTTCTGAGCCTTGACTAGTCGCGCAGCGCGTTGAAGGCAAGCACTGCCCAGGTCAGGGTGGCGCCGGCGAAGACGACCATGACGCCGAGGCCGAGCGCGTAGGCGCCGAGGTCCGGCGGCGCGACCAGCACCGCGCGCACGCCCTCGACGGCGTAGGTGATCGGGTTGATGATCGAGATGAACTGTATCCAGTCCGGCATGAACTGCTTCGGCACCAGCGCCGACGAGAAGAACATCAGCGGCAGCGTCATCAGGTTGCCGATCATCACCAGCGGCTCCTCGCGCTGCAGCGTGATCGCGAAGCCGTTGGAGATCGCCGCGAAGCCGATGCCGAGCAGGAACACGATCAGCATACCCATGATCAGATAGACCGGGTTCATCGTAATCGTCGAACCCATCAGCCAGGCGACGACGAGGATGATCAGCGCCTGGGCGATGACCTGCACCGCCGAGTGCATGACCCGGCTCAGCACGATCGCGACGCGTGATACCGGCGACACCAGCAGCTTGTCGACGGTGCCGGCCGAGATCTCGCGCAGCAGGCTGACGCCGGACCACGACGAGCCGAACAGTACGGTCATGATCAGGATGCCGGGGACCATGAAGTCCATGTAATTTTCGGCCTGCACGAAGCGGCCGAACAGCTGGCCGAAGATGATCAGCCAGATCAGCGGCTGGATCAGCGTGAACAGCGTCCACAGCGGCATCCGCAGGGTGATGATCATGTACTTGTTGAACAGATGCCAGGTATCGGCGATCATCACGTCAGCCCTTCTTGTTCCAGTCGGTGCGGGGCTTGCCGTCCTTGTCGACCCACTCGTTGCCCTGCCAGTCCGGGGAGTCGCCCCATTTGCCCTTCTGGTCGCCCTTGTCGTCGACCCATTCATTGCCTTTCCAGTCGTCGGCTGATGCCGGCGCGGCCGGTTTCTCGGGCTCGGCGGCGGGCTGGCTCCAGTCAGATTTGGGCTTGCCCTGGTCGTCTACCCACTCATTACCCTTCCAGTCAGGCGAGTCGCCCCAGTCGCCTTTCTGCGCGCCCTGCTTGTCGACCCATTCGTTGCCCTGCCACTCGCCGGAATCGGCGGTCCTGCTCTCTGGCGGCGGATCGCCGGGCTTCTTGTCCTGCTCGGGTATGCGCGGCTTACCGTCGGCATCGACCCACTCATTACCCTGCCACTCGGCGTCGTCCTCGCCCTCGACATAGCCCCATTTCGCGGCCTGCTTCTTCCAGTCGCCACCGCCGCCACCCTTGCCGGCCCACTGGTGCCACCACTGTTCGGGCTCTTCCTCGGCGGTCTCGACCATGCTGGCGCCGGTGTACTTCAGGAACACGTCGTCGAGCGTCGGGCGCGCGAGCGACAGCGTCTTCACATGGACGTCGTGGGGCGCGGCCTGTTCCATGATCGCCGGGATCGAGGTCGCGCCGTCGTCGACGTAGAGGTGCAGGTTGTTGCCTTCGAACACGGCCTCGCGGGCGATGCCGCCGGCCTTGATGTCAGCCGCGTAGGCCTTCTCGCGCGCGCCGACGCTATCGAAGGAGAGCACGACCGAGTCGCCGTGGATGCCGTTCTTGAGTTCCTCGGGCGTGCCGATGATCCGGATCTTGCCGGCATTGATGATCGCGACGTGGTGCGCGAGCTTGTCGGCCTCTTCGAGATAGTGCGTCGTCAGCAGGATCGTCAGGCCGAACTTTTTGTTCAGTTCCTCGATATGTTTCCACAGGATCTTGCGGCTGCGGATATCGAGGCCGAGCGTCGGCTCGTCAAGGAACAGGATCTTCGGCCGGTGGATCAGCGCGGTCGCGATGTCGAGCTTGCGGGTCATGCCGCCGGAATAGGCCATCACCGGCTTGTCGATGCTGTCCTTGAGTTCGAAGTATTCGGCGAGTTCCTCGATGCGCGAGCGGATGTCGGCCTTCTTCATCCGGTACATATGCCCCTGCAGGGTCATGTTCTCGCGACCGGTCAGGAAGTAGTCGACGCCGGTCTTCTGGGCGACGACGCCGATCGTGCGGCGCACCTGCTCCGGCGCCTGGTCGACGTCGATGCCGCCGACGAAGGCCTTGCCGGAATCGAAGCCCGACAGCGTCGACAGCACCCGGATCGTCGTCGACTTGCCGGCCCCGTTCGGGCCGAGCAGGGCCAGGATCTCACCCTCGCGGACCTCGAGGTCGAGTTCATCGACCGCGCGGTGGTCGGGCAGATAGATCTTGGTCAGCTTGCTGACCTGTATGGCAAGATGGTCTGTCATCGCTGGGGTGGCCGGATGGGCTGGTGTTCCGGTTTTGTCGTTATCGTCTTCCCGGGCGGTAGAATGGGAACCGCGCCGGTGATGAAACCGGGGGCTGACCCCGTGTCTCGCAAGCGCTTATATTACTACATTTATCGGATACTTGCCCGCGGACTTTACCCTTCTGGGTACCCTGAAATGAAGATTCTCGGCATCGAAACCTCCTGTGACGAGACCGGCCTCGCGGTCTATGAGGCCGGTCGTGGCGTCGTCGCGCAGCGGCTATACAGCCAGGTCGCGCTGCATGCCGATTACGGCGGGGTCGTGCCGGAGCTGGCTTCTCGCGACCATGTTCGCCGTCTGCTGCCGCTGTTGCGCGAGGTCCTGGCTGAGGCCGGGCTCGCGGGCGGCCGACCGGACGGGATCGCGTGGACCGCCGGCCCGGGACTCGCCGGGGCGTTGCTGGTCGGCGCTGCCGTCGCCCGCAGCCTCGCGTGGACCTGGGGTATTCCGTCGATTGCGGTCCATCACATGGAAGGGCATCTGCTCGCGCCGCTGCTCGAGACCCCGGCCCCGGCGTTCCCGTTCGTCGCGCTGCTGGTGTCCGGCGGCCATACGATGCTGGTCGCGGTCGAACGCCCCGGCGCCTGCCGGGTCATCGGCGACACCCTCGACGACGCCGTTGGCGAGGCCTTTGACAAGACCGCGTCGCTGCTCGACCTTGGCTATCCGGGCGGCCCCGCACTCGAGCGCCTCGCGGCTACGGGCGACCCGGACCGTTTCCGGTTCCCGCGCCCGATGACCGATCGCCCGGGGCTCGACTTCAGTTTCAGCGGGCTCAAGACCTTCGCGCTGAATACCCTGCAGACGCACGCAGGGCAGGGCGACGACGCGCAACTGCGCGCCGACGTCGCCTGCGCGTTCCAGCACGCAGTCGCCGACACCATGGTCATCAAGTGCCGGCGCGCGCTGCGCGAGACCGGCATGAAGCGGCTGATCGTCGCCGGCGGCGTCGGCGCCAACAGGACGCTGCGCGAACGCCTGCGCGCGATGGCGGCCGAAGAGGGCGGCGAGACCTACTTCCCGCGCATGGAATACTGCACCGATAATGGCGCGATGATCGCCTTCGCCGGCTGCCTGCGCATCGCCGACGGGCAGCGGGACGGGGAGAGTTTCAATGTGCGGGCGCGGTGGGGGCTGGAAGAGCTGGCGCCTGTCAGGGTCGATGTGGCTCGATATCTGCCTGCCTGACCACGGCACCGGGTCTATTCCCGCTTCTCCCCGATCCTCGGCTCCGTCCCTTCGCTGAGATTCCGGATATTCGACCGGTGCCGCCACAGTAGTACGAGGCTCATCGCCAGCGTCGCGGCGATGTATTGCCAGGCGGCGGGTTCGGTGAGCCACATCGCGACCGGCGCGGCGACCGCAGCGGCGATCGCCGCGAGCGAGGAGATGCGGAACACCAGCGCCATGCCGAGCCAGATCGCGACCAGCGCGATCGCGACCGGCCACGCGAAGCCGAGGATCGCGCCGAGCGCGGTGGCGACGCCCTTGCCGCCCTTGAAGCCGAAGAAGATCGGGTAGAGGTGGCCGACGAAGGCGAGGAAGCCGGCGATCGCGACGGTCAGCGGATCGAGCAGCAGCACGATCCCGACGACGACCGGGATCAGGCCTTTCAGCAGGTCGCCGGCGAGCACCAGCGCGGCGATCTTTCTGCTGCCGAGGCGCAGTACATTGGTCGCGCCGGGATTGCCGGAGCCTTCCCTGCGCGGATCGGGCAGGCCGGCGAGCTTGCACATAATCACCGCGGAAGACAGCGATCCGAGCAGATAGGCGAAGGCGCAGACGGCGATGTCGAGATACATGGCGTGAGTCAGGATAGGCATGGGCCCGTGGTTTCGATACGATTATGGTATCCGATAATCATGACAGGAAGAAAAGGGTAGCGCCTCCTTTATGGATACCATTTACCTGACCGACCTCAAGATCGATACCGTGATCGGTATCTTCGAGTGGGAGCGGCGGACCCGGCAGACGGTCAGCTTCGACATCGAGATGAGCACCGACGTCGCCCGCGCCGCTGTGACCGACTCGATCGACGACGCCCTCGATTACAAGGCGGTGTCGAAGGCGGTACGCGAATTCGTCGAGCGCAGCGACTTCCAACTCGTCGAGACCCTTGCCGAGCGGGTCGCGGAGCTGATCCTGCGCGATTTCGGCGTCGCCTCGGTGCGCCTGCGCATCAACAAGCGCGGCGCGATCCGCGGGGCGCGGGACGTCGGCGTCTCCATCGAGCGCGGCGCGCCGTTCTGAGCCCTGGCTATCCCGTGGCCCGCGTCTACGTCAGCATCGGCAGCAATATCGATCGCGCTGCGAACATCCGCGCCGGTATCGCGGCGCTGCGCGAGCGCTATGGCGAGGTCACGGTTTCGCCGGTGTATGACACGCGCGCGGTCGGCTTCGACGGCGACGATTTCTACAATCTCGTCGCGGCCTTCGATACCGCGGACGATGTCGATGCGGTCGCGGCCTCCCTGCGCGAGATCGAGCGGCGCCGGGGCCGGGTGCGGGCGCCGAAGGCCGGCAGCTTCATTTCGCGGACCCTCGACATCGATCTGCTGCTCTACGACGACCTCGTCACCGAGCGCCCCGGCTTCACCCTGCCGCGCGACGAGATCCTGAAATACGCCTTCGTGCTTGCGCCGCTCGCCGCGATCGCCGGCGAGCAGTGTCACCCGGTACTCGGGCGCCGCTTCAGCGATCTGTGGGCCGAATTCGACCGCACCGCCGAATCCCAGACCGTCGTCGATTTCGACTGGTAGGCTGGTTTGCATTATTCATGATCCGCACGGACTTTCAGCAGGGCCTTGGCGGGTTTTGTCTTTTCAGGAGCCTGCGAGACAGGATGTCTCGCCGGCAGCCCCCAGGGATGGGTTCATGGCGGTCCTGAAAAGACAAAACCCGCCAAGGCCCGGATCCCTCGAATACCCGAGTTTATGAATAATGCAGGCTAGATATAGAGGGAACGGCCGCCGTCGATGGCGATGATCTGCCCGGTCACGTAGGGCGCGTCCCGCACCAGGAACAGCACCGCGCGGGCGATGTCGTCGGGATTGCCCTGGCGTTTCAGCGCGGTGCGGGCGAGGATGCGCTGCTGCTGCTCGGCGCCGATATCGTCCTCGGGCCACAGGATCGCGCCGGGCGCGACCGCGTTGACGCGCACCTTTGGACCCAGTTCACGGGCGAGTGAGCGCGTCATCATCACCAGGCCCGCCTTCGCGATGCTGTAGACCGGATAGCCCTTCAGCGGGCGCTCGGCGTGCACGTCAGTGATGCTGACGATGCAGCCTCCGCGTTCCGCCAGTGGTCGCGCCGCGGCCTGTGACAGGAAGAACGGCGCGCGCAGGTTGCTGTCCATCAATTCGTGCCACTGCGCGCCAGTGATCGTGCCGACCGGCGTCGGATAGAAGCTCGAGGCATTGTTGACCAGCACGTCGAGCCGGCCCCAGTGCGAGCGCGCCTCGGCGACGGTCTCGTCGAAATTATCGACGCGGGAGAGATCTGCGCCGAGCAGAGCGGCGGAATCAGGACGCGCGGCATTCAGTTCGTGACACAGGGCGCGGGCATCGCGCGATGAAGAGCGATAGTGCAGCACGACACGCATGCCGCCGGCGTGCAGGGTGCGCGCGATCACCGCGCCGATGCGGCGCGCGGCGCCGGTGATCAGCGCGACCTTGTCCTCGATGTCGGGTGTTCCGGTCGTCACGATGACCTTATGGTAGCACGGCGGTTATACTGGCCATACGAGCCCGCCGACCCCGGGCGCCTACCTGCCCAGCGATCTGCCCAGCAATGCCGGATACCCCGAGCACACTCCCCGAACCCGACGCCGATGCCCGCGCGCACGGCGAGCGCGTGACCGCGCATATCAGGGATGCGATCGCGGTCGCCGGTGGCGCGATCCCGTTCGCGCGCTACATGGAACTCGCGCTGCATGCACCCGGCCTCGGCTATTACAGCGCCGGCAGCGCCAAGTTCGGCGAGGCCGGCGACTTCGTCACCGCGCCGGAGCTGTCGCCGCTGTTCGCGCGCTGTCTCGCCAGGCAGGCCCGCGAGATCCTCGCGGCGCTCGGTGACGGCGGTATCCTCGAGGCCGGCGCCGGCAGCGGCGTCATGGCCTGCGAACTGCTCGCCGAACTCGAACGCCTCGACGCGCTGCCGGCGCAGTACGCGATCCTCGAGCTGAGCGCCGACCTGCGTGAACGCCAGCGGGCATTATTCATGCAACGCATCCCGCAGTTGCTGCCGCGCATCGCGTGGCTCGACCGCCTGCCGGCGCGGGGCTTCACCGGCCTCGTCATCGCGAACGAACTGCTCGACGCGATGCCGGTGCACCGCGTCATCGCCGGCCGCGATGCCGAGGAATACGTCTGCTGGCGCGACGGTCGCTTCTCCTTGACCGAGGGGCCGCTGTCCGATGTGCATCTCGACCTGCGCGTCGATGCGCTGTATCGCGAACTCGGCCGCGAGCATTTCACCGCCGGCTATCGCATCGAGATCAATCTCGCGATGGAGGCGTGGATCGCGGCGGTCTCGTCCGCACTCGAACGCGGCGCGATCCTGCTCGTCGACTACGGTTACCCGCGTCGCGAGTACTATCACCCCGAGCGTGCCGGCGGCACGCTGATGTGCCATTACCGCCACCGCGCCCACGGCGACCCGCTGATCCTCGCCGGCCTGCAGGACATCACCGCGCACGTCGATTTCACCGCCGTCGCCGAGGCCGCGGTCGCGCACGGGCTCGCGGTCGCCGGCTATACGACGCAGGCGTATTTCCTGCTCGCGAGCGGCCTGCAGGAGATCGGCTCGACGCTTGGTGAGCTGCCGGCCGTAGAGCGTATGCAGATCGCGCAGCAGATCCGCCGCCTGACCCTGCCGGGCGAGATGGGCGAGAAATTCAAGGTGATCGCGTTGACGCGCGGGCTGGAGATGCCGCTGAGCGGCTTTTCGCTGCGTGACGAGCGAGGACGTTTATAAGGAGATCGGGTGACAGCGCCGGATCAAAGGGGCCGGAGTCGTTTGATCCATTGAGCACAGTGGCTTAAGCCGGTGGTTCCTCTTCGTTACGGGACACGCTGTTAATACATCCATGTACGCTCACCGGCCGCATCCCTGCGGCCGGAAGGTCCCGTAACGAAGAGGAACCACCGGCTTCGGATAGATCCTGCAGGAATCAAACGACTCCGACCCCTTTGATCCCTCAGCCGACCGCTTCGCCCGCCGCCTGCAGGTCGGCGTGGTACGAGGAGCGCACCATCGGACCGCTGGCGACGTTGGCGAAGCCGAGCCCGCGCGCGATGTCGCCGAGGCGGTCGAATTCCTCCGGCGTCACGTAGCGGTCGACCGGCAGGTGATGCTTGCTCGGTTGCAGGTACTGGCCGAGCGTCAGCATGTCGCAGCCGTGCGCGCGCAGGTCGCGCATCACTTCCTCGATCTCCTCGAGGGTCTCGCCGAGGCCGAGCATCAGCCCCGATTTGGTCGGGATCCGCGGATGCCGTTCCTTGAACAGTTGCAGCAGTTTCAGCGACCACGCGTAGTCGGCGCCAGGGCGCGCCTTGCGGTACAGGCGCGGCACGGTCTCGAGGTTGTGGTTGAAGACGTCGGGCGGTGCCTTTTCCAGCAGCGCGAGCGCGACGTCCATGCGGCCGCGGAAGTCCGGCACCAGCACCTCGATGCGGGTCTGCGGGCTGAGTCGTCGCACGGCGCCGATGCAGTCGACGAAGTGGCCGGCGCCGCCGTCGCGCAGGTCGTCGCGGTCGACCGAGGTGATGACGACGTACTTCAGCCCCATCGCCGCGATCGTGCGACCGAGATTCTCCGGCTCTTCGGCGTCGAGCGGGCCCGGCTTGCCGTGGGCGACGTCGCAGAACGGGCAGCGCCGCGTGCAGATGTCGCCCATGATCATGAAGGTCGCGGTGCCGTGGCCAAAGCACTCGCCGAGGTTCGGGCACGAGGCCTCTTCGCAGACCGTATGCAAACGGTGCTCGCGCAGGATCGTCTTCAGGCGCGCGACGTTCGGGCTCGCCGTGCTGCGCGCCCGGATCCACGGCGGCTTGCGCTGCGGCGTCTCGGTGGGGACGACCTTGACCGGGATGCGGGCGACCTTGCCGGCCCCGCGCAATTTTTCGGGTGTGCTCATGACAGGGCGTCCATTCTAGCGTATCCGAATGCGGCTGTCAGGCGGCCAGCGAGCAGGTTTCCTGTTTTTTCAATGAGTTGTGCTGGGTCATCCCCGATCTCCGGGGCCAGGTCGCGCACCTGGGTCACGCCGAGCCCGGGGTAGCCGCAGGGGTCGATGCCGGCGAACGGCGCCAGGTCCATCGCGACGTTCAGGCTCAGGCCGTGATAGCTGCGACCGCGCCGCACGCGCAGGCCGAGCGCGGCGATCTTCTCGCCATCGACATAGACCCCGGGCGCGCCGGCGCGGCGCGCGGCGGCGATCGACAGGTCCGCGAGCAGATCGATGACGACCTGTTCCAGCGTCGCGACGAAGGGCCTGATCCCGAGCCCGAGGCGTCCGATGTCGATCAGCGTATAGCCGATCAACTGGCCGGGACCGTGATAGGTGATCTGCCCGCCGCGGTCGCTCGGCACGACCGGGATTGCGCCGGCGTCGAGCAGGTGTCCGTCGCGCGAGGCGCGGCCGAGGGTGTAGACCGGCGGATGTTCGAGCAGCCACAGTTCATCGGGCGTACCGGCGTCGCGGGCGTCGGTGAAGGCCTGCATGCGCGCGAAGGTGTCCCGGTAATCGATGCAGCCGAGCCGGCGCACCGTGAGGGTCCCCTGGCCCAAGGCTCAGAGCACCATCGCGATGTCGTCGCTGTCGGTCAGCGCGCGATAGATCGCGTCGAGCTGCGCGCGGCTGGTCGCCTGCACGACGACGGTGACCGACTGATAGCGGCCGTGGCGGCTGAAGCGGCTGGTGATCGCGGATTCACCGAGGTCGGGGGCATGCGGCCGCACCAGGCTGAACACCAGCGCATCGAGTTCGATGCCGGCCTTGCCGAAGACCTTGATCGGGAACTCGCAGGGAAACTCGAGCAGGCTGTCGCCGTCGTCAGTCACCGCCCGCGGCGCCCCACGCGCGCTTGTAGTCCTGGTACAGCGCGATCATGCGCTGCCACATCGGCCCCGGCCGGCCGTCGCCGATCGCGGCGCCGTCGAGGCGCGTCACCGGCAGGATCTCGCGCGTCGAACTGGTCAGCCAGACCTCGTCGGCGGCCGAAAGCGCCGCCTGGGTGATCGCGGCCTCGCGCCATTCGATGCCGTGCGCATCGGCAAGCTCGAGCACGAGGTCGCGGGTGATGCCGGGCAAAAGTCGCGGCCCCTTCGGCGGCGTGATGATGACGTCGTTGCGGACGATGAACAGATTGCTCGCGGCCCCTTCAGTGACCTCGCCGTCGCGGACCAGGATCGCCTCGGCGGCGCCGGCGTCGAGCGCCTGCTGGCGCAGCAGGATATTCGGCAGCAGCGAGATCGTCTTCAGGTGGCAGTTCTCCCAGCGCGTGTCCCTGAGCGCGATCGCCGCGACGCCGTCGCGGCGGATCGCGTCGGCGATCGGCGCCAGCGGCGTGCTCATCGCGAACACGGTCGGGCGGACGTCGCGAGGGAAGGCATGATCGCGCTTGGCGACGCCGCGGGTGATCTGCAGATAGATCGACTGGTCGGGCGCGTCATGGCGTGCGACCAGTTCGGCGAGGATACGGGTCCATTCGGCATCGCCGTACGGCTGCGCGATACGGACGCCGGCGAGGCTGTGCTCCAGGCGGCGCAGGTGTTCACCGAGGCGGAACAGGCGACGTCCGTAGACCGGGATGACCTCGTAGACGCCGTCGCCGAAGATGAAGCCGCGGTCGAGCGGGGAGATCGTCGCCTGTTCGGCGGGCAGGAATTCACCGTTCAGATAGACCGTCGCCATGCGCGCCGGCCTACTCGAACATCATCATGATGCGGTCGGTCATGCGCTGGAAGAAACCGCCTTCCTCGATGGTCTGCAGCGCGACCAGGGGACGTATCGCGACATTTGCCTCGTCGAGCGTGACCTCGACGCTGCCATGCGGGTCGCCGCGGCGGATCGGCGCGGTCAGCGCGGGATTGATGCGTGTTACCGCATTGAGGCGGCTGTACTGGTTGCGGGGGATCGTCACATAGAGATCCTCATCCAGGCCAAGCGCGAGTTCGGGCGCGGCGCCCTGCCACACCCGCGTAGCCGTGACCGGCGCGCCGGCTTCGTAGAGGCGGTGGGTCTCGAAGAAACGGAAGCCGTAGTTCAGCAGCTTCTGCGTCTCCTGCATGCGCGCCTCGTCGCTGCCGGTGCCAAGTACGACGGTGACGAGACGCATGTTATCGCGCTCGGCCGAGGTCACGAGGCAGAAGCCGGCCGACTCGGTGTGGCCGGTCTTGACGCCATCGACGCCGCCGTCCCGCCACAGCAGGCGGTTGCGGTTCGGCTGGGTGATGCCGTTGAAGGTGAATTCGCGTTCCGAATAGAGTTGGTAGTACTCCGGGAAATTGCGGATCATCGCCCGGGTCAGCAGCGCGAGGTCATGCGCGGTGGTGTAGAGATCCGGATCAGGCAGGCCGGTACTGTTGGTATAGTGCGTGCTGGCCATGCCGAGCGCGCGCGCGTGCTCGTTCATCAGGTCTGCAAAGGCAGATTCGCTGCCGGCAACATGCTCGGCCAGCGCCACGCTGGCATCGTTACCCGACTGGATGATCATGCCCCTCAGCAGGTCCTCGACCGATACGCGTGTATTGACCTCGATGAACATGCGGGAGCCGGCCATGCGCCAGGCTTTCTCGCTTACCAGCACCTGGTCGTCGAGGCTGACGGTGCCCGCGCGAATCTCGCTGAACACGATGTAGGCGGTCATCAACTTGACCAGACTCGCCGGTTCCATACGCTCGCCGGCATTGTGTTCGCTGAGCACGACGCCGCTGTGAAAGTCCTGCAACAACCAGGAACGGGCGTTTACCGCAGGCGGCGCGGGGATCGGCGCGGCTGCGTGCGCGGCGGATATCAGGGGCGTCAGCGGGCTGGCCAGCGCGCAGGCGATCGCCAGCAGGAAGGCGGCCGCCCGTCCGGGCAGGGTGTTTCGCGTGGATTCCATATCAGACATGCGTGTCGTCGCTCCAGTACTTCCGGTGGATCCGGTGTTGGTAGTGTCAGGACGTCTTGCGGGGCCGGTCCGTTCCCCCCGGCTATTCTAGCGGTAATCGACGGAGCTGTGGAATGAAGGGCGGGTAGCCTGGCGTCAATCGCTGACGATATGCGCGCCTTCGATGCCCAGCGCGAGCAGGTCCCGGCTCATGCGGGAGGCCTCGTCGCGATCATCGATGGGTCCGATACGCACACGGTAGACCGGGATACCGGCGGACTGGCTCTGCACGACGTGTATGCCGCGCGCGGGGACGAGGCCATCGAGCTGGCTCCGCAAACGGGTTGCATTCTCGGCCTGGCTGAAGGCGCCGATCTGCAGGTAATAGCCGCCATTGTCCGCTGCCGGCCGGGCGTTGCCCGCGGCCGCGGACATGCGGTTGTGCCACTCTACCGGGTCGATCGCGCGCACCTCGACACGTCCGGTGCCGGCCTGCTTGATGCCGAGGCGGGTGGCTGCGGCATAAGACAGGTCGATCAGGCGGTCGCCGACAAATGGCCCGCGATCGTTGATCTTGACGATGATCGAGCGGTCGTTGTCGAGGTTGGTCACCTCGGCGTAGGTCGGCAGCGGCAGGGTCTTGTGCGCCGCCGTCATCGCGAACATATCGTAGGGTTCACCGCTCGAGGTCCTGCGACCGTGGAACTTGGTGCCATACCAGGAGGCGATACCGCGCTCGACGTAGCCGGCGCTGTCCTGCATCACATAATAGCGGCGGTTGAAGACCTCATAGGAAGGCGGGTTGCCGTAGCGGCTCAGTGGTTCGGCGCGTGGCACCGCATCGGGCACGCTCGACACGTCTACATGGCGGGACGGCGGCCCGTCGCCCGGTTCGGGGGGCTCCAGCGTCGGCAGGCTGCCGCAACCGGCAAGCAGCAGCGCCAGCAGCCAAGTCCCGTGATTGCGCAACGGCATCGGCATCGTCAGGAGGATAGCAGTTTCCTGTGAGTATGTATCGACATGATGATCCCGAACGCGGCCATCACCGTGACCATCGATGTACCACCGTAACTGACCAGCGGTAGCGGCAGGCCGACTACCGGCAGCAGCCCGATGACCATCCCGATGTTGACGAAAGTATATACGAAAAAGGTCAGTGTCAGACTGCCGGCGACCAGGCGGTTGAAGGTGTCCTGGGCCTGGGTCGCGATATACAGCCCGCGAATCACGATGAATATGTACAGTGCGAGCAGCAGGACGATACCGATCAGCCCGAACTCCTCGGCGAACACCGCAAAGATGAAGTCGGTGCTGCGTTCGGGCAGGAATTCGAGCCGCGATTGCGAGCCATTGAGCCAGCCCTTGCCATAGAGGCCGCCTGATCCGATCGCGATCTTCGACTGTATGATGTGGTAGCCGCTGCCGAGCGGGTCGCGTTCGGGATTCAGGAAGGTCAGTACGCGCTCGCGCTGGTAGTCCCTGAGCGTATACCACAGCAACGGGGCGCTTGCGGCGGCGGCTGTGCCCACCGCGACCAGGTAGCGCCAGCGCATGCCGGCGAGCAGCAGCACGAAGACACCGGCGCCGCCGATCAGAATCGAGGTCCCGAGGTCGGGCTGATTCATGATCAGCAGCACCGGCACCAGGATGATCAGCGAACCGAGCGCCAGCTGGCGCTTGTTCGGTGGCAGCGGATTCTCCGACAGATACCACGCGATCATGATCGGCACTGCGATCTTCATCAATTCGGAGGGCTGAAAGCGGAACAGTCCGAGGTCGAGCCAGCGTTGCGCGCCCTTGCCGATATCGCCGAACAGCAGCACCCCGATGAGCAGCAACAGCCCGCCCGCGAACATCCATGGCGCCCAGTACTCTATATAGTGCGGCGGTACCTGGGCCAGTGCGAACATGATGGCGAAGGCGATCGCCAGGCGGAGGCCCTGGCGCATGAGCAGGTCGCTGTCCTGGCCGCTGGCGCTGTACAGAATGACGAGTCCGATCACCGCGAGGGTGATCAGGGCGACCAGCAACGGGATATCGAGATGCAGGCCGCGCACGAACATGCGCGAGCCGCGGCGGTCTCCCCAGCGGACGATGTTGCGTTGCCCGGCCGGGATCATGTCCCGCTGCCCCCGAGATAGTGGTCCATGACCTTGCGGGCGACCGGTGCTGCCGCGGCGGAACCGCTGCCGGCGTTCTCGACGATGACCGCGACCGCGATCCGCGGGTTCTCCACCGGCGCGAAACTGACGAACAGCGCATGATCGCGCAGCCGTTCGGCCACCTCTTCCTGGATATAGCGCTGGTCCTGGGCGATGCCGAAGACCTGCGCGGTGCCGGTCTTGCCGGCAATCTGATAGTGGGCGCCGTGACTGATCGTAAAGGCGGTGCCGCGCAGGGTATGTATGGTCTTGCGCATGGATTCGATGATATCGCGCCAGTTTTCCGGGTCGACGATCTCGACGGTGCCGGGCCGCGCCGGCTCAACGGGTTCATGCACGCCGGTATCCGGGGTCTCGATGGAGCGCACCAGTCTCGGCGTGAAACCGTGGCCCATGTTGGCGAGTATCGATGTTGATTGTGCGAGCTGCAGCGGGGTCACCAGCATGTAACCCTGGCCGATGCCGGTGATCAGTGTTTCGCCAGGGTACCAGGGCTGGCGCCGCGCGGAACGCTTCCAGTCGCGTGACGGCATCAGGCCGGGTGACTCGCTTCTGAGATCGATCCCGGTCGTGTGACCGATACTGAACAGGCTCAGATATTCATGCATGCGGTCGATGCCGAGCGTGCGTGCGAGGTCATAGAAATAGACGTCACAGGATTCAACGATCGCTTTTTCGAGATCGGTTGGACCGTGGCCGAGCTCACGCCAGTCGCGATAACGGTGGCTGTCGCCCTCGAGGCTGTACCAGCCCGGGCAGAAGGTCGTGGTATTGATCCTGACCTTGCCGCTCTCGAGGCCGGCAAGACCGATCAGCGGCTTGACCGTCGACCCTGGCGGATACTGCCCGTTCAGCGCGCGATTGAACAACGGCCGATCCGGTGAGTTCTGCAGTTCGTTGAAGGTCCGCGCATCGATGCCGGTTACGAACAGGTTCGGGTCGTACGAGGGCGTGCTGACGAAGGCGAGGACGTCGCCGCTGTCCGGATCGAGGGCAACGACGGCACCGCGGCGTCCTTCCAGCGCCTGTTCTGCAACCTGCTGCAGGCGCGCATCGAGCGCAAGGTGGAGGTTGCGACCCGATGTCGGCGCGATGTGCGCGGCCTCGCGAATTCTCCTGCCGAGGACATTGACCTCGACCTGTTTGGAACCGACCTGTCCGTGCAGGATCTCCTCGTAGTAGCGTTCGACGCCGACCTTGCCGATGAAATTCGTCGCGCTGTAGTTGAGCGCGTCGAGCTGGCGCAGTTCCTCCTCGCTGATGCGCCCGACATAACCGACCGCATGCGCGACCAGGGTGCCGTGGGGGTAATGGCGAATGACGCGCGCCTCGGTCTCGACGCCGGGAAAGAGATGACGATTGATCGCGAAATGCGCCATTTCGCTGTCATTCAGATGAAAGCGCAGCGTGATGCTGTTGAACGGACGGCTCTGGCTTCTCTGCCGGTGGAAGCGGCGGATATCTTCATCGCTGATGGCGATGAATTCGCGCAGCTCCCCGATCGTGCGGTCGATGTCGGACACGCGCTCGGGGATGATCTCGAGGCTGAACGACGGGATGTTCTGGGCAAGGATCACGCCATTGCGGTCATAGATGAAGCCGCGCATCGGCGGTACCGCAACAATATTGATGCGATTTTCGTCAGACAGTGTCGAGAAGTGTGTGTGACTGATGACCTGGAGCCAGACCAGGCGGCCGCCGATCAGCAACAGCAGCAGTACGGTGATCGCCAGCGCGAAGGCCGCGCGCTCGTTGAACAGACGCGATTCCCGGATGTTGTCCTTGATCGTCAGCCGAATCGGCATGCCTGCACCGCAGCGTCAGTCATGTGACCCGGAACCTGCGCCTCAGGTTGCGCAGGCCCAGGAAGAGTATCGGCCAGACCAGCATGCTGCTCAATGCCGGCAGCAGCCAGGTCCAGCCATGCGTGGTGTCGCCGGAGATCCCGGTGATCCACAGCTGCAGGATCAGGTGCAGGAACACCAGCACCAGCACGCTGCAGGCCTGCTGCCACAGCGGGAAGACGCGAATGCGCTGGTACAGTTGCAGCGTGATATAGGCGATGATCGCGAACGTCAGCGCGTGTTGGCCGAGCAGTCCCGCGCGCAGTACGTCGAGCAGCAGCCCCAGTGTCCAGCCGACACCGACACCGACCCGGTTCGGCAGAGCCATGCACCAGTAGATCAATACCAGCGCGACCCATTCCGGGCGTACGGCCGCGAACCAGTCCGGCAGCGGGACGATGGTCAGCATCATCGCGACGACGAAGCTGATAACGATGATGCCGCCGCCGCGCGCCATCAATCCTGCTCCTGCGCGGCATCGTCATCCGCGACCTGGTCGGGTTGCACGACCAGCAGCACGACGCGGGTGCTTTCGAGCCGGGCCAGGGGTTCGGCGCTGACCCGTGCGAAAGGGCTGTCGGTCAGGCGTTCGATTTCGGTCACGCGAGCGACCGGATAGCCGGGCGGGAAGCGCCCGCCGAGGCCCGAGGTGACCAGTAGATCGCCTGCGGTGATGTCCGCGTTACGCGGCAGCGGTGACAGCTCGAGGCGGTGGGCCTCGCCGGTCCCCTGGGCGATCGCGCGCAGCCCGCTGCGGTTGACCTCGACCGGCAGGGCATGGCTGGGATCGGTGATCAGCATCGCGGTGCTGGTCATTGCCGAGACGCTGACGACCTGGCCCATGACGCCGCTGGCGTCGAGCATCGGCTGTCCCTGGTGGATATTGTGGCGGCTGCCCTTGTTGAGCACGATCTGGCGCGAGAACGGCGCCATGTCGGCCGAGACCAGCTCGGCGATCAGCACCGGCTGGTTCAGGTCCGCGGATGAATCGAGGAGGTCGCGCAGCCGGTAGTTCTCGGCCTCCAGTGACTCGAGTTTCAGCAACTGGGTCTCGAGCAGCAACTGGCGGGCCCGCAGGGTGCGGTTTTCTTCCTCAAGCGTGCGCCGGGTGGAAAAACTTTCGCCCCACCAGTCACCGGTCGCGTTCGGCAGGTTAACGAGATACTGGATCGGATAGACTACCCAGGACAGCACCTGGCGGACATTTTCCATGTGGTGCTGGCGGTGGTCGATCGTCATCATCGCGATCGACACGAGCACCAGCACCACCACCCGAAGGGTGATCGAGGGGCCCTGCAGGAATAGGGGTTTTATCTCACACCTCTCGTGATCGTCCTGTCACCCGCGGCGCGGCGCGGCGCCATCGCCAACGTCGCGGCTCATTCCCGTGCGAAGATATCGCCGTTGTGTTCGTCGAGCATTTCCAGCGCCCGGCCGCCGCCGCGCGCAACGCAGGTCAGCGGGTCTTCGGCGATGATGACCGGCAGGCCGGTCTCCTCGGTCAGCAGGCGGTCGAGATCCATCAACAGCGCGCCGCCGCCGGTCAGCACGAGGCCGCGTTCGGCGATGTCGGCCCCGAGTTCGGGGGGCGTCTGTTCGAGCGCAGTCTTGACTGCGCCGACGATGCCCGACAGCGGTTCCTGCAGGGCCTCGAGGATCTCGTTGCTGTTCAGCGTGAAGGTGCGGGGCACGCCCTCTGCGAGGTTGCGTCCGCGCACCTCGATCTCGCGGATCTCGTTGCCGGGGTACGCCGAGCCGATCTTGTGCTTGATCATCTCGGCGGTCGACTCGCCGATCAGACTGCCGTAATTCCTCCGCACGTAATTGATGATCGCGTCATCGAAACGGTCGCCGCCGATACGCACCGATGCCGAATAGACGATGCCATTCAGTGACAGCACCGCGACTTCGGTGGTGCCGCCGCCGATGTCGAGCACCATCGAGCCGCTGGCCTCGCCGACCGGCAGCCCGGCACCGATCGCGGCCGCCATCGGTTCCTCGATCAGGTAGACTTCGCGCGCGCCGGCGCCGGCCGCGGATTCCTTGATCGCGCGTCGCTCGACCTGGGTCGAGCCACAGGGGACGCAGACCAGCACGCGCGGGCTCGGGCGGAAGAAGCGGTTTTCGTGCACTTTGCGGATGAAATGCTGTAACATCTTTTCGGTCACGGTGAAGTCGGCGATGACGCCGTCCTTCAGCGGGCGGATCGCCGTGATGTTGCCCGGCGTGCGGCCGATCATCAGCTTGGCCTCGGCGCCGACCGCGGCGATCGTGCGCTGCCCCCCGGTGCCCGGCTCCTGCCGGATCGCGACGACCGACGGCTCGTCGAGGACGATGCCCTGTCCGCGGACGTAGATCAGCGTGTTCGCGGTGCCGAGATCGATCGACAGATCGTTGGAAAAGATTCCGCGCAGCCTTTTGAACATGGTTGACTTGATTCCTGTTTATAAAGGTATGGGGCCAAGGCCGGTGATACTCTAGCAGCGGCACAAGGTCATAGCAATAAAAGCAAAGCAAGTTAAGTGCCAGAACTGTTGGCCTGCATCTGGCCGGGAGAAATACGGGAGTTCGTCATGTCGCTGGACAAATCCGATGTCGAAAGGATCGCGCACCTCGCGCGTCTCGAGATCGACCCCGCTGCGGTCGATGGCTATTGCCGGAACCTGTCCGACATCCTCGCCTTCGTCGAGCAGATGAACGCCATGGATACGTCGGGCGTCGAACCGATGGCGCATCCGCTGGATGCGGTGCAACGCCTGCGCCAGGACGAGGTCAGCGAGGCGGACCGGCGGGCGGAATTCCAGGCGATCGCCCCGCAGGTCGAGCGCGGCCTGTACCTGGTGCCGAAGGTCATCGAATAGGCCCGTGATGCACACCCGTACGATCAGCGAACTGGCCGCCGGCCTGCGCGCCGGCGAGTTCTCGAGCGAGGAGCTGACCCGCAGCCTGCTCGACCGCATCGCGCGCCTCGACCAGCGTTTGAACAGCTTCATCACCGTCACCGCCGACGACGCGCTGGCGCAGGCGCGCGCCGCCGACGGGCGTCTGCGCGCCGGCCGGGCCGGACCGCTCAACGGCATCCCGATCGCGCACAAGGACATCTTTTGTACCCGCGGCGTCAGGACCAGTTGCGCCTCGCGGATGCTCGACAACTTTATCTCGCCCTACGATGCGACCGTCGTCGAGCGCCTGCAACAGGCCGGCGCGGTGATGCTCGGCAAGACCAATATGGACGAGTTCGCGATGGGTTCGTCGAACGAGACCAGCTGGTATGGTCCGGTGCGTAATCCCTGGAACACCGGGACCGTCCCCGGCGGCTCTTCCGGCGGCTCGGCGGCCGCGGTCGCCGCCCGGTTCGTGCCGGCCGCGACCGGCACCGACACCGGTGGCTCGATTCGCCAGCCGGCGGCGCTGTGCGGCGTCACCGGCCTCAAGCCGACCTACGGCGCGGTCTCGCGCTACGGCATGATCGCATTCGCGTCGAGCCTCGACCAGGCCGGACCGATCACGGCCAGCGCCGAGGACGCGGCGCGTGTCTACATGGCGATGGCCGGTTTCGACCCGCGGGATTCGACCAGCGTTGAACGTGCGCCGACGGACTGCCTCGCGACGCTGGACGCGCCGCTCAGAGGGCTGCGCATCGGTCTGCCCGGGGAATATTCAGATGCCGGACTCGATGCCGGCGTCGGTCGCGCCGTCGAGGAGGCGGTCGCGGTCTATGAGCGGCTCGGTGCGAAGATCGTCCGCATCAGTCTGCCGAACACCCGCCTGTCGGTGCCGGCCTATTACGTCGTCGCGCCGGCCGAGTGCTCGTCGAACCTCGCGCGCTTCGACGGCGTCCGCTACGGCCATCGCTGCGCCGAGCCGCGCGACCTGATGGACCTGTACAAGCGCTCGCGTGGCGAGGGCTTCGGCGCCGAGGTCAAGCGCCGCATCTTGGTCGGCACCTATGTGCTGTCTTCCGGTTACTACGACGCCTATTATCTGAAGGCGCAGCAGATTCGCCGCCTCATCAGCGCCGACTTTGCACGCGCCTTCGAGCAGGTCGATGTGATCATGGGACCGACCGCGCCGACGCCGGCCTTCGCGCTCGGCGCCAAGGACCAGGATCCGCTGACGATGTATCTCTGCGACATCTACACGATCGCGGCAAACCTCGCCGGTCTGCCGGGCATGTCGATCCCCTGCGGTTTCGTCGATGGTCTGCCAGTCGGCCTGCAGCTGATCGGCAACTATTTCGACGAGGCGCGGCTGCTGAACGCGGCCCATGTCTACCAGGGCGAGACCGACTGGCACCGGCGGCTGCCGGCCGGCTTCGAATAGCGGGAAACGGATCATGGAATGGGAAACGGTGATCGGGCTGGAGACGCATGTCCAGCTGAAGACGCAGAGCAAGATCTTCTCCGGCGCGCCGACCGCCTATGGTGCAGAGCCGAATACGCAGGCCTGCGCAATCGATCTCGGCCTGCCAGGCGTGCTGCCGGTGCTGAATGGTGAGGCGGTGCGGCTGGCGGCGCGCTTCGGCGTCGCGATCGGCGCCGGGGTTGCCGGGCGCTCGGTGTTTGCGCGCAAGAATTATTTCTATCCCGATCTGCCGAAGGGCTACCAGATCAGCCAGTACGAGCTGCCGATCGTCAGCGGTGGCCGGCTCGAGATCACGCTCGGCGATGACGCCGTCAAGGTGATCCGCATCACCCGCGCGCATCTCGAGGAGGACGCCGGCAAGTCGCTGCATGAGGACTTCCACGGCATGACCGGCATC
>CAYLKC010000003.1:0-53379 GCA_964384095.1 uncultured Chromatiales bacterium
GGTCGGTCAGCAGGTCGGTCCACACCGTGGTCCAGGTGCCGGTCGAGGATTCGGCTGCCACTGCGGCGGCCGCTTCTTCACGCGGCACGCCGGCCTGCGCAACGACCTTGAAACAGGCCAGAAGATCGGTATCGAGCGGAATATAATCGGGGGTCCAGTAAGTACTGCGATACTCTTTAACACCTGCCTGGTAGGTCTTAGCCATGATCTTCTCCTCAAGTAAGCTCGCTTGAATGTCGGCCCGTTTACCGGTAACTCCGCCCGACCGGCTGCAACGCCCCCGCTGCGGGGATTCATGACACGCAAGGTTAGTGGCCGCGGCCGCCCATGGGAAATAGATAATCGGGATAACTCACATAGACAAAAATCTATGACGACGAGGAACCGGTCCTGCTGCGCCCTTATCCCTGCCGGAACTGCGTGATATAGACATACATAGATCTATTCGATCGCTATTATCGATTATCCACATCCCGCCAATCCCGGTACCGTTGCCAGACACCGGAGCCTTGCCCCGCGCGATCGCGTTTACCGACCGTGCCTGTGGCCTGCGGCCCGGCACATCGAGGCGCCGCCTCCCGACGGCGCCGGAATGCAGGGGGTGTATGCGTGAAACCGGACGAAAAACCCCGGAACGGCATTGCGGGACTCAAGCACTGGCGATATGACCTGCTGGCCGGCCTGCAGGTAGCCCTGGTCTCGCTTCCGCTGTCGCTGGGCATTGCGATTGCCTCCGGCGCGCCGCCCGTGACCGGCCTGGTCTCGGCGATCATCGCCGGCCTGATCTTCCCCTTCCTCGGCGGGGCCTATGTCACGATCAGCGGTCCGGCCGCAGGTCTCGCCCCGGCGCTGCTGGCCGGTATGCTGATGCTCGGCGGCGGCGATCTCGCCGCCGGCTATCCGCTGATCCTCGTCGCAATCTTCCTGACAGGCGTCGTCATGATCATCCTCGCCCAGTTTCGCGCGGGCAAACTGGTGGCGATGTTCCTGCCGGTGACCGTCGTTGAGGCGATGCTCGCGGCGATCGGGCTGATGATCATCGTCAAGCAGGTACCGTCGCTGCTCGGGGACCTCTCGGCCGGCGCCAAACCGATGCTGGATTCGATACTGGCACTGCCGGACAGCTTTCTCCGCATCGATCCCGCAATAGCGCTGATCGGCGCGGTGTGCCTGTTCCTGATGTTCTACATCAATCGCACCCGTCATGCCTGGATGCGAAAGATCCCGGCGCCGCTGACCGTCTGCGCGATCGGCATCGGCTTCGGCTACGCCTTCAATCTCGATGCGTCCTATCTGATCTCGATGCCTGAGAGCCTGCTGCAGGACGGCATCACTCTGCCGGCCTTCGATGCTGTGCTGTCCCGCCCTGAACTGTGGACAGCGATCATCGTCGTGGTCATCACGCTGACGCTGATCGACAGTATCGAATCGCTCGCCACTGTCAGCGCCGTCGACAAGATCGACCCCTATCGACGCAAGTCCGAACCAAACACGACACTGCGCGCGATGGGCGTCTCGAATGTCCTCTCCAGCATGGCCGGCGGTCTCACGATCATCCCGGGCGGCGTCAAGAGCCGCACCAATATCGACGCGGGCGGCCGCACCCTGTGGGCGAACTTCGCGAACGCAATGTTCCTGCTGATTTTCCTGTTCTTCGCCTCAAAGCTGATCGGTCGCATCCCGCTCGCGGCGATCGGCGCGGTGATCGTCTATGTCGGCTGGAGGCTGTGCGAACCGAAGGTCTTCATCAAGACGCATTCGATCGGCCGTGACCACATCGTCGTGTTTATCGTTACCGTCGCCGCCATCCTCGCCACCGACCTGCTCATCGGCATCATCGTCGGCGTGATCACCCAGCTGGTGCTGAACAGCTACCTGCTCGCGCCGTCGCTGCGCATGGTCATTACCGGGCGCATCACACCGCGCGAGTTCGTGGTTGCGGTGGGATCGGTCCTCGCGGTCATGTTTCGCAGCCCGGTCATCCAGATGCGCAGCAACGGCGAGGACAACGGCAATAACCTGTCACAGTTGTCACTGAAATCACTGACAGGATTCAACCTGCTGATGGTCGACCGCGCAGTCGGCAAGATCCCCGCCGATTCAGGCATCCGTTTCGTGATGAGCGAATCGGGCCGCATGATCGACAGAACCACGATGGAATACCTGCACCAGCTCGAGGAAGACTGCCTGCAGGGCAATCGCCCTTTCGAGATCGTCGGCATGGAACGCTTTCATCCGTTCACCGACCATCCATTCTCGACCCGGATGCAGGACATCAGTCATCAGCGTGAACGGGCCGCGCACGACGCCCGCGAACATGAAATGGGCGAACTCGCCGCACAGCTCGGTTATACCTTTTCCCCGGACACGGTCGCGATGCACGACCGTCACGGTTTCATCTACCTGAGGAGAGGCGCGACCCGTCAGGCAAGAAACGTGATAGCGGGTGAAGACCAGGGCCGACGGGCGAGGATATTCGATTACAGTCATACCACGACGCCCGAATACTATGTCGAGCACCGGCATACTCTGGTCATCCTGCAGCCCGCCGCGGGTGACGCCGCCAGGCTGCCGAACTTTGCAATCACACCGGGGCATTATCTGGAACGCTATCTGATCGCGGAATACCGCGAATTCGATCTCGACGAGAATCGCGACAGATTCGCCGGCAAGTACCGCATCTTCTGCGACGACAAGGACGCCGTCCGCACACTGCTGGACCGCGACCTGAAGGACCTCCTGCTCGCCCGGGCCGGCACCTATGTCGAGATACGCAACGGTGCCTTGCTGCTGTTCCGCCCGGAGCGCGACCTCGAACCGGTCGATGCGGTCAGCGAACATCTGAATCTGGCCGCCAGGATCCTCGACCACTTCACTACCCGCCTGCCCCGCGCCTGACGCCGGTGCCCGCCCGCGCACGAGCGGGCACCCCATAGACGTTCATAGATACCTATTTTCGGCAATATTTATTATACTTGGCCGGCCCCGGTGGGCATCATTGAATGCGCGGTGGTAACCGCGCATCACGGAAATCGACCGGAGAAGGACCATGCCCGAACTGTCGAACCTCCTGATCCCGGCCGCGATGTTTTTCGCGCTCGGCTTCACAGCCCGACTGATCGGCTCGGACCTGCGTTTTCCGCCCGATCTCGGCAAGGCACTTTCGATCTATCTCCTTGTCGCGATCGGCATCCACGGCGGCTACGAACTCGGCCGCGCCGATCTTGCCGTCGCCGTCCATTCCATCCTCTGGGCACTGGCGCTCGGCTTGTTCCTGCCGGTCGTCGGCTACCTTGTGCTGACCGTGACGCGGCGCGTGGATCCACTGAACGCCGCGGCGATTGCCGCGCACTATGGTTCAGTCAGCGCGGGCACCTTCGTGACCGCGGTCGCCTACCTCGACGCCGCCGGTATCAGTTACGAATCCTATCCGATCATCATGCTGGCCATCATGGAATCGCCGGCCATCATCGTCGGTATCGCGCTCGCAATCTGGGCGCGGCGCGGCGGCAGCGGGACCAGCCAGGAGACAGACGACGACGGCAGCGGCAAGCCACAGATCACGCGCTTGCTGCACGAGGCATTCACCAATGGCAGCGTCGTCCTGCTGATCGGCTCGATGGTCATCGGCGCGTTGGCGGCGCCGACCGCGGTCGAGGCGATCAAGCCGTTCATGCGCGAGATCTTTCTCGGCGTCCTCTGCCTGTTCCTGCTCGAAATGGGCATGGAGGCGGCGCGCCGCATCGGCGATTTTCGCAAGGTCGGCATGTCCCTGATCGTATTCGGTATACTGATGCCGCTGTTCGGAGGCGTGATTGGCGCCTTGGTGGGCGCGCTGGCGCTGGATTTCAGTATCGGCGGCACCCTGCTGGTGGCCGTGCTGGCCGCCAGCGCGTCCTATATCGCCGTACCAACCGCGATGCGGCTGGCGGTGCCCGAGGCGAATCCGTCGCTGTACCTCACGCTGTCACTGGGCATAACATTCCCGTTCAACGTGGTCGCCGGCATACCGCTCTACCACAGCCTGGCCGGTTACCTCGTGAGCACATGACCGTTACAGGATCGACGCATGAAAAGGCTACGCCCCGAGAAGCTGCTCACGATCATCGCCAGTTCCGCGCTGGAGTCCACGCTGGTCGAGCTGGTCAGAAAACACAATATCAGCGGCTACACCATCGTCGAGGCCAGCGGCGCCGGGACATCGGGCGTACAGTCGGGCATGCTCGATATCGACACCAACATCCTGATGCATGTCGTACTGCCCGAGGCCAGGATTTCACCGCTGCTGGACCGGCTCGAACGCATGATACGCAAGGGACATCACCTGAAGGTCTTCGTGTCCGGGATCGGCGTGCTGGTCCGCGACGGTGAAGAATGACATGACGAAACAGAATCTCGCAGGCTACCTCGCCCGACACGCCACCCTGCGCCAGCTGCAGGTCTTCGAGGCCGTCGCCCGGCTCGGCAGCGTGACGCGGGCCGCCGAGGAGATCTTCCTCGCCCAGCCGACGGTGTCGATGCAGCTCAAGAAGCTCAGCGAGACGATCGGCTCGCGCCTGATCGAGCAGACAGGCAACCGGATTCATCTCACCGATGTCGGCAGCGAGGTCTATGCCGCCTGCCAGGAGATCTTCAATTCCCTCGCCGAACTCGAGTCGAAGGTCGCCGACATCAAGGGTGTCAAACGCGGGCGGCTGCGTCTCGCCGTCATCACCTCCGCAAAGTATCTCGCGCCGCACCTGCTCGGCCATTTCTGCCGCGACCATCCCGGCGTCGAGGTCGCCCTCAAGGTCACCAACCGCGAGAACCTGCTCGACAGGATCGCAACCTACCAGGATGACCTGTACATCGTTGGCCAGACCCCGCAGGGCCTCGAGGTCGAGACCTATCCCCTGATCCTGAACCCGCTGGTCATCATGGCAGGCCGTGATCATCCGCTGGTGAATCGTGCGCGGATACCGCTCAAGCGCGTGCTGGAGGAGCCGTTCGTCATGCGCGAGGCCGGATCGGGCACGCGCGCCGCGTTCGAACGCCTGGTCGCGGAGAAGGAATTGACGCCACCCAACGTCAGGATGGAATTCGCCAGCAACGAGGCGATCAAGCAGGTGGTCGCCGCCGGACTCGGTATCACCGTGCTGTCGCTGCACTCACTGGTTCTGGAGGGCACCGACGGCCCGATTGCCCTGCTCGATGTCGAGAATTTCCCGATCGAGCGTCACTGGTATGTGGTCTATCCCAAAGGCCGGAAGCTCTCCATCGTCGCGCAGACCTTCCTTGATTACGTCAAGGAGGAAGGCCGGCACATCTCCGAACATTTCAACGAAGAACTGGTCAAGCTTCGCCGCATGCGCGCCACGTCACGACGCAAACGCACGCGCTGAGCACTCAGCCCTGGCGCCGGCGATTGATCGCATAGTCAGCGGAGCGCCCGGTGAACGGCAGCTTCAGCATCGACCACAAACGGTCGCACTGCGCCGGGTCGCGAAAGGTCCCGATCCCGATCGTCATGTCGATGTGCCCGGCGCGCGGCTGCGCCCGGTAGGTGCCGAACAGCCGGTCCCACCACGGCAGACTGAAGCCGAAATTACTGTTGGTCTCGTCCTCCTCGATTGAATGATGTACGCGGTGCATGTCCGGCGTCACCACAATCAGCCGCAACGCACGATCGAGCGCGGTCGGCAGGCGCAGGTTGCCGTGATTGAACATCGAGGTCGCGTTCAGCAACACTTCAAAGATGATCACCGCGATCACCGGCGGACCAAGCAGCGCAATCGCAGCGAACTTGATCAGCATCGACAGCAGGATCTCGAACGGATGAAAGCGCAGTCCGGTCGTGACGTCGAAGTCGAGATCGGCGTGATGGACGCGGTGCAGGCGCCACAGCGCCGGGATCGCATGGAACATCACGTGTTGCAGCCAGATGAAGAAGTCGAGCACGATCACACAGACCAGGACCGCGAGCCAGCCGGGCGCCTCGAAGACATTGAATACGCCCCAGCCATGCGCCTGCGCGAATAGCGCCATGCCGACCACGGCAGCTGGAAACAGCAGGCGCAGCAGCAGGGTATTGATCGCCACCAGCCCGAGGTTCGCGCTCCAGCGCATCCTCCGCGTCAGTGCCCGCGCGCGCCTCGGTATGACAGCCTCCCACGACGCGATCAATGCAAACAGGCCGAGGAAGAGTCCCAGCCGGATCTCCGCCTCGTGCCTGATGATCAGTGCCTCGATGTCGATGACGGCTCTCCCGCGGACCGGCCGCCTGGATCCGGGCGGCATGCGACATTGTAGCGCGTGACCGATCCCGGGTCGCCGGGACCGGTATGGTGGCAAGGCGGGCCCGGATGGTGTACAACACAGCGATGCCGGCGATCCTGTCGATCGACAACCTGACCAAGACCTACGCCTCCGGGCAGACCGCGCTTGCCGGCATCGACCTCGAAATCCGCCGCGGCGAGATCTTCGCACTGCTCGGCCCGAATGGCGCCGGCAAGACCACGCTGATCAGCATCATCTGCGGCACCGCGACGCCGAGCTCCGGCACGGTGACCGTCGATGGTCACGATATCCTCACGGATTACCGCGCGGCGCGGGCGAAGATCGGGCTGGTGCCGCAAGAGCTCTACACCGACATGTTCGAGACCGTGCACGATACGGTCAGCTTCAGCCGCGGCCTGTTCGGCCTCGCGCCGGACCCCGCTCACGTCGAACGTGTGCTCCGCGACCTGTCCCTGTGGGAGAAGCGCAAGGACAGGATCATGACCCTGTCGGGTGGCATGAAGCGACGGGTGCTGATCGCGAAGGCACTGGCCCACGAACCCGACATCCTGTTCCTCGACGAACCGACCGCCGGCGTCGACGTCGAGTTGCGCCGCGACATGTGGACGCTGGTGCGGGAACTGCGCCGCCAGGGCGTCACAATCATCCTGACGACACACTATATAGATGAAGCCGAAGAGATGGCGGATCGGATCGGGGTGATCCATCAAGGCAAGCTGATCCTCGTCGAGGACAAGGCTGCGCTGATGAAGAAACTCGGCAAGAAGCAGCTGACACTGCACCTCCAAGAGCCGCTGCCGGCGCTGCCGGCCGCGCTCGGCGACTGGAATCTGGTGCTCACTGGAGAGGGATGCGTCATCGAACTGACCTTTGACGCCGGTGAGGAACAGGGATGCGTACCGGCGTTGCTGCAGCGCGTCGCTGCACTCGGTATCGAATTCCGTGATCTCAATACCCGCCAGAGCTCACTTGAGGACATCTTTGTCGACCTCGTGAGGCAGCGCCGATGAACGGGCGCACCGCGTCGATGCGCTTTAACCGCCACGGCGTGCTGGCGATCTATCTTTTCGAGATGGCGCGCTTCCGCCGCACGCTGTGGCAGAGCCTGGCAACTCCGGTGATTACGACAGTGCTGTATTTCGTCGTGTTCGGCGCCGCGATCGGTGGGCGCATCGGCGAGGTTGACGGCGTCAGCTACGCGGCGTTCATCGTGCCGGGCCTGATCATGCTGTCGGTGTTCACCGAGAGCATGAACAATGCGGCATTCGGCATTCATCTGCCGAAATTCACCGGCACAATCTTCGAGGTGCTGTCGGCGCCGGTGTCGCCGTTCGAGATGGTGCTCGCCTATGTCGGCGCGGCGGCGACCAAGTCGGTGATCCTCGGACTGGTGATCCTCGTCACTGCCCTGGTGTTCGTGCCGTTCTCGATCCTGCATCCGCTGTGGATGCTCATTTACCTGGTGCTGGTCGCGATCGCGTTCAGCCTGGCGGGCTTCATCATCGGGATCTGGGCCAAGGGCTTCGAACAGCTCCAGTTCGTGCCGATGCTGGTGATCACGCCGCTGACCTTCCTCGGCGGCGCGTTTTACTCGATCGATATGCTGCCGGACGCCTGGCGCGTCGCCAGCCTGTTCAACCCGATCGTCTATGTCGTCAGCGGCTTCCGCTGGTGTTTCTACGGCAGCGGCGACGTCGGTATCTGGATCAGTCTCGGCGTGGTTGCCGGCTTCATCGCAACCTGCGCTGTCCTGCTCGGATGGATCTTCCGTACCGGATACCGGCTCAAGCACTGATGTCCGCCCTGCCCGAAAGCACCGCACTGCCTGCCGGCAAGACTGCCGGCCTCGCGGGCGGTCTGCTGCTGTTCACGATCCTGCTGCTGATCGACCCGCCCGCCGGCATGCCGCCAGAGGCAATGCACGTCGCCGCCCTCGCGACACTGATGGCGACCTGGTGGATCACGGAGGCAATCCCGATCCCGGCGACCGCGCTGTTGCCGATCGTGCTGCTGCCGCTGCTCGGCGTCATGGCACCCGGCGAGGTGACGGCCTCCTACGGCAATCACCTGATCTTCCTCTTCATGGGCGGGTTTTTCATCGCGGTGACGATCCAGCGCTGGCAACTACACCGGCGCATCGCGCTGCATACGATCCGCCTCGTCGGTACCTCGCCGCGGCTGATCGTGCTCGGTTTCATGCTGGCGACCGCGTTCCTGTCGATGTGGATCAGCAACACCGCGGCGACGATGCTGATGTTCACGATCGGACTCGCGGTGATCGGCCACGCGGCGACGCTGCTTGGTGAGCGTGGTCTCGATGTCGGTCCTGGCCACTTCCGCTTCGCGACCGCGCTGATGCTGGGCATCGCCTATGCCGCATCGATCGGGGGCGTCGCTACCCTGATCGGAACCCCGCCGAATGCGGTATTCGCCGGCGTCATCGAGCAGCAGTACGGGCTGCGGGTCACTTTCCTCGACTGGATGCTGTTCGCGCTGCCGTTGTCCGTGGTCATGCTGGGACTGACCTGGTGGCTGCTGACCTGCGTGCTATTCCGCAGTGAAGCCGGAGAACTCCCGGGCGGACGCGAGCTGATCGCGCGCGAGCTGAAGTCTCTCGGGCCGATGTCGCGCCAGGAAAAATCGGTGCTGGCGGTATTCGCCGCGGTCGCCTTTGCCTGGGTCTTCCACGGCCTCGTCGATCTGCCCGGCCTTGGCATGATCAATGATTCCACGATTGCGATCGCCGGGGCGCTCGCGCTGTTCCTGATCCCGTCGAACCTCAAGAAGGGCGAATTCCTGCTCGACTGGCGCACCGCGGTGACGATCCCGTGGGATATCCTCATCCTCTTCGGCGGCGGCTTCGCGCTTGCCAACGCCTTCGCGGCCAGCGGCCTGACCGAATGGCTGGCCGGGGAACTGACGCTGCTGCAGGGCATCGGGCTGATCGGCGTCGTGTTTGCGGTCGTTCTGCTGGTGATCTTCCTGACCGAGATCACCTCGAACACCGCAACTGCGACGCTGTTCCTGCCGCTGATGGGCGCGCTGGCCCTCGCTGTCGATCTGCATCCGCTGGCACTGATGGCGGCGGCCGCGCTCGCGGCGTCGTTTGCGTTCATGCTGCCGGTCGCAACGCCACCGAACGCGATCGTGTTCAGCAGCCGTCACGTCACGATCGGGCAGATGGCAAAGGCAGGCCTGCTGCTCAATCTCATCGGCAGCGTGCTGATCACCGCGCTGGTGGTGTGGCTGATGCCGCTGGCCTGGAACATCGATATCGGCGCGGCTCCGCGCTGATCACCGGACCGGATTTACCTGCGCTTCGAGCGGTACATCGCCTTGTCGGCGTGCTGGATGAGTTCATCGGCGCTCTCTCCGTCTTCCGGATAGACCGCCGTGCCGATGCTCGGCATGATCGGCAATGACTGGCCGGCAAATTCGCACGGCGCCGTGAGCGCCGCCACGACCTTGTCCCCGACGATGGCCGCGCAGTCCACCGCCCTGATGCCGTCCAGCAGGATCACGAACTCGTCGCCGCCGAGACGGCCAACGACATCGGATTCGCGTATGCAGCCTGACAGTCGGCATGCCACTTCCCTCAGCACCTGATCACCCGCGGCATGACCATGGTGATCGTTCACCTGCTTGAAGCGATCGAGGTCGAGATAGAGTACCGCGATCCGGCTGTCATTGCGTCTGGCGCGGGCAAGCGCCGCCTGCAAATGGTCGAAGAACAGCGCGCGATTCGGCAGGCCCGTCAGCGGGTCATGCAACGCCAGGTACTGAAGGCGGGCCCGCATGTGCGTGCGCTCGATCGCCGCCGCGAGCTGTTCCGCGATATATGCCAGCAACTCCCGCTCGTGCTCATCGAATCGCCCAATCCCGGCACGTCCACGCAGAACCAGCGTGCCGAGCACATCGGCATCGGACCCGAGCGCAATTCGGAAGACACTGTCCGTCCCGGCATCTGGGGCATTTTCCGCCGGGGCGGCAGTCCCTTCCGGATCGGTCAACGCAATCTCCGGCATCGCGCCGGGGAGGAGCTGTCTGATCAGGCCCTCTACTCGATGGAACAGCTGTTGCAGATCGTCCGATGCATTCGCCGCCTCAGAGACGGCATAGAGGGCGGCCTGCTTCGCTTCCGCCCGCCTCCTTTCTGTGACATCGCGCGCGACCGCGACCCGGATCTGTCCGGAATCCGACCAGCGCGCCGACCACATGATATGAGCAGTACTGCCATCCTTGCGCACATAGCGATTCTCGAAGCAGGGTTTGTCGATCCCGTTAAGGATCTCGTCAATGGCCTGCAGGGTGCGTTCCCGGTCGTCGGGGTGTACGAAGTTCATGACCGGCCTGCCGATCATTTCTTCCTGCCTGTAACCGAAGATCCGCTCGCCCGCCGCGCTCACATACAAAAAAAATCCTTCGCGGTTGACCAGGCAGACGGCATCCAGCAGCAGGTCGATGAAGCTTTCCGGGGAGATCGGCGATCGTGATTTCATCCGCATTCCTGTATCAATTGTTGCCGGCAATCATCGCAGATGCCATGAGACACCCCCGGGACAATAGCGCTGCGGAGTTGCGGGGCGCGCGCGGCCGCCTCCTCGATTTCGAGCCAGTCACCGTGGATCCGTACGCGCTTGCACCAGCCACAGACCCGGACCACCTCGTCAGAACGGGCGGCGTCGGGGTCCAGCAGGGGTTCCGGCGCCCTCGGCGATTCGCTCGTGGTCCGCGAACGGAATACGACGAGACCCGCATCGTCGGGCATGACCTGCATGTCCATCTGTCTGCGACAATCCGGTGAATCGCAGCGATATGCGAAACGGACCGTCTGACCGGCGCGCACCTGCGCGAGAATGTCGTGAAAGAATTGCCGGGTCTCGGCGTCTGCAATCGAGTGCCACAGGGATCGACCCAGTATCCTGTCGCGCCCGATCTCATCGCCGCCATTGGCCGCCGCAAAGGCGTCCCAAGCGTCATTGACAAAGACGATCTCGTCGCTGTCGTTCAAATGAAAGATGACGTCATCCGCTGGCGATACGGTCATTGCCACACCTCACACGAATATCGGCCCGCCCGGCCGGGTATTCCTGAAGCTCTTCTGTCCCGTCCCGCGATCGAGTTCGAATACGCCACGTCGGATCACGCGCCGCAGCGTGATATCGACGAGGGTCGTCTGGTTCGGTTTTAGTATATTCTTCAGCAGCGACTTCGACGCGCCGATCTCGCAGGGCAGGTAATGCACGAAACCATCGGTCGGACGCGGAACGATCCTGAGACCTAGGCGCTCGGCGCCGCAGCTTTCCGGCCGCAGCACCCGGTCGCCATGCCGAACCTCGTCGCACCCGGTCATGATATCCCAGTTGAAATAGTAGGTCACCGTGCCGGCGCTGCGCTTGTTGCCCTGGCGATCGACCGCAAAGCCTTTTGGCAGATGGTTGGGATTGCTGTCCGGCCCGGCGGTCAGGATCAGGTCGTAATCGACGACCGGGTGCCCGGCCTCGTCATGGACCCGGAAGATCACGATCGAGTAGCGATCGTGGATGAAGTAGTTGTCGGGCAGCAGCAGCCGTGACTCGACCTCGGTGCGCTCGGCGCGCTGGATCCCGGCAGTGGCATCAGCGAATTGCCGGCACAGCGCGAGATAGTCCTGACGCCCGCCGACGCACAGGCAGTCGAGGATGGCCGCAACGACCTCCGTGCCCTTGCGCGCGCCGGCCTGCGCGGAGACACTGCGCATGATCCCCTTGTCCTTGCCCGAATGCGCCGCGCCGGCAATCAGCCGAAACGCGGTTTCCGGGGCATGGTCGATGCCCGTGCCGTCGCGCAGCTTCAGTTCGCTCGCGGTATGCCGCCCGTCCGCTTCCTTTTTCACCGGCGACTGGTGCAGACGCACCCGCGTGCAGTTCAGGTTGGCGGCGGCGACGCGGACGACGCCGTCGGAGCCGGTCTCTCCGGTATAGGTGTTCAGGTTGTCATAGAACTTGCGGTCGATCGTCTGCCCGGTCAAGACGAACGGAAACACGCCGCGCGCGGTGATTGCCGTCTCGCCGGCATCGATCCAGGCATCGTTCAGCGACCAGGCCTCGGCACTGCCGAGTTCGAGCCAGTCGAGTACGCCCTGCCCCGGCTCGACACCTTCGAACCATGACTTGAGCCGGCCTACCCGGCCCTTGCCGAGCTGCGCCAGCGCCGAGCCGAAGTTCGCCGGCGCCAGCATGACCAGGTGGCTCATCGGGCACTGGCCGGAACCGGATCTCGACAGGTAGTAACGCTGCCACCAATCGCGGATCACCGGACCGCCGGTCGAATGGGTGATACAGGCAAAGCGGCCATGCCGATCGATCTCCGCGCGCAGCTCGCGCTCGACCGCTTCCTCGAAGGCCCGCGAGATATCGGGCAGACGCACTTCGTCGTGAAAGCTGATATAGCGTCCAAGCCAAATCTGCCTGACCGAGATCGGCACACCGGCGGCGCGCCACTCGGCGGCCAGCCGCTCGGGCAGCCCGCCGTAGGTATCGGTATGCGTCACACTCCAGCCGTGGACGAAGACGACGAGTTTCGGTGGCGTATCATTCATGGGACTCCTCCCGTTCAGGTCAGCGCCCGCAGATGGGCCTCGACGCTGCGGCCGAGCGCGTCGAGCGCGTAGCCGCCTTCAAGCATGGATACGATCCGGCCACCGCAGTGCGCCCTTGCCATGGCGCGCAGTTCCTCGGTCACCCGGGCATAGTCATCCTCGACCAGTGCCAGACCGGCAAGATCGTCCTCGACATGCGCATCGAAGCCGGCAGAGACCAGTATCAGTTGCGGCCGGTGCGCTTCGAGTGCAGGCAGCCAGTATTCACTGACGGCCTTGCGAAAGACACTGCCGTCGCTGCCAGCCTGCAGCGGGACATTGACGATATGCGCACCCCCCGGCTCTGTCCCCGAATGCGGATAGAACGGATGCTGGAACGTCGAACAGAACAGCACGCGCTCGTCATCACGAAAGATGTCTTCGGTGCCGTTACCGTGATGGACATCGAAATCGACGATCGCGACGCGCTCGAGGCCATAGGCCTCCAGCGCATGCGCGGCGGCGACGGCGATGTTGTTGAACAGACAGAAGCCCATGGCACGGCTGCGCTCGGCGTGATGACCAGGGGGGCGCACGCTGCAGAAGGCGGCTGACACACCGCCACCGGCCACGAGATCGACCGCAAGCACGCCGGCGCCGGCGGCGCGCAGCGCGGAGTTCAGGCTGTACGGATTCATCGCAGTATCAGGATCGAGATAGACCCTGCCTTGTCTTGGCGCGATCCTGAAAATGTGGTCGATGTGGGCAGCGTCATGGACACGGAGCAATTGCTCGCGTCCGGCCATTGGCGCATCATAATATTCCAGCGCGACATGGAATCCCCCGGCGATCAGCCGGTCGGAGATCGCATGCAGCCGGCCCGGGCATTCCGGATGCAGTGGCCCCATGTCGTGCAACGCGCAATCCGGATGGGAGATGAAGGCAAGGGACATGGCGGCAATTATACCTGCAATCGGGACCGGCGCCTCCGGGACATCGGTCTGGCGCTGATGGGACAGCACTACCTGACACACCTGTTCTCGCCGCGCGCGATCGCGGTGTTCGGCGCCAGCGAACGCGACGACGCGGTCGGCGCCCGCGTCTATCGCAATCTGGTCGAAGGAGGTTTCCCCGGCCGCATCTACCCGATCAATCCGAAGTACCACAAGCTTGGCAAGGTCCGCTGCCACCCCGATCTCGTCTCAGCCGGTGCCCGGCCCGATCTTGCCGTCATTGCAACGCCTGCAGCCACAGTGCCGGACATCCTGCGCCAGTGCGGCGAACAGGGCGTGCGCGCCGCGATCATCCTGTCGGCCGGCTTCAGCGCCGGTGGCGCGCCGAATACCCTGCATGATGCGATGCTCGATGTTGCCCGCCGTTACGGCATTCGCCTGCTCGGGCCCAACTGTCTCGGTCTGATCAGACCCGCGTCCGACCTCAACGCGACCTTCGCCCATGGCCAGGCGCGTCGCGGCAGGCTTGCGCTGATCTCGCAATCAGGCGCCTTGTGTACCGCGATCCTTGACTGGGCCGCGAGCCGACACATCGGCTTCTCCGCGGTGGTCTCTCTCGGCGACGCCACCGATATCGATTTCGGTGATCTCCTCGACTACCTCGCGCTCGACCCGGAAACCGGCGGCATCCTCCTGTATATAGAAGGCATTCGCGACGCACGCGGCTTCATGAGTGGCCTGCGCGGCGCCGCGCGCATGAAACCGGTCGTCGCGCTGAAGGCCGGTCGTCACCCGGCCAGCGCCGAGGCGGCAATGTCGCATACCGGTTCCCTGGTTGGCGCCGATGATGTCTTCGATGCCGCGCTGCGACGCGCCGGTGTCGTGCGCGCGCACTATATCTCCCAGTTGTTTGCCGCGGCGCAGTTGCTGTCCGGCGCACACCGCGTCAGCGGCGACCGCCTTGCCATCGTCACCAATGGCGGCGGACCCGGCATCATGGCGACCGATCGCGCGCTCGATCTCGGCATCGGGCTTGCGCAACTCTCCGATGAAAGCCTGCGCGCGCTGGCGGCAAAGATGCCGGCGCACTGGTCGCCCGCGAACCCGGTCGATGTGCTCGGCGACGCCCCGCCAGATCACTTCGAGTGCGCGGTATCCGCATGCCTGCGCGATTCCGGCGTCGATGGCGTCCTCGTTCTGCTGACGCCGCAGGCGATGACACGGCCACTGGAAGTCGCCGAACGCGTCGCCGCGCTCGCTGCATATCCACGCAAGCCGGTGCTGACCAGCTGGATGGGCCTGGACCAGGTCGAATCCTCTCGACAGTTGTTCGCGCAGCGGGGTATTCCGACCTTTACCAGCCCGGAGGCCGCGGTCGAGGCCTTCGCCTATCTCGTCGCCTATCACCGCAACCAGCAACTCCTGTTGCAGGTGCCGGGGCCGCTCAGGGCCACAAGCGAACCGGACATCGACGGCGCGAGAATGATCATCGAATCGGCCCTCGAAGGACAGAGGAAGCTGCTGAACCGCGTCGAGGCCAATGCCGTGCTGTCGGCCTTCGGCATCCCGGTCGAGCCGGTGCAGGCCTGCCGCAATGAGCACGAGGCACTGATCGCGGCCGAGACGCTCGGCTTTCCGGTGGCAATGAAGATCGATTCCCGGGACATCCCGCACAAGACCGACGTCGATGGCGTACGACTGAATATCGGTGACGCTGCGGCCGTCGGCAAGACATTCAGGGAATTGACCGGGCGTGTCCGCGCGCTGCGCCCGGATGCGCGCATCGACGGCGTCACCGTCGAGCGCATGTCTCTGCGACCGCACGGACGCGAACTGATGGCCGGCGTAATCCGTGACGCGGTGTTCGGTCCGGTGGTCGCGTTCGGCGCCGGCGGCACGATGGTCGAGGTCCTGCGCGATCGCGCGACCGAACTGCCGCCACTCAATACCCTGATCATTGAACGCATGATCGAGCGCACCCGCGTCAGCCGCCTGCTCGGACCGTTCCGCAACCAGCCGCCCGCGAACCGGGACGCCATCATCCGCCTGTTACGACGCCTGTCGGAGCTGGTGTGTGAACTACCGGAGGTCCGCGAGATCGATCTCAATCCGTTCATCGCCAGCGAGGAAGGCGTTGTCGTGCTCGACGCCCGCATCGTCGTCGACCGCCATGGCGCCGGCCGCGATCGTTACGCGCACATGGCCATCCATCCATACCCTGCGCAGCTGGTCACGCACATGCGGCTGCCCGACGGCGAGGAAATCATCATCCGGCCGATCCGTCCCGAGGACGCCGCGATCGAAAAGGCCTTCATCGCCGGCCTCTCGGAGCAGGCCAGATACTTCCGCTTCATGCAGGCCCTGCACGAGGTCACGCCACAGATGCTCGTGCGTTTCACGCAGATCGACTACGATCGCGAAATGGCGCTGATCGCGGTGAGGCGCGAAGGCGGCGAGGAACGCGAGATCGCCGTTGCCCGCTACATCATCAACCCGGACGGCGAGAGCTGTGAGTTCGCGATCGTCGTCGCCGATGCCTGGTCACACCGGGGTATCGGCACGCGGTTGATGCAGCAATTGACCGGTATCGCACGCACGCGCGGATTGCGCACGATGACAGGCGAGGTGCTTGCCGAAAACAGGCCTATGCTCGAACTGGCGCGCAACCTCGGTTTCGTCATCACGCCGGCTGATGGAGAGCCGGGCGTGATACAGGTCCGGCTGACGCTATGAGCGTCCTGGTTTGTACCGCTTCGTCATCATCAGCCGGGGCACGTCCGCGGCCTCGACAGCGGGTCAGCGTGGTTTAAGCAGAGCGCCGGAACAGCAGCAGGTGCATCAGGAGATAGGCGAGCAAGGCAACCGGCAGCGCGACCGCGAGGCTGCCGAGGCCTGTGTATAGGAGTTCGTCGCCGACACCGGCTGGCTCTACCGCGGCGCCCCCCGGCAGGGACAGCATCATCCACTCGCCGAGTTCATGATAGCCCCAGTACAGCGGCCCGATCGTGAAAGGATTGGCGACGAACGAACTCACGAACGCGACCGGGAAGTTGCCGGACAGCAGGATGCAGACCGCGACCATCAGGGCCGTCTGAATACCGAAGGTCGGGGTGAGACCGATAAACAGACCGATCGCGACGCCGCGGGCGATCGTCTCCGGCCCGCCCCTGAGCGTGCCGGCGGCATGGAGCCCGTCGCGCAGCCGGGGATGACGCGCCAGCCACGCATGGGCGCGTCGGCGCAGCAAACGGTAACGCAGGCGCATGTAGGACATGGGCCTATTTTACTGCATCCGGGGACGTAATTCGCCTAGCGCCTTGCCCGGAAAAACGCCGTCAGCACCGCCCCGCACTCCTCCGCCAGCAACCCACCCTCGACGGTGACCAGGTGATTGACCTTGCCTGATGCAAATACGTCGAATACGCTGCCGGCCGCCCCGCCCTTCGGGTCGGGCGCGCCGTAGACGAGGCGCCCGATCCGTGCATGGATGATCGCGCCGGCGCACATGATGCACGGCTCCAGCGTGACATAGAGGGTGGTATCGAGCAGGCGATAGTTGCCGAGCGCGGCGGCGCCTTCACGCAGCGCGATGACCTCGGCATGTCCGGTCGGATCGTGGGAACAGATCGGCCGGTTGTAGCCCTCGCCGATGATGCGACCGTCGTGGACGAGGACCGCGCCGACCGGGACCTCGCCTGCCTCGGCCCCGCGGCGGGCGAGCGCCAGGGCATGGCGCATGAAGTCGTCGTCCGTCATCACGTGGATACTTCACCTATCCACAGAAATCTATCTTGCATATCAATGATATCGATATCAGGTCGCGATCATTTGCTTGATCGCCGTATCAACGGGGCCTACCATGGAGGCAGGGAGGTGCATCATGAAAGATGAAAGAGACGAGCCACATCGGCCTCAATTCGCGTCCGCCCCCGACCAGGCGCGCAAGGCAGCCAGTTTCGACGAGGCGATGGCAGCGGCCATCGAACTCAAGCCGATGGTCGGCAGCGTACGTCGTATCGCCCGCGAACGCCGCGCTGCGTTATCGAAGCTGGGCAAGATGGCGCTTCCACCGGAGCAATGGTGAAGCAGTAACGCCGGCCACCACCCTCACTCCCACTCGATCGTCGCCGGCGGCTTGCTCGACACGTCGTAGACGACGCGCGATACCCCGTGGACTTCATTGATGATGCGGTTCGAGATGCGCTCCAGCAGTTCGTACGGCAGGTGCGCCCAGCGCGCGGTCATGAAGTCGATGGTCTCGACCGCGCGCAGCGCGATGACGTATTCGTAGCGGCGCTCGTCGCCCATGACGCCGACCGATTTCACCGGCAGGAACACCGCGAAGGCCTGGCTGGTCCTGTCATACCAGCCGCTGGCGCGCAGCTCTTCCATATATATGGCATCGGCCTGGCGCAGCATATCGGCGAAGACCTTGTGGACCTCGCCGAGGATGCGCACGCCGAGCCCGGGGCCCGGGAACGGATGGCGGTGGATCATGTCGGCCGGCAGGCCGAGTTCGAGGCCGATCCTGCGCACCTCGTCCTTGAACAGCTCGCGCAGCGGTTCGACGAGGCCGAGCTTCATGTCCGCGGGCAGGCCGCCGACGTTGTGATGCGACTTGATGACCGCGGCCTTGCCGGTCTTCGAGCCGGCGGATTCGATGACGTCCGGATAGATCGTCCCCTGCGCGAGCCAGCGCACGTCGGTCAGCTTGTGGGCCTCGTCGTCGAACACCTCGATGAAGGTGCGGCCGATCGCCTTGCGCTTGGCCTCCGGATCACTGACGCCTTTCAATGCGGACAGGAAGCGGTCCTCGGCATCGACGCGGATGACCTTGACGCCCATATGCTGTTTGAACACCGCCATGACCTGGTCGCCCTCATGCAGGCGCAACAGGCCATTGTCGACGAAGATGCAGGTCAAGCGGTCGCCGATCGCGCGATGCAGCAGCGCCGCGACGACCGAGGAATCGACCCCGCCCGACAACCCGAGCAGCACCTTGTCGTTGCCGACCTGCGCGCGCACCTGCGCGATCAGGTCGTCGATGATGTTCCCCGGCGTCCACAACCCGGCGCAGCCGCAGATCCCGAGCAGAAAGCGCTCGAGGATGCGCTGGCCCTGCTTCGTGTGCGTGACCTCGGGGTGGAACTGCACGCCGTAGAAACCGCGCGCCTCGTCGGCGATGCCGGCGATCGGCGCGTTTTGCGTACTCGCCATCAGCTTGAAGCCGGCCGGCAACTCGATGACGCGGTCGCCGTGACTCATCCACACGTCGAGCATGCCGTAGCCTTCCGGCGTGGTGTGGTCCTCGATCTCGCGCAGCAGATTCGTATGGCCGCGGGCGCGCACCTGCGCATAGCCGTATTCGCGATGCCTTGCGCTCTCGACCTTGCCGCCGAGTTGCGCCGCCATGGTCTGCATGCCGTAACAGATCCCGAGCACCGGCACGCCGAGTTCGAACACGAGCTGCGGCGCGCGCCCGGTGTCGGCGGCAGTCACGGTATCCGGACCGCCCGACAGGATGATGCCCTTCGGCGCAAAGGCGCGAATCGCCTCCGCGTCCATGTCCCACGGGTGGATCTCGCAATAGACCCGCGCCTCGCGCACCCGGCGCGCGATCAACTGGGTGTACTGCGAACCGAAATCGAGGATCAGGATGCGATCGGCATGAATATCAGTGCGGGGTTGTGCGCTCAAGTCGGATGCCCTTCAAATATCAAATCAGCCGGACAGTGCCGGCCCGGCATTGTCCCTCATTCAGCAGGATGATCAATCAATACGATAATTCGGCGCTTCCTTCGTGATCGTCACGTCGTGGACGTGACTCTCGCGCATGCCGGCGCCGGTGATGCGGACGAATTTCGGCCGCGTGCGCATCTCGTCGATGTTGCCGCAGCCGGTATAACCCATGCTCGCGCGCAGCCCGCCGAGCATCTGGTGCAGGATCGCGACCACGGAGCCCTTGTACGGCACCCGGCCCTCGATGCCCTCCGGCACCAGCTTCTCGATCGCCGCGGCCGAATCGGCCTCCTGGAAATAGCGGTCCGCCGAGCTGTAGGACTCGGCCATTGCGCCGAGCGAGCCCATGCCGCGATAGGCCTTGTAGGAACGTCCCTGGTACAGCTCAACCTCGCCCGGCGACTCCTCGGTGCCAGCGAACATGCTGCCGATCATCACCGAATGCGCCCCCGCCGCGATCGCCTTGGCGAGGTCGCCGGAGTAGCGGATACCGCCATCGGCGATCAGCGGAATGCCCTTGCTTGCCAGCGCCTTCGCGACATTGGAGATGGCGCTGATCTGCGGCACGCCGACGCCGGTGACGATACGCGTCGTGCAGATCGAACCAGGGCCGATGCCGACCTTGACCGCGTCTGCTCCGGCCTCGGCGAGCGCCAGCGCGGCCTCCCCGGTGCCGATATTGCCGCCGATGACCTGGATGTCCGGGTAGCTCTGCTTGATCCACGCGACCTTGTCGATGACCTTCTGTGAATGGCCATGCGCGGTGTCGACGACGAGGACATCGACGCCGGCAGCGATCAGGGCCTCGACACGGCCGTCATTCGCGGTGCCGACCGCGGCGCCGACGCGCAGGCGGCCATAGCCGTCCTTGCAGGCGTTCGGGTAGTCGGTCGATTTCTGGATATCCTTGACGGTGATCATGCCGCGCAGCAGAAAGCCCTCGTTGATGACGAGCACCTTCTCGATGCGGTGCTTGTGCAGCAACGAGATGATCTCGTCCCGGTCGGCGCCCTCGCGCACGGTGACCAGGCGCTCCTTCGGCGTCATGATCGTCGACACCGGCTGATCGAACTGCGTCTCGAAGCGCAGATCGCGGCTGGTGACAATGCCGACCAGCGATTCGCCCTCGACGACCGGGACGCCCGAGATCCGGTTTGCGCGCGTGATCTCCATGACCTCGCGAATGCTGGTGCGGGGCCCGACGGTCACCGGGTCCTTGATGACGCCGCTCTCGAACTTCTTGACGGTGCGCACCTCATGGGCCTGCTGTTCCGCCGACATGTTCTTGTGAACGATGCCGATGCCGCCTTCCTGCGCCAGCGCGATTGCGAGCCTTGCCTCGGTGACGGTGTCCATCGCGGCCGACACGATCGGCACATTCAGCGTGATGCCGCGCGTCAGTTGCGTACGCAGATCGACCTCGCGGGGGAGCACGACCGAGTGGTCGGGGAGCATCAGGACATCGTCGAAGGTAAGGGCGTCCTCGGTAATTCTCATGGGGGCTGACCTGCGGTTAAATCGGACTATTATAAAGGTCCGGCGCAAGCGGGTAAACTGCGGCAAGTCCCGGTCTCCGGGTGCTTTTTCACCGTCCCCACGGGCCGCCTGGGGTATCATGTGACGATGTACGACGAAGATGATGACGAACCGGGGGCGGAAGGCCCCGGCCGTGAGATCCTGACGGTCTCGCAGCTGAACCGCGAGGCGCGTGCCCTGCTCGAGGGGGAGTTCCCGGGGGTCTGGGTCGAGGGCGAGCTGTCCAACCTCGCTCGCCCCGCCTCCGGCCACCTCTATTTCACGCTGAAGGATGCGGCCGCCCAGGTCCGCTGCGCGCTGTTCCGCAACCGTAACCATACGCTGCGTTTCCGGCCTGCCGACGGCATGCAGGTGCTGGCCCGCGCGCGCGTCAGCCTCTACGAGGCGCGCGGCGACTACCAGCTGATCGTCGAGCATATGGAAGAGGCCGGCGACGGCGCGCTGCGCCGCGCGTTCGAACAGCTCAAGCAACGCCTTGCCGCCGAGGGCTTGTTCGACAGCGAGCGCAAGCGCGAACTCCCCGCCCTGCCCCGCCGCATCGGCGTCGTGACCTCGCCGACCGGCGCCGCGATTCGCGACGTGCTGACGATCCTGAAGCGGCGCTTTCCGGCGATCCCGGTGCTGATCTACCCGGTCCCGGTGCAGGGCAAGGCCGCGGCGCAGGAAATCGCGCGCATGATCGCGCTCGCCTCGCGGCGCAAGGACTGCGATGTACTCATCGTCTGCCGCGGCGGTGGCTCACTCGAGGACCTGTGGGCCTTCAATGAGGAGATCGTCGCGCGCGCGATCGCGGAGTGCGCGATCCCGGTCGTCAGCGGCATCGGCCATGAGGTCGACTTCACGATCGCCGACTTCGCCGCCGACCTGCGCGCGCCGACGCCGTCCGGTGCCGCCGAACATGTCAGTCCCGACGGCGCCGAGTGGCTGCGCCGATTCCAGCGGCTGGGCGCGCAGATCGCGAACCGCATGCGCGAAGACCTCGACCGGCGTCGCCAACGGCTTGCCTGGCTCGCGCAACGCCTGCGCCAGCAACACCCGGGGCAACGCCTGCGCCAGCGCGCGCAGCGACTCGACGAACTCGACCTGCGCCTGTCCCGTTCACTGCGGGCGGTGATCGAACGCCGGCGCATGCGTCTCGAAGGCATGCATGCGCGCCTGTTGCGCCACCTGCCAACCCCGGCGCTGCAACGTCACCAGGCCCGCTGCCGTGAACTCGCGCGGCGGCTCGACGGCGCGCTCGCGCGGCGGCTCGGTCATGCCCGCGATCGTGTCGCGGTCCTTGCCCACACCCTCGATACCGTCAGCCCGCTGGCTACCCTCGCTCGCGGTTATGCGATCGTCGAACGCCCCGGCAGCGCGGGCGGCATTGTCCGCGACGCCGCGTCGGTCGCAGCCGGCGATGAGGTACTGGCCCGCCTCGCCAAGGGCCGATTGATCTGCCATGTCACTGAAGCACTGCCTGAGTAGCCTGTTCGTCGCGCTACTCGCGGCGGCCCCGCTCGCGGCCGTCGAGCTGCCGCGCGAGCGCGTGGTGCCGGGCGGCGTCGCCCTGCTGCCGGTGGTTGCCGACGACGACCAGACGCCACAGGTGTTTTATCGCGGCGAGCGGGTCATGGTCCTCGCGTCCACGCAAGGCTGGACTGCCGTCGTCGGCATCCCGCTCGAGGCGAAGCCGGGCCGGCACGAGATCGAGGTGGGGTCAGAGGGGGGGGCGCGGATCGCCTTCGAGGTGCGTCACCAGGACTACGAGACCCAGCACATCACGCTGTCCGACCAGCGCATGGTGACGCCGCCGGCCGAGGTCCGCGAGCGGATCTTTCGCGAAGCAGCACGCATCAATGCGGCGTTCGGACACTGGAGCGAGGAGCTGGTCGCGGAACTGCCCTTCTCGCTGCCGGCGCGCGGGCGCGAGAGCAGCGCCTTCGGCCTGCGCCGCGTCTTCAACGGCGAGCCGCGACGGCCGCACAGCGGACTCGACATCGCCGGACCGACCGGTACGCCGGTGGTCGCGCCGGCGCAGGGGCGCGTCATCAATACCGGGGATTACTACTTCAATGGCAAGACCGTGTTTCTCGACCACGGCCGCGGGCTCGTCACCCTGTACTGCCACCTGGACGAGATCCACGTGCGCGAAGGCGACATCGTCGCGCGCGGCGAGCCGCTGGGCACGATCGGCGCAACCGGTCGGGCCACCGGCCCGCACCTGCACTGGACCGTCAGCCTGAACAATGCGCGTGTCGATCCGAAGCTGTTCCTGCCGGTCGATATCGTCATCAGCGCGGACTGACCCAATGCAGGCCTGGCAGCGGGCCTTGCTGATCACATCACTGCTGATGCCGGCGCAGGCCGCGGCCGAGATCCTGCGCCTCGATGTCGAGCGCAAGAAGGACCGTTATCACATTGCGATAGAGGCGGTGCTCGACGCCCGGCCCGATCTCGTCCGGGAGATGATGAACCGGCCCGAGCATTGGCCGGAGCTGACAGACTCGATTCGCGCCAGCCATGTCACGGCTTCAACAGGTGCGGCGCGGCGCGTCGTCACCGACTTTTATCACTGCGTGCTGTTCATCTGCAGAACACTGCGCAAGGTCTCGGACTTCACGGTCGATGCATTGGGCGACCTGACGGGCATATCTGTGGAAGGGGAAGGCGATTTCGCGTATGTCCGCGAGACCTGGCGCGTCCGCCCGGAGAACGGGCGGACGCGGTTTCAGTTTGAGGCCGAAATGATCCCGGACTTCCTCGTGCCGCCGTTCATCGGCACGCGACTGGTCCGCTCGGCGCTGCGCGGGATGATCGGAGAGATCGAGCGCAGTCTGGTTGCGCTCGCCGCCGACGATCAGTAGCTCGCGAGCACGCGCACATGGGTGCGCGAATCGTCATCCGGATCGTAGTTCTTGCCGACGATCTGCCAGCCGTGATCGGCCTGTATCGTCAGATGGTTCGACAGGCGATAGCGGAATCCGAGGCCGGTGCTCGACAAGGCCTGCTGCTCGAACTCGCCGCCGATCGCATCCTGGTTTCTGGCCTGTCCCCACTCGAAGAAGGCGAGGAACTGGTATTCGCTGTTGGCCGCCAGCCAGTGATTGCCGGGCAGGCGCCAGCTCGGCGTGCGCAGCTCGTTGGTGACCAGCACGCCGCTGTCGCCGCTGATCTCGCGCTCCTCGAAACCGCGCACCGAGGCCTGGCCACCGACCCCGATCTGCTCGCTGGGCAACAGGCGGTCGCCGGACTGCTGCACACTGACGCCCAAACTCCAGGTGAACTGCCCCGGCAAACGGGTCAGGCGATCGAACCCGAGGCGGACATAGGCATAGTCTGCGCTTGCGCCGGGACGGATCTCGTTGAGGAACTCATCCTCATTCTTGTCAGTGAGTCCTCCCGGGCTGTAGACCAGGTCCGCATACCAGCTGTTCAGGCCGCGACGGTCCGGAACAGAGCCCGCATACTGGACCACGAACTGTGCAAGCTCGGCGGTGTCGTCGATGACCCTGCTGCCGAAGAAGTCGAGATTGTTGTTGGTGCGCTTGAAATCGACGCCGCCCTGGAGCCCGTGCTCGAGGGTCTCGAAGGAACCCCGTTTCAGCGGCATCCACCAGCGCGCGCCGACGCGCGTGCTGCGTCCGCCGACATTCAGTATGTCGGTGGCCAGGCTGCTGTCGGTCTCGACATGGCTGGCGGTCAGGGTCAGAATATGACGGAACGGCAGCGGTGCGACGTAGCTGAGGTGATGCCCCTCGAGGTCGCCCTCGCTGCCGCTGTTGCGGTCGTACTGGTAACCGAACTGGTGATCGGTATCGAAGACATTGCCCCAGTTGAGGCCGGCACTCCACAGGTCGCGGCCGATGAATTCATTACCGCTGTTCTCGTAGGAGGCATAGACCCGCATCGGGAAACGCTCCTGGACCTGCAGGCGGATATCGGTCGTGCCGGGTTCCGCGCCGGGGATGAACACTGCGTCGACCTGGCGGAACGGATTGCGATTGAGCCAGGCGAGGTCTTCCTGCAGGCTCCGCGCGCTGACCGGCTCGCCACCGCGCAGGCGGATATTGTCGGCCAGATAGCTCGACCGGAACCAGCGATTGTTGACGGTACTGACCGTGCCCAGCCGTCCCTCCAGGACGACCACCTGCACCGTGCCTCCGGTGACATCCTGTTCCGGCACCAGCACATCGACGACCGGACGGTCATTCGAACGGCTGTAGACCACGACCTCATCGATCAGACGCTGGAGGTCTCCGAGCGTCAGGGTCTCGCCGAGGTAGCGGTTCGCGATCGCGCGAAAGCCGTCCGTGTCGAGCAAAGGCACGCGCGAGACATCGAGCCCCGACGCCTTGACCCCGGCGGTATCGACCTCGTCGAGCGCCGGCACGAAACGCAGCCCCTGCAATGTCTCCAGCACCACGACCTCCGCCTCGGAGCGGGTCTCGCCGGCCTCGGTCTGGGCCTGCGCCAGCAGCATCGGCTCAGCGGCCATTACCGCCGAACCCGTCGTCATCACGAGACCGGCCAGCGCCGTTATGACGCACGTCCTCGTCACCTGTCTGACTGCCCGCGCGAGCCGGCAGCGTGCATGATCCCTGTTCTTGTTTGTCATGTCCTTCCCCATGTCTACATCACTCATGATCAGCGACCGAAGCTGGAAGCCCAGGCCAGCAGCTTCAGCGGCTCATCGTCATTGGCGGCCGTACCGAACCCGCCAGTACGGGGCATCAGCATATACACGCCGCCGATCTGCGTCACCGGTACGATGCTGTTGTAGACGTACAGCGGCGTCACGCCCTGGTCGCGTTCGTTATACCGGATCAGTTCCCGTGAGGCTGCACCATCCAGATCGGCGTCCTCGCCATTGGTGCTTGTCGCGTTGATTGTCAGCATTCCCGGCAGGAAATCGATGACGTAGTTGTCTGCACTGACGCCGGAGGGAATCAGCACATCCGCATAGTCACCCGCCGGCGCAAACAGCGCGGTCAGGTCCTCGACCCGGATCTGGCCGGTGACGATCGACACATCCTCGCCATTGACGAAGCCGCTGACCGTCACCAGATAGCTGGCGTCGCGGGTGGCGAACGACCGGCTCGCGTTGGAGACGTTTACCGTCAGTGTCGCCGGATCGATAGTCAGAATGCCGTCAACCATGGTCAGCGCGTAGTTGGCATTGGTGACTGCACCGGTGCCGGTGATCGCATACTCACCGACCGGCGAGGCCGTGGTGGCCGCAGTGCCGATGCTGAAACCGCTCAGGATACCGGCATCATGACCGAGCACGAATCCGTCGGCGCTGAAGGTCAGCGTCGGATTCTCCGCGCCATAGGTCCGCTGCAGGTCGTGGATCGTGATCACCAGCGGCGCCGGATTGATCGTCAGCTCACCGTGGTCGAAAGTGATCGCATAGTTCGATGAACTCCCCGCCGCAGTGATCGCATAGACGCCCACATCCGAAGACTGGATGGCATCGGTCGTGACCGAGAACCCGGTCAGATCAGCCACGCCCTCGCCGGTGACGAAGCCGCTGGCCTGGTAGCCCAGCGCCGGATTCACACGTCCGTACAGACGTGCCTGGTCATTCACCGAGATCGTCAGCGACGCCGGCGTGATCGTGCTGGTCGTGTTGCCGGCATAGCTCACGATATAGTTGCCGCCATTGTTGCCGTCATTGACCGTCACATCCGCAACCGTCACGACCTTGTTGCCGTTACCGGCGTTCGGGTCCGTGAACGCGAAGCTGCCGCCGCTGATTGCATCGCTGCCGAACAGCTGGCCGGCGGTCACAATCGCCGTGCCATTTGCCGTGGTCGTGCCGTCGTAGACCTTGCTCACGTCGCCGGTGCTGAGCGTGACCGCGGCCCGGGTGATGTCGACGGTGTGCGTGCCGCCGACCAGCGTGTAGTTACCCGCCAGGCCGCCGTTGGTACCGTCACCCAGCGCCAGCGTGCCCGGTGTTACTGCCTTGCCGTTGCCGACATGGCGGTTCGCCATCGTGCCGCTGCCGCTCAGGGTCAGGGTCTCGTCGCCGACCAGCGCGCCCGGCGTGAAGATGCCGGCGCCAAGCTCGACCGTGCCGTCATACACGCGGCTGCCGTTCAGATCGACGATATACGGGCTGATCGTGCTGGTCGTGTTATCGGTATAGGTCACGTCGTAGTTATTGCCGCCGTTACTGTCGTTGACGGTAACCCCGGAGACGATCACGACCTTGTTGCCGTTGCCGGCGTTCGGGTTCGTGAACGCGAAGCTGCCGCCGCTGATGGTGTCGTCATTGAAGAGGTTGCCATCGATCAGGATCGCGGCGCCGTTCGCAGAGGTCGTGCCGTCATAGACCTTGACGACATCGCTGGTGCTGACCGTCAGCGCGGCCGGCGTGATGTCGGCGGTGTGCGTGCCGCCCGCCAGCGTATAGTTGCTCGCCAGGCCGCCGTTGTCGCCGTCGCCAAGCGCCAGCGTAACGAGGGTCACCGCCTTGCCATTGCCGACATGGCGATCGATCATCGTGCCGAAGCCCGACAGGCCCAGGGTCTGATTGTCATAGAGATTACCGAGCGTGAAGCTATCGGCATCCACGACCAGAGACCCGTTGAAGATGCGCGAGCCGCTCAGATCGATGACGCGCGGCGTGACTTCCACCTGTGCATCGTCATTGTCGAAGGCCAGGTCGTAGCCGAGATCCGTCAGGGCGATGCCGCCCAGGGCAATCTCGATGCCGTAGAAGCCGACGTTCGAACCTGCCGTTGCGTCGCTGGTCAGCGCCGGATTGCCGGTGAATGCCTGGCCGGCCGTGTGGTCTTCAAGCAGACCGTCGACCGTGTAGGTGAATACCGGCATCTCGCCGTAGACAGCCAGGACATCTTCCGGCCGCAGGGTCAGGGTCGGCGTGAAGCTGTAGATGAACAGATTGCCCTCGTGGCTGATCATGCCCGGCGCGTTGTCCGCATGGTTGCGGCTGAACAGCGCCCCGCCGGTGAGACCGCCCTTGGTGACACCCTCGACATCGGTCGTATAGATCAGGAAACGGCCGTCGTCGAGGCTGATGGTCTGGCCATCATTCTCGTTGATGAAGTGGCCGGTCGCAGACAGCGCGACGTCGCCGCTGCCGTTGACGGTGACCGTGCCGGTCTCCGCGATCGTCATGTCGCCGACCGTCAGGATCGTGACATCACCGTCCGTCGCCGAGATCGCGCCTTCGATCGTCAGACCGCCGGCAGTGTCGTTGATCGCAATCCCGCCATTGGCCGTGATATCGCCGAGCGTATCGATGGTGTTGTCATTGCTCATCATGACGATGTCGCCGTCGGCACTCAGGGTCAGCACGCCGATATCGACGAGGCTGCTGTTCTGGGTGATCGACCCGCCGGAGACCAGGGTCAGGTTGCCGCCGCCGGTGGCGATGTCACCGCTGATCAGGGCCGAGAGCGTGTGCAGGACCAGGTTGCCGGAGATCACGCCGTCCACCCGGCCGATGTCGTTGCCGGCATGGTCGAGCAGGACCTGACCGGCGGCCGTGATGCCGAGCTCTTCGACCACGATCGCGTCGGTCTGGCTGATGCCGCCGGCAACCGCGTGCAGGTCAAGAGTGCCGGCATTTGCGGCGTCGATGACCATGTTTCCGGTCTCCTGGCGCACTTGCACCTCCGTGCCGTTCAGCACCAGGCTGCCGAAGCTGTTACCTTCGTTGGTCAGATCAATGAAACCGCTGCCCGGGACCGTGCTGGCCTCGGCCGTGAAGCTGGCCTGGCCGGTGACGGTCAGGGTCGTGCCGTCCTGCTGGTGGATGCCGGTCTGCTGATCGGCGCCTTCGACGATCTCGGGCGCGACCGTGGTGATGCTGAGCCTGCCGCCAAAGTTGTTGCCGGCATCGGTGAGCGTGATCGCCTCGCCGGCGGTTACCTCGCCGTCGAAGGAGAGATCACTGGCCTCGCTGATCACCGTGAGATTGCCGTCGATGTTCTCGTCGCCGAGTTCGATGACGCCGACCTGGCGGATGATATTGTCTCCGTCGACCGGCACGAAGCCTGAGACGATATTGCCGAGGCCGTTCAGGGTGACGTTGCCGCTGCCGGTCGGATCGAACGTCCCGGCAACCTTCAGGGCCGAATCAGCCGCCTGGGAAACGTCGCCGCCACCGCTGTCGAGATCGAAGTCCCCGCCAATCAGGCTGTCACCGAGCACGGTATTGCCGTCGTTGACGATACTGACGTCGCCGGCCTCATGGGTCGTGACCAGGGTCACGTCGCCGCCGACCGTCAGCGGCGCCGACTGGCTGATAACGCCATTGGCGGTCACATCCAGCGAGCCGCTCAGTGCACCGGCGCCGAGGTTCAGCGCGATGTCGGTGACGACCGTCGCATCGCGGCCGGTCAGGCTCAGGGTGCCGAAGCGGTTCTCGTCAGCGGTCAGCAGGATATCGTGGCCGTCCGCGCGCAGTGTTACATCGATACCGGTCAGATCCCAGGCCATGCCTTCGAACTGAAGGATATCCGCGCTGTTACGCAGATTCACGGAGGTGGCGCCGGTTTCTACATAGACTTCCGAGAACAGGTTGTCGGCATGACCGAGATCGATGACACCCCCCACCGCCTCCAGGAAGAGCTGTCCCGCCTCGATCGGCTGGGTCTGTACGATGTACTCGGCATACAGACTGATCAGGAGGTCGACGCCGCCGAACGCGGTATCGATATGGATATCGCTGATGACATGGGACGATCCGTTCAGTGCGCGCAGCCCGAAGCCGGTGTCGGTGCTCATCCGGGAGAGCTCGTCGGCGCTGATATTCATCGCGCCGACGCGATCCGCGCCGAGGGTGATGCCGTTGATGGCGCTCGCATCGATCAGGATGACGCTGTGACCGGCATTGATCGAGCTGTTGCCCTGCATGTCGAGATCCGCCGCGGAGATCAGCAGATATTCAGTGCCGGCGGTCGGCGTCAGCGAGACGTCGTCCAGCAGGATCAGCGAGCCGGCCCCGTCGCCGTCATTGTCTGCGAACAGATAAGTGGCTTCGGTGTAATTCCGGGACGCGGTGATGGTCAGGTTGTTATCCGCCATCAGCGAGTCATCGCCGTCCACCGTAATCCTGCCGGCGGCGATGTCATGGCCACTCAGCAGGATCCTGTTCAGCGGAGTCGTATCGCCGACTGCACCATCGAGAATGATGTTGCCGGTGTCGGTGTGGACCTGAAGTTCGTAATTGCCGTCGATCGTCGAGGTCGATCCGATGAAATGGACGTTTCCGCCGTCGGCATTGGTCGAGATCTCGACGTCGTCGGTCAGCGTGATCGGACCGGTGAAGTTGATGTCCGCGCTGGCGGTATGGATGTCGTGAGACAGCGTGATTCCACCCGACGCGTTATAGGCCTGGGCGCCATGCGTGCTCACTTCTCCGCCCAGCGCGAGACTGCCCGCCGAGATCGATACGGACGCGACGTTCTGGTTCAGGCCGATATCGCCATTCACCGCGACCTGGGCATTGCCATCGACGACGAAGGCATGGTTGCCATCGATGCTGCCGTTGATATCGAATGAACCGGCGCCAGTCTCGATCGTGAGGGCGCCTTCCATGACGATATTGCCGTCGAAGACGGCGTCTGCCGCCGCATCGATGAGGACATCGTCGCTGAAGGTGATGTCGGCGCCGTTCGAGTCGAACATGACCGCATCGCCAATCAGGACCAGGTCTCCGGCGAAGGTCATACCGTCATGGCCGTAGAGGCCGGTCACCGCGCCGTTACGGCCGATCGTCAGCGTGCCGCTACCGAAATGCGAGCCGGTATCGCCATTGTTCATGCTCAGACCATGAGGGAAGAACGTGTCGCTGCCGTCCTCGATCAGGATGCCGGAGGCCAGCGTAACGCCATGCTGGAAGTCATTGGCGCCGGTCCCCTGCAGCGTCAGGGCATGCCCGCTGCCGGTGCCGATCGACATCGTGCCCCCGAAGGTCTTCAGACCGCCCCCTGAGTTCACGGTCAGGTTACGCGCCCCGTCGAGGGTGCCGGCAAAGGTAACATTCGCGTCGCCGGTCGTGACCGTGATGTCCTGGGTCGCGAGCGTGACCGGACCGACCAGGTCGATGGTCCCGCTGTTGCCGTTGCCGACGTCACCGTTGATGGTGATGCCGCCCGAGGCGGTAAAATGCATCGGACCGGCGATCGCGATGCCCTCCTGCGGGATCGCCAGGGTCTGCGCGCTGATCGTCAGCGCGGCCAGGTCGGTCGCGACATGTTCGAGACCGGTCACCGTGCCGGCGCCACCCTCGAGCGAGTTCAGGGTCAGGCCCTGCGCGCCCTGCACGGTGTCGCCGAAGCTGATCGTGCTGCCATGCGAGGTCACCGACAGGATGCCGTCGACCAGGTTCAGGCCGCCATTGAAGGCGATGCCGTCATAGCCGTCGATCGACAAGTCGCCGGCGGTGACGACGCCATTGAAGGTCGAACCGGTGTCGCCGTTGCCCAGGGTCGCATCGGTCTTGAAGGTCACCGGGCCCTCGCTGGTAATGCCCGATGCGGTGCGCAGCGTGTCCTCGAAGAAGGTCTCGCCGTTGCCCTGGAGTACGATCGCGGCGCCGGTGCCGATGCCGATCGCGGTCTGGTTGCCGACCTGGTCGAGGAAATGTTTCTCGCCCACGCCTGACGACAGGGTCAGGTTGCGTGCGCCGTTGACGGCGCCTTCGAAGGTGATCGCCGAATCCGTGGTGGAAACCGCGCTGTTGGCGGTCAGCAGCACCGGGCTGTGGAAGGTGATCTCTCCCGCCGCAGTACTCGTCAGGGAGCCGCCGAGTTCGATCGCGCCGTTGTCATTGGTCAGCGTGAATGACTGCGGGCCGGCAATGCTGAGGCCGTTCGGCAGGATCAGGGAGAAGGCCGTGACCGACAAGGACGTCAGATCGTCCTGCAGGTTGGACAGGCCGACGATATTCGAGGTGCCGGCATCCAGCGTCAGGTCATTCGCCCCGCTGACCTCGTCACCGAGCGTCAGCTGACTGTTGTTGGAAACGATCGAAGCCGGACCGTTCTCCAGCAGCAGGCCGCCGTCGAACGTCAGCGTGTCATAGCCGCTGAAGTCCATGCCGCCGATCTTGCCGAGCGTGACCAGGCCGCTGAAATTGCTGCCGATGTTGCCGTCGGCCAGGGTGACGTCATCGCGGAAGATCACCGGACCGCCGGAGATGATGCCGTTATTGGCGGACAGCGTACTGTGGAAGTCGGCCGTGCCCGCGCCGTTCAGCAACAGCGCGACGCCGCCGACCGGGGTGCCGAGATTGCTGACCGCGCCGACGAAGCTGCGGCTGCCCGTGCCGGCGGTGAGCGTCAGGGTCTGATCATTGCCGTCGAGGGTATCGTTGAAATTGACCGCCGAATCGACCGTATTGATCGAGATATTGCCCGCCAGCGTCACCGGGCCGTTGAAGCTGACCGCGCCCGCGGCGCTGCTGACGATATTGTTGTTCAGTGTGATACCGCCCTCCGCGGTATAGCTCTGGGAGCCGGCGATGTTCATCGCCGGGATCTCCAGGGTATTCGCGGTGACGTCGAGGGCCGTGGTCGACTGGTTGATCAGGGCCAGGCCATCGATGGTGCCATCATGCGCGACCAGGGTCACGGCATTCGATCCCACCAGGATTCCGGGCGACTCGCCGAGGATCTCGATCGAGAAATCGTCGGCATCGGCATAGGACAGCGCGCCACCGGTAAACGCGGCCGCCAGCGCGGCAACATTATTATTCTCATCCTCGAGCGTCGCGTGACCGGTGCCGATGATGCGCAGTTCTTCGGCGACGATCGCGCCGGTCTGGGTCAGATGACCGCCGACGCTGACCGTCAGGCGCCCCTCGGCACTGGCGCCGTCGATGACCAGGGCATCCTCGTCATAGATCTCCGCATCGCCCGCGGAGACGACCTCGACGATGCCGAAGGCATTCGCATTGTTGTCGAGCTCAATCGAATGACTGCCCGCGGTCAGCGTCGCCTTGCCGGTCGACGTCCACGCGCCGCCGATCTGGGTGATATCGTCGTTCTCGACCACGGTCAGGTCGTGACCACTGAGGATCAGGTGGCCGAAGACATTACCTGCCAGGTCGAGCACGATGTCGTGGTCGTTGCGCGCCGCCAGGGTGACATTGATCTCGGGGAGGTTCCAGGCCGAGGCCTGGGTGATGTCATCATCCTCGACGATGGTCACCGCGCTGGCGTTCGAGATCGCGAGATCGCCGAGCGTGTTGTCGTTGTTGTTCAGCTGAATCACGTTGCCGCCAGCATTCAGCGTGGTGGTGCCGGCCGTGGTCCACGGCGTGGTCTGACGTATGCCGTGCGCGACATGGGCATTGCGGATGCTGACCGCGCCCGGCTCGCCGCCGTCATCATGCTGGGTCACATTGACGAACTGGAATTGATTGGCGTTGTTCAGCGTAATCGCCTGGTTGTTCGAGGTCGCAACGTTCAGCGTGCCGTTGTTCAGGTTCCAGACCCCGCTCTGGGTGATCGCGTCGTTCTCTCGGAGAGTGATGGTCGGATTCCCCAAGATACTGGTGATTGCCACATCGCCGAAGACGTTTTCGGCGTGATCCAGCGTGATGCCACCGCCGAAACTCTGGAATGTGGTCAGGCCACCGGTCTTGACCGATCCTGTCTGATTCAGGACGCTGTTGCTGTTTAAAGCCCGCAGGTGGAGAGTGCCGTTGATGTCGGTCTCACCGAGCGTGAATCCGTTGATTCCTTCGTAGCTGACATTGTTGGCCGACGGGAAGCGCAGTCCTCCGACCTGGTTGAGAGTGACCTGATTCAGCGTGACATTGTTCGTGCCGCCGACGTCGAAACTGGCCATGCCCTTGATTCTGACCCCGTTCTGGGACTGGACATTGCCGTCCGCCACGATCGTCAGGTCGCCGTTACCGGTGGCACTCAGATTCTCTATGCGCTCGATTTGCAGACCATTGCTGTCACGCAATACGATGTCATTGGCGCCGTCGATATATATCGAACGGAAGTCGTTCCCCTCATCGTCGAGGGTAATATCATTGCCATTCCCGACCTGTAACCGTGTGCGGGCAAAATCGTTGTTGCTGGTCAGGACGATCGGTCCCGACTGGGTCAGGTCGCCGTTCGGCGCATGTACCAGCAGCGTATTACTGAGGAAACCGGTCGTATTGATACCATTGGTGCCGGTCAGGGTCATCCCCGGCAGCGTGACCGAGGCCGCATTATCGAAGATGAATGCAGCGTTTTCGAGGGTATCCGGGAATCCGCTGATAATCGATGCGCCTGCATTGACATTACGGAATGATACGTTGCGATAGCTGCCGTCTCCGGCGGTGAGCATGCTGACAGTACCGACAAAATCGTTGGGGTTGCTGGACCCGCCGATCAGCAGGTCGCTTTTCTGGGCCCTGACGGTGAAGTTGGTGTCTCCGGTTACGGACAGCGATCCGCTCGTCGTAAATCGGTGCTGGATCGTGCCGTTCGCGTTCAGATCTAAATTTCCGGAAACGCTGGAGACTTGATTGAAAGTGACGCCGGTCGTCGTGAACAGATCGACATCACGACCGGAGACGATCTGGAGTTGCTGAAACTGGTTATCGGCATCGATCAGCGTGATGTCGCCGTTGACGCCGGAGCTCAGCGTCAGCACCGACCCGGTCGGCATGAACAGCCGGCCGGTCGAGGTAATATCACCGTCGGCGGTCAGCGTGACAGATGCGTTTGCATCCAGCGTCGCGAGCGCGAGGTCATTGCTGTCGCGCAGGTTGACGCTGGAAGCCCCGTTGACAGTGACCAGGCCCTGGAAGTCGTTGCCTGCATTGTTCAGAACAATCTCGGAAGGCGACACGCCGAAACCACCCGAAACGGCCGTCAGATGGGTCTCGCCCCCGACGATTACCGCGCCTGAGGTCCCGATCGGTCCACGCGAGCTGACGACGAGATCGCCGGCGATGTTCGACGCCGCGCCCTGCCCGATCCTGACCGCATTGACGTCGTTCAGCGTGACATTCCCGGCGCTGGAGAAGCGCACCTGATCGAAATCGGTATTCAGCCCCGTGACCGTGAAGTCACCGCTGCCCAGATCGAAACTGGAGACCCCGAGGACGGTGATCGCGCCGGAGTTGTTGACGAGGTCACGGTCGTTGCTCAGCACTGTGAGACTGTTCGTCAATGTCGTAGCGCCGATGTCGACGACTCCGTCTGGCGAGTAGCCCTCATGCGTGACGACCATGTTGGCGGCATTGACGTTACCGGTCATCAGATCACCGGTTTCACGCTTGTCCGGATCCGCGTCGGCGATTCCTGCGCCGATCTTGATGCTGACCGTGCCGGTACCAGCATGGATCTGGCCGTCGTTGTGGAAGATTGCGGCGCCCGCATCACGATGCTCCTCGGTCGCTCCCGGATCGTTCGCGACGAAGGTGATATTACTGTTGTCCGAGGTAATGTTGGCGTTGATGCTGATGCTGCGGCCGGCCTGGAAGGTCATATGACCGCCGTTGCCGCCCGGGTTGTTGCTGATGATATTGCTGAGGATCGAGATGTCGTTGTTTGCCTGCAAAATCACATTGGTGCCGGCATCGGTCAGCGCGGTGATCGAGGACGGCGCAATCGTGGCATCATCGCCCGGGTTGTCGCCGAAGCCGTCGTTGTCGGCGAAGACGTCAACGCCAGCATTCGAGATCACGATGTTCTTCGGGTCGAGCAGCAGCGAACCGGCCTTGCCATGGCTGGCGCCGGCATCGACATGGCCGGCGAAGCTCAGCCATTCCTTGCCCGAGACCTCGACGAGGCCGCCGTCGCCGCCGGCGCTGCCGCCGCGGGCGCTGATGTCGCCGTAATAGCGCGTGATGCCGTCGGCCCAGACGATGACCTTGCCGCCATTACCGTCGACGCCGCCGTCGGCGCGGATGGTCGCGCCGGCGCCGACATGGGTCTGTTCGGCGTTCATGACCGCCGCGTTATTGCCCTGGAAATCGCCACCGATCAACACCTCGCCGCCGCCGTGGCGGCCGCTGGCATCGACGAGCGCATCGCCGATGAGGCCGACCCGGGTACCGGTCACCTCGATATGCCCGCCCTGCCCGGTCGCCGACGAGGCATCGAGCGTGCCGCTGCTGATCACGGTGCCTCCGCTGCCGGCCTTCAGCAGGATGCGGCCGCCTTCATTGGCAACGGTTGTCGCGCGCACGGCGCCGCTGTTGTTGATCGACAGCGCATAGACGTTGCCGCCGGCCGACTGCAATTCGGCCTGCGCGGCCTCGATCAGGCCGCTGTTGTCGATCGCATTGCCGTCAGCAGCGACAGGCGCCGCGCCGACCCACAGGCGCTCGCTGCCGCTGTCGCGCAGCAATACCTGCGCGCCGGCGCCGAGACCGGCGACACCGTCGGTCTCGATGACGCCCTGGTTGTCGATCTGCGGCGCGATCAGGAAGACGTCGCCACCGAGACCGCGGATCCTGCCGAGGTTCACGATCCCGGCACCCTGGCCGGAGAACGACAGGTCTCCACCGTCCAAGAAGTCCTGGTTCGAGAGATCGAGGGTACTGGCGACGAAGCTGCGGGTATCGATGACGCCGGTCGATCCGACCAGCACGCCGTTCGGGTTGATCAGGAAGACCTGGCCATTGGCCTTGAGGTCGCCGAAGAGGTGTGACGCATTGCCCGAGATCACGCGATTCAGCACCGCGCTCGACGCACCCGGCTGCACGAAGCGGGTCACATTCCCGTGGGAGATCGAGAAGTCCTGCCAGTTGATGATCGCGCGTTCGCTGAGCTGGTTGATCGTGAGATTGCCGCCCTGGCGCGAGAATTCGGCCATGCCGGCGACCAGGTGCTCGCCGGCGGGCGCCGCGGCTGCCGGTGCGGAGATTGCGAACGACAGGATCAGCAGTCCGCCGAATCGAAGAAGACCGGAATTGTAGCTACGCATGCTGTACTTCTCCCATGAATACCCGCGAGCGAACGCCCTGAATGGCGTTCTCCGTCAATCAGCACAATCTCGATCAGGCTATTTTTGTCCGAGCGGACCCGGCGGCATTCTGCAGACACCCGGGGTTCCGGGTGCGGTGTATTTTTTTATTCTGTCTGGGATTGTTTCGGCGCCTGTCCAGGAAACTTGAATTTCTGTGACAGGTTTCTCGATTCAGGGTGGGAAAGGTCGGGCGGATGGGGGGATCAGGGGATGATCTCCTTTCTGACGACCAGGCAGGCCTCGCCGACCGGGTGCAGCAGGACGGTCTGGCCATCGGGGAGTCCGAGCGGCATCATCTGCTTGCGCAGCGGCTTGCCGGTGATCGCCTCGGGCCAGACCCGTTCGGCCAGCGACGAACAAGGCTCGCCGACTGGTGTCACGATCTCATAGCCGATCGCGCAATTCGCATCGCCACCGGGCGCGACATTCAGCGAGACATAGGACGTCCTGCCGTCCGGATCGATGACCTCGAGTGAAAAGCTGTAGAGATCGTCGCTGCCGCCATGAAAGATCGCCCCGCTATCGGTATCGATGATCAGGTAGATCGCGGCCTCGTGGACCTTCATCGCGCACTGCGGCGCGCCGGCCTGGGCGACGACGCGCGCCATCGGGTGCAGGGTCGAGTAGTCGACTACCGGCGTCGGCGCGGGGCCGGTCGATGCGCAGGCCAGCAGGCCTGCCGACAGCAGCACGCAGGCAGCGGGTCTCAGGGACGAGAGAAGACGTGGGTGGCTGGCAGCGATCATCATGGCATTCCCGGCAGGTTGGTATGGGCTGTTACGGCCTGTTGACGATTGTATTGAGTTTCCGGCCCGCCGTCACGGTACGCGACGGCCCTAGTCGGCCTCGCGTTCGAGGTCACAGCAGTGGCGGCCCTGTTCGAACCCCTCCCCGTCACTGCTGAGCACCGCCCCGGTCACGGAGTTCGGGCGGAAGGTCGTACAGCCCTTCAGACCCCGCTCCCAGGCATAGCGGTAGACCTCGCGAAAGGCCGCGAAATCAAGATCAGCCGGGATGTTGACGGTCTTCGACACCGCGCTGTCGACGAACGGTTGCACCGCGGCCTGCATGTCGAGATGGACGCGGGGTGGCAGTCGGCGGGCGTCGATGAAACAGTCCGGGCGTTCCGTCTCCCCCGGGTGAGCAGCGCGCCACAGGGCCTCGGCATGATCGAGCAACGGGTACTCGGTGTAACTGCCGTCAAGTTCGAGGACGCGGCGGCGGTACGAAAAGTCGAATACCGGCTCGATCCCGCTCGATACGTTGTTCGCAAGCAGGCTGATCGTGCCGGTCGGCGCGATCGCGGTCAGATGGCTGTTACGTAAGCCGTAGCGGGCGATGCCTTCGCGAATATCATCCGGCAGAGACTCCGCGAAGCGCGAGGCCAGCCAGGCATCCCGTTCGAAAAACGGGAATGCACCTTTCTCCCGGGCGAGCTCAATCGATGTCCTGTACGCGGCATGGCAGATCGTCCGCATCGCACGCGCTGCAAAATCGTATGAGGGCGTCTCTCCGTATGTCAACCCGAGCATGATCAGGGCATCGGCGAGACCGGTCAGACCGAGCCCGATGCGGCGCGTGCCGCGGGCCATGTCCGCCTGGTGATCGAGCGGGAAGCGCGAGACATCGATGACATTGTCGAGCATCCGCGTAGCCGTGCCCGCGGCCGCGGTCAGCGCGTCGAAATCAAAGCCGGCCTGCTCGCTGAACGGATTACGGACGAATGTGACGAGGTTCAGCGAACCGAGGTCGCAGGCGCCGTACGGCGGCAACGGAATCTCGCCACAGGGATTGGTCGCGCTGATGCGCTCGCGATAATGCAGGTTGTTCATCTCGTTGATGCGATCGATGAACAGCACACCCGGCTCCGCATGATCATAGGTGGCTCTCATGATCGCATCCCACAGCGCGCGGGCGCGCACGGTGCGGATGACCCGGCACGGCACCGGCTCTTCGCTGCCGGTCCAGGCACGCATGATCGTCGCGCCGCCTGCGCCGGACTCGGGAAAGACCAGTGCCCAGTCGGTGTCGTCGCGCACCGCGGCCATGAAGTCGTCGCTGATCAGCACCGACAGGTTGAAATGACGCAGGATGCGCGCATCCTGCTTCGCGTTGATGAAGCGTTCGATATCGGGATGGTCACAGCGCAGCGTCGCCATCATCGCGCCGCGGCGGGCGCCGGTCGACAACAGCGTCGCGCACATGCTGTCCCAGATCTGCATGAACGACACCGGTCCCGATGCAATCGTCCCGGAACTGCGGGCCTGGCTGCCGGCCGGTCGCAGCGTGGAAAAGTCAACACCGACGCCGCCGCCCTGCTGCAGCGTCATCGCGCTTTCCTTCAGGGCATTGAATATGCCGTCCATCGAGTCCTCGATGACGCCCATGACGAAGCAGTTGAACAGCGTGACCCGGTGCGCGGTGCCGGCGCCGGCCTGGATGCGGCCGCCGGGCAGGAAGCGGAAACCTTCGAGGTTTGCTTGGAAGCGCCGCGCCCAGCCGTCGCGGTCGCGGGTCTCGGCGGCGGCGAGCGCGGCGGCGATACGCTGCCAGGTTCCGGCGATGTCACGGTCATGGACCGTGTCTCCGTCGCGATGGCGATACTTGCTGTCCCAGATATGGCGCGAGATCGCCATCGTGAAGGGATCATGCCGTTCGCTCATTGCGCGCGCCTCATGTCTTTTTCGACACCCCGGCGCGTCGCCTGTTCCGTACGGGCGCCCGCCGTGACCTGTGTGGTGGCGGCTGCTTGCGGCCCTTGTAGGGATTCGCGGCGGTCCTGAGCTCTATGCGGACCGGCGTCCCGGAGAGATCGAGGGCGTCGCGGAACCAGCCCTCGAGGTAACGCCGGTAGCTGTCCGGCGTCGCCTCGGTCTGGTTGCCGTGAATCACGATGACCGGCGGGTGATGCCCGCCCTGGTGCGCATAACGCAGCTTGATGCGCCGCCCGTGCACCAGTGGTGGCGCGTGGCGCTCGACAGCGGCGTGCAGCAACCGTGTCAGTTGCGGCGTCGATAGCGACTTGCCGGCCGCCTCATGGGCGCGGTCGATCGACTCGAACAAATGACCGACGCCGCTGCCGTGCAGCGCGGAGATGAAATGAACGGTCGCGTAATCGATGAATGACAGCTTGCGCTCCAGCGTCGAGCGAATCTCCTCGCGCTCGTCGTGGTCGAGGCCGTCCCACTTGTTGACTGCGACGACCAGCGCGCGCCCGCTCTCGACCGCATGCCCGAGCAGGCGTGCGTCCTGCTCGCCGATGCCCTGGCGGGCGTCGAGCACGAGCAGGACGACATGGGCCGCGTCGATTGCCTGCAGCGTCTTGATGATGCTGAATTTCTCGATGGTCTCGTGGACCCGGCTGCGGCGCCGGACGCCGGCGGTGTCGATCAGCGTATAGCGGTTGCCGTTGCGCTCGAACGGCACAAAGATACTGTCGCGCGTGGTCCCCGGCGCATCGAAAGTCAGCATGCGCTCCTCGCCGAGTATGCGGTTGGCCAGCGTCGATTTGCCGACATTGGGCCGGCCGATCAACGCGATGCGGATACCTTCATCCTCATCGTCGCCTTCGCTTTCGTCCTGCGGCGCTTCGCCGAGGAGTGCGCGCATCATTGCGGCGACGCCCTCGCCGTGCGCGGATGCAATGCAGTGCACGTCGCCGATGCCGAGGGCGGCAAACTCACCTGCCGCGAGCGCCGGATTCAGCCGCTCGCTCTTGTTGACGACCAGTGACAGCGGCTTTCCGGTCGCGCGTAACTGCTGCGCGATGGTCTCGTCGGCGCCGGTCAGACCAGCGCGGGCATCGACGAGGAACAGCACCCGGTCGGCATCCGCGATCGCCTGCGACACCTGTTTCGCCATCTTTTCGTCGATGCCTTCGCGCTCGCCGCTGAGTCCACCGGTATCGATGACGATATACGGCCGCCCACCGAGCCGCCCGCTGCCGTAATGACGGTCCCGGGTCAGGCCCGGAAAATCGGAGACCAGCGCCGCGCGGCTGCCGGTCAGGCAATTGAACAGCGTCGACTTCCCCACATTGGGACGGCCGACGAGTGCGAGGACGGGCTTCATCAGTGGGCGCGGGTGCGCAGCGCCTGCAGACCGTTGTGATCGTCGATGACGTAGAGCATGCCATCGGCGCTGACGGGCGGGGCGCTCACCGGGGCGTTACTGATCCGGTAACGGCCGATCACCTCGCCATCCTCCGGATCGAGCCAGTAGAGATAGCCGAAGCGGTCGGCGACGACGATACGGCCGTGCAGCAGCTGCGGCGAGGAGAGGCCGCGATCCGCGAGCGCATCCTGCCGCCACAGGACATTGCCATTGGCGCGCTCGAGCGCGAGTATCCCGTCATCCGCCGTCACCGCGAACAATGCCCTCTCCGCCAGCAGCAGATTGCGGAACACCGACATGTCACGCGACCATACGATACGGCCGGAGATCGTCGAGATCGCGACCAGACGGTTCTGGTAGGACGCCGCAAACACGGTGCTGGCGGCGAGCGCGGGATCGGCGTCGATGTCGACCAGGCGCTCGAACTCCGAACGTCCCTCAGGCACGCCGACCGCGACCTCCCACAATACCTCACCGTCATCGAGTGCGAGCGCGGACAGCTTGCCGCTCGAGAACCCGGCATAGACGCGATCCTCGTCGATCAGCGGCCGGCCGGTGCCGCGCAGACTGAGCGGCGGCGTCATGCTGCTGTAGACCCACAGGCGGTTGCCGTTCGCCGCATCGAGGCCATAGACGCGGCCATCATTCGTGCGCGCGACGACGATGCGCCCGCTCGCGCCGGGCGCGGCCGAGATCTCGCTGCTGAGCCGGGTCTCCCAACGCGTCGCGCCGTCTGCCGGGTCGAGCGCGATCAGCCCGCCCTCACGGGTGCCGACCAGCAACAGGCCGGCGCCATGGCCGATGCCGCCGCTCAGATGAACGGTCTTTTCGAGACTGTCCGCCGGCGGACCGAGGTCACGCCGCCACAACACGCGTCCGCTGTGCGCATCGAGCGCGGCCAGACGGTGCGGATGGTCGGCATGATAGACCCGCCCGTCGAGCGCGAGCGGTGCAAGGATGTCATGTGCCGACGTCATGGTCTGTTGCGGCTGGCGATACCACAGCGCGTCGACCGCAAAATCCGGCGCAATGCGCGGCGACGCCGGCCGCTCCGGGGCCACCGGCGGGGTGCTGCACGCGGTGAGCGTCAGCACCAGGGCGGCGAGTCCCGCCAGCCGGATCGGGCCGCTGCGCCGGATCATCAACCCTCCGTCCCGAGTCCGTCGAGCTTCATCTGCACGATCTCGGCGCCGGCGCCGAACTCGAGCGCGGACATCGCATTGCGATAGGCCGTGCGGGCGCGATCGGGCTGGCCGTTCTCGGCATAGAGATCGCCCTTCAGTTCCTCGTAAGCGGCTGTGAAGGCCCCTGTGCCGATGCCTTCGAGCAAGGCCAGTGCCTGCTGCGCGCGGCCATCCGCGGCAATCACGCGGGCGAGACGGAGGCGCGCGACATGGACCAGCTCCGGCGTTCGTGCATGGTCGACCGCCCACTGGAGCCGGTTTGCCGCGGTGGTGAGGTCATCCTGCTCGACATGCATCTTCGCGAGGGCGAAGGCCGCGAGCACCGCGTAGGGCGAGCGCGCGTAATGATCGATCAGGTGTCCGCCGCGGCGGGTCACTGCCTCGGTGTTGCCGGACGCCAGCTCCATCCGGAGCTGGGCGTACTCGGCAGAGGCCGATTGCGCCTGGTTCTCCTGGTGGCTCATCCACGCCCGGCTGCCGCCGAGCGCGAGCGCGCCGATGACGATGCCGCTGATGATCGGGGCGCGGTACTTCTTCCACCACTGCTTGATATCTTCGATTTGTTCGTCATCGGTTTTCATGAACCACCTTCTCCCTGTCCTGATATGGGTAGCGACGCGGACAGAAAGCCGGCAAGGGCCGCCTGCTCCAGCGTCTCCTGGGCCCGTTCCTCGCGCAGGAACTTGACCCCGATCTGTCCCCGGGCCGCCTCGTCGTCGCCGAGGATCAGCGCAAGCCGTGCCCCGCTCCGGTCCGCCCGCTTGAACTGGCTCTTGAAGCTGCCGCCGCCGCAGTTCACGCACAGGCGCAGCCCCGGCAAGGCATCGCGCAGCGACTCGGCGAGCGTTCGACCGTTGCGTTCGGCGACGTCGCCGACCAGGATCATCCACGCATGCGGCGGCTCGGCACGGGTGAATACGGCGTCGTCCTCGAGCAGCGCCAGCACGCGTTCGATGCCGAGCGCGAAGCCGATCGCCGGCGTCGGCTGGCCGCCGAGCTGCTCGACGAGGCGATCATAGCGACCGCCGGCGCATACCGCGGCCTGGGCGCCGAGGCGATCGGTCGTCCATTCGAACACGGTGCGGCCGTAGTAATCCAGGCCGCGCACGAGGCGCGGGTTGACCGTATATTCGATGCCGGCGTCATCGAGCAGCGCCCGCAGGCCGGCGAAGTGTGCGGCGGATTCCTCGTCGAGACAGTCAGCGAGTGTCGGCGCGGCACCGAGCAGCCCGCGCAGTGCGGGATTCTTGCTGTCGAGAATGCGCAGCGGGTTGCGTTCGAGGCGCCGCAGACTGTCGGCATCGAGCGCTTCGCGGTGCGCCGACAGATACTCGACCAGGGTCTCGCGATACAGCGCGCGCGATTCCGCGGAGCCGAGCGTGTTGAGCTCGAGGCGCAGGCCCTCGATCCCGAGCATGCGCCAAAGGCGCGCGCTCATCAGGATCAGTTCGACGTCGATATCCGGCCCGTCGAACCCGAAGGCCTCGACGCCCCATTGGTGGAACTGCCGGTAGCGGCCCTTTTGCGGGCGCTCGTGACGGAACATCGGGCCGAGATACCACAACCGGCGGGTCTGGTTGTAGAGCAGGCCATGCTCGATGCAGGCGCGGACGATGCCGGCGGTCCCTTCCGGGCGCAGGCTCAGGCGGTCGCCACCGAGATCCTCGAAGGTGTACATCTCCTTCTCGACGATGTCGGTGACCTCGCCGATCGTGCGCTCGAACAGCTCGGTCTTCTCGACCAGCGGCGCGCGAATCTCCTCGTAGCCATAGGCGGCGGCCAGTCGGCGCAGCACGCCCTCTAGCCGGCGCCATGCGGCGCTGTCGGCCGGAAGCACATCGTGCATGCCGCGGATTGCCTGGATGTTCCTGCTCAAGGGTCTTCCCGTGATCGCTGCCGCGCCGGCCGGCGCGGCGTGTTTCAGTGTCCTGTCGTCGCCGGCACGCCGACGCGTACGGTGCCGCCGCTCTCACCGGAGGCGCGGCGCTGTTCGACCTGCGCGCGTATCGTGCGCTCGAGATCGTCGAGCAAGGCCTCGCGGCTGACCTTGTGATGCGGCTTGCCGTCGACGAACACGAGGTTGTTCGGCGAACCGCCGGTCAGGCCGATGTGCGCCTCGCGCGCCTCGCCGGGACCGTTGACGACGCAGCCGATGACCGCAACATCGATATCCTCGCGGATGTCCTCGAGTCGCGCCTCCAGCGCATTGACGGTCGCGATGACATCGAACTCCTGCCGCGAGCACGACGGACAGGCGACCAGGTTGATGCCGCGGCTGCGCAGGTGCAGGCTCTTGAGGATGTCCCAGCCGACCTTGACCTCCTCGACCGGATCGGCGGCGAGCGAGATCCGGATCGTGTCGCCGATGCCCTCGGCCAGCAGCATGCCGAGGCCGATCGCCGACTTCACCGTGCCCGAGCGCAGCGCGCCGGCCTCGGTGATACCGAGGTGCAACGGCTGCTCGATCTGCGTCGCAATCAGGCGGTAGGCCTCGACCGCCATGAACACCTCGGAGGCCTTGAGACTGACCTTGAAGTCCTGGAAATCGAGACGGTCGAGGATATCGATATGACGCAGCGCGGACTCGACCAGCGCCTGCGCATTGGGCTCTCCGTATTTGGCCTGCAGGTCCTTTTCGAGCGAACCGGCGTTGACGCCGATACGGATCGGGATGCCGCGATCGCGCGCGCTCTCGACCACTGCGCGCACCCGCTCCTCGCGGCCGATGTTGCCGGGATTGATGCGCAGGCAATCGACGCCGAGTTCGGCGACGCGCAGCGCGATCTTGTAGTCGAAATGGATATCGGCGATCAGCGGCGCACTGACCTGTTTGCGGATCGCGCCGAAGGCCTCGGCGGCCTCCATCGTCGGCACCGAGACGCGGACGATGTCGGCGCCGGCATTCTCGATCGCCCTGATCTGGGCGACCGTCGCCGCGACGTCGCAGGTCTCGGTGTTGGTCATGCTCTGCACCGAGATCGGCGCATCGCCGCCGACCGGCACCTTGCCGACCATGATGCGGCGCGACTTGCGCCGCTCGATCCGATGCGTGGCTTTCATGTCTTCAGACCTTCACTGTTCATCGCCGGACTCCGCGCCGGGCTGCCCGAGCTTGAAACTCGCGACGTTCTGCCGGCTGACCGGGAAGTCCAGGTAAGGGGCCCCATTGTAATCGATCGCGACATTCGGCGCGTTACCGAGCAGGATATCAAACGGCGCCAGCCCGCGCAGATGCAGCACGTCGCCGTCCTCCCCCATCCGGTACGCGAGCCTGCGCCCGGTGACATCGACGATCTCGACCCAGGAACTGCCGCTGAAGCGCAGCACCAGCTCGTCCATCGGACCCGCCGGCGCGGGCGGACTCTCGCTGATCGCGCGCGACGCCGGCCCCGACGTCGCCTCCGGGGTCGCAAGCGGCGCAGGCGCCCGTTCACCGAGCACGGGCGCGGGGACGAATTCGGCCGGCCCGTCGTCCTTCTGCGGCGCGGGCGGCTCCGGCGGCAGCGGCGGCTGCACCAGCACCCAGACCAGCGCCAGCGCCGCGACGCCGGCAATGGCGGCGAGCGCGTGACGCGCGCCGCGCGACAGACCGCGGCGGGGCGGCGCCGGAAAACGGGCGGTCAGCTCGGAACGGATCGGCGGCGTCTTCAGACCCGCATCGCCGAGCGCCGTCAACAACGGTTCCGGATCGAGGCCGAGGTGGGCCGCGTATTTGCGTACGTAACCGCTGACGAAGATCGGCGCGGGAAACTTCGCGTAGTCGTCTGACTCAAGGGCCTCGATCTGTGCGGGCGTGATGTGCAGGGCGCCGGCGATGGCCTCGATCGATTCACCCGCGGCCTCGCGCGCCGCGCGCAGGTGCTCGCCCGGGCCGGGGACCGCGGCGGGCTCCGTCGCCGGATCCGCGCCGGCCGCCGCCTCCTCCCTGGCGGACCGCGTGTCCATCGTTCAGTCGAGTTCGCGCAGGCGCGCGGTCTCATCCGCGCGCGGAAACTCCTCGCGCAGTTGCCTCGCGTAGTCGTCGGCGGCAGGCAGGTTGCTGAGCGCCCGCTCGATACGGACCCCGAGCCACAGCGTCTGCGCGCTGTGCGGCGCGATTGCCTCGTAACGCTGCAGGAATGCGCGCGCCTGCATCTGTTCGCCGGTCTCATGGTTCAGCAGGCTGAGCTGATAGAGCACGGGCGGATTCATCGGATCGATGTCGATCGCGCGACGGAAATACTGTTCGGCCTTGTCACTGTCGGGGATACGCAGCATGCAGAAGGCCGCGTTCTGCCACGCCTCCTCGGGCTGGCGGTTGCCGGAGATCCCGGCGGCGCGCACGAAACGGTCCTCGGCCTCGCGGTAGCGGGTCTGCTCACAGAGGAACACGCCGTAGTTGTTCAGCAATGCCGGGTCGTTCGGACTCAGGCGGATCGCACGGAGATAATGACGGTCGGCGAGATCGAAGCTGCGCGTGGCGTTGTACAGCGCAGCGATGTAGTGATGTCCCGCCGGCAGGTTGGGATCCTGCTCGATCGCGCGCTGGAGCTTCTCCAGGGCGACGTCGTAGTTGCCCTGTTGCAGATAGCTCAGACCGAGACGCGCATTGATCTCGGCCGGCGACTCACCGCTCTGTCGCGGCTGCGACGCACAGGCGACGAGCAGCAGGGCCAGCAGGACGACCATCCACAGCCGCGAAATCCGTTTCATGCCTCATTCCCCGTCGTCATCTTCAGGCGCTCGCTGCGCCGGGTGCGGTCCATGACCTTGCCGGCGAGCTGGCCACAGGCGGCATCGATGTCGTCGCCGCGCGTCCTCCGCGTCACGGTGGTAATGCCCGCCTTCATCAATACATCGCGGAAGCGGTCGATCACGTCCGGCTCCGAGGTCTCGTAGCTTGTGCCCGGAAACGGATTGAACGGGATCAGATTGACCTTCGACGGCACGTCATGGAGCAGCTTCACCAGCGCGCGCGCATCAGCGACGCTGTCGTTGACGCCCTTCAGCATCACGTATTCGAAGGTGACGCGGCGGCGCGGCTGGCGGTCGACATAGCGGCGGCAGGCATCGAGCAGTTCGCGCAGCGGATACTTGCGGTTCAGCGGCACCAGCTCGTCGCGCAGCGCGTCGCGGGTCGCGTGCAGCGACACCGCGAGGCTGACCGGACAGGTCTCGCGCAGGCGGTCGAGCATCGGCACGACGCCGGCAGTACTGAGCGTCACCCGGCGCTTCGACAGGCCGAAGGCGTGGTCGTCGAGCATCAGCCGGATCGCGGGAACGACATTGTCGAAATTGAGCAGCGGCTCGCCCATCCCCATCAGCACGACGTTGGTGACCGGACGTTCGCCGAGGCCGCGCCGGATCAGCGTCCGCTGCGCGATCAGCACCTGGGCGATGATCTCGGCGGTCGACAGGTCGCGGTTGTAGCCCTGGCGTGCGGTCGAGCAGAAGCTGCAATTCAGCGTGCAGCCGACCTGCGACGAGATGCACAGCGTGCCGCGGTCGGTCTCGGGGATGAATACGGTCTCGACCGCGTTGCCGCCGTCGACGCGCAACAGCCATTTGACGGTGCCGTCGCGCGAGGCCTGCTCGCGGATGATCTCCGGCAGGCGCAGCTCGGCGGTCTCCTCGAGACGCGTGCGCAGCCCCTTGCTGATGTCGCTCATCGCGGCGAAATCACTGACGCCGCGCTGGTACACCCACTGCATCAGCTGCGAGGCGCGAAACGGTTTCTCCCCGATGGAGACAAAAAACGACTCCAGGCCGCCCCTGTCCAGACCGAGCAGGTTCAGCCGGGCGGCCGGCGGCGGGCCGGCGCTTTCAGCGTGTGCGTGGGCAGATCTCATCGGCGCTGAAGAAGAATGCGATTTCCGCCTTCGCGGTTTCCGGGGCATCGGAGCCATGGACGGCATTTTCTTCCATGTTGCCGGCAAAGTCGGCGCGAATCGTGCCGGGCGCGGCGTTCTGCGGATTGGTCGCCCCCATGATCTCGCGATTGCGCATCACCGCATTCTCGCCCTCCAGCACCTGGACCAGCACCGGCCCCGAGGTCATGAAGCGGACGAGGTCGTTGTAAAACGGACGCTCGCGGTGTACCGCGTAGAAGTCGCGCGCCTGCTGTTCGGTCAGGTGCAGCATCCTCGCGGCGACGATGCGCAGACCCTGCTCCTCGAAGCGCGCGCAGATCTTGCCGATCAGGTTCTTGGCGACGGCATCGGGCTTGATGATCGACAGGGTTTTTTCAATGGCCATTCGGGGTCTCCGTGATTTGCGGTTCTGCAGCGGCAAAAGGCCCGCTTCAGCGGGCCGATCATGATGAAATTGCAGGCATTCTAACGCCTTACGGGCGAATACGAAAGGGGAAAATCGACTCAGACGGTAAAGCTCTCCCCGCAGCCGCAGGTGGCCTTGGTATTCGGGTTGGTGAAGCGCAGGCCGGCGTTGAGGCCCTCGCGACGGAAATCGATCTCGGTGCCGTCGAGATAGATCAGGTTGCGGCGTTCGACGACGACCTTGACCCCGTCCTGTTCGAATACGAGGTCGTCCGCGCCGATCGCGGCGGCCGGCTCGACCACATAGGACAGGCCCGAACAGCCGGTGGTCTTGACCCCGAGCCGCATCGCCTCGCTGGCGCCGTTCGCGGCGAGATACTGGCGAATGTGGTTCGCGGCCGCGCTGGTCAGACTGATCGCCATGTGTTCAACCTCCTCGCAAGTTCCGATCCGGCTCAGACGGCATCGCGACGAACGAGTCGCCGCAAGCCTTCGATCCGGTATGACAGGGTATCGACGAAGACGTCGATTTCTTCTGCGCTGTTGCCGTCGCCGAGACTGACACGCAGCGCACCCCGGGCCCGCTCGCGCGCGACCCCCATCGCCAGCAGCACGGGGCTCGGCTCGGGGTCAGCGCTGCCGCAGGCGGCCCCGCTCGACAGCGCGAAGCCATCCTCGTCGAGCAACATCAGCAGCGTCGCGCCATCGATCCCTTCGACCGAAAAGGCCGTCGTATTCGGGATACGATGGGCGCCCGCGCCATGAATTTCAATGCCGGGCACCGCCCCGAGCCGCGCCTCCAGCCGCTCGCGCAGCGCCACAAGACGCAGCGCCCGCGCCGTGAGGCCGGCCGCCGCGCGCGCCGCGGCGGCGCCGAAGCCGACGATGCCGGCGACATTGTGCGTCCCGGAGCGACGGCCGCCCTCATGTCCGCCGCCATGCAGCTGGGGCTCCAGATCGACGCGACGATCGACGACCAGCGCGCCGACGCCCTTCGGACCGTTGAGCTTGTGCGCCGACAGCGTCATCAGGTGCAGGCCGCTGGCGGCGAAATCGAGCTCGATGCGACCCGCAGCCTGGACCGCGTCGCTGTGGGCAATGAGGCCGCGCGCCCGCGCGCGTTGCGCCAGTGCGGCGATGTCCTGCACCACGCCGGTCTCGTTATTCGCATGGATCACCGACACCAGCCGCATCCGTGGCGTCAGCGCCGCATCGAAGGCCTCCGGGTCGATCCGCCCGTCGCGATCGACGGCGATCTCGACGAGCTCGCGCCCGCCTTGCGCGAGTGCCCGCGCCGGCTCGCGGACCGATGCGTGCTCGACCGCGCTGACCGCGATCGCGCCCGGCGCGAGGGTCGCCTCGATGCCCTTCAGCGCGAGATTGTTGGCCTCGGTGCCGCCGCTGGTGAACACGACCTCGTCGGGACGGGCACGGACCAGCGCCGCGACCTGCGCGCGGGCCTGCTCGATCGCATCACGCGCCAGGCGCCCGGAGAGATGCAGGCTCGACGGATTGCCATGGTGCTCACGCAGGTACGGGAGCATCGCCTCGAGAACCTCGGGCGCGAGCGGCGTCGTCGCGTTATGGTCGAGGTAGACCCTCACGGCATCGGGGCGACGCCGTCAGGTAGACAGGCGGTCGGCGGCGACAACGGTGACGTAGGGCTTGCCCTTCTGGATGCTGTCCTGGCGCGCGCTGACTTCCTGGACACCGCGGCGATGCACGAGATCGCCGAGGCTGATGCCGTTCAGGAAGTCGAAGATCTGGTTGCTGAGATCTTCCCACAGCTCGTGAGTCAGGCAGGTCTGTTCGTTCTGGCAGTTCGCGAGTCCGCCGCAGCGGCGTGCATCGACATGCTCATTGATCGCGGTGATGACCTCGGCGACCGGAATGTTGCCGGCGTCGCGGCTGAGACGATAACCGCCGCCCGGTCCGCGCGCACTGTCGACGAGGCCCTTCTTGCGCAGCTTCGAGAACAGTTGTTCGAGATAGGACAGCGAGATGCCCTGACGCTGCGAGATGTCGGCAAGCGGCACCGGACTCTCCTTCGCATGCAGCGCGAGATCGAGCATCGCCGTCACGGCGTAGCGTCCTTTGGTCGTCAGTTTCATGATCGGGGTCTTCCCATATGAAATGGATGGGTATATTGTACATACTTGACCGCTTTAATCAACTTTATCCCGCTCCCCCGGGACGGCCGCCCCGTCTCCGGCCGGCGCCGGGTCACCCGACATATCTGCAATAGAATCAATCTCATACCCGCCGATCTCCGGGAGCGGGCTGACGTCGACATCGGCCCCCAGGCGGCGCAGCTCGGCGGTCATGCGCTCCATTCTCGCGTCGAGGACATGGATATGGTCGAGCAGCGCATTGATCGATTGCACGACCGGGTCGGGCAGGTCCCCGGCGGTGGCATAGGCATCGAAGCCGATCTTTTCGGCGAACTCGCGCCGTTTCTGCTCATCCGGCGTCTTGCGTCGGCGCGCGATATGCCCGGGCACGCCGACGACGGTCGCGCCATCCGGTACGTCCTTCATGACCACGGCATTCGAACCGATGCGGCCGCCATCGCCGACGCGGATCGGCCCGAGCACCTTCGCGCCGGCGCCGATGATGACGTCATTACCGAGCGTCGGATGGCGCTTGCCCTTCTCCCAGGCCGTGCCACCCAGGGTGACACCGTGGTACAGCGTGCAGTCGTCGCCGATCTCGGCGGTCTCGCCGATGACGATGCCCATACCGTGATCGATGAAAAAGCGCCGGCCGATGCGCGCCGCCGGGTGGATCTCGATACCGGTCAGCCAGCGCGCGATCGAGGACAGCAGGCGCGCAAGCCATTTGAGACCCGCGCCCCACAGCGCATGGCTCAGGCGATGCAGCAGCAGTGCGTGGACGCCGGGATAGGTCGTCAGCACCTCGAGGGTGTGGCGCGCGGCCGGGTCGCGCTCGAAGACGCAGCGCACATCCTCACGAATTCTTTCGAACATGGTCCAGATTCCAGGCTGGTTGGCGACGGCGCCCGCGCGGGCGCCTGATCTCATCCTGTGGGATAAATCACCACATATCAACTCTCGCGCCGCGCCGACTCGCGCCGGCGCAGGGTCGCAGGATAGTCCTCGATCGCCTTGAGCATGCCTCTCAGTATATTGATTTCGTTGCGATCCGGATGCAGGCGGTTATAGAGCCGGCGCAGGCGTCGCATCAGGTGGCGCGGATTTGCCGGGTCGAGGAAGTCGAGTTCGACCAGCACTGCCTCGAGGTGGGCATAGAAGCGCTCCAGCTCCTCGAGGCTGACCGGTTGATCGCCGGCAGCCTCCACGGGCGCCGCCGGGTCCGCGCGCAAGGCATACAGCTCGTACGCGACGATCTGCGCCGCCGCGGCGAGATTCAGCGACGGGAAGGCCGGATTCGACGGGATATGGAGCTGGTACTGGCAGCGATCGAGCTCTTCGTTGGTCAGTCCGGAGTGCTCGCGCCCGAACACCACCGCGGCCTGCACCCCTGGTGGTGCTGCGGCGATCCGTTCCGCGCACTCGCGCGGCGTCAGCCGCGGGCAGGCGATCGCCCGCGGACGCGCGCTCGCGCCGATGACCAGCGCGCAGTCAGCGACGGCCTCGTCGAGCGTGGCACAGACCCGCGCGTTCGCCAGCAGGTCGTCGGCGCCGGACGCGCGCGCCGTCGCCTCGGCATGCGGAAAATGGCGCGGCGCGACCAGACACAGGCAGTCGAGCGCCATGTTCTTCATCGCCCGCGCGACCGCGCCGATGTTGCCGGGATGCGTCGTGCCGACCAGCACGATTCTTGTCAGAGCCGTCATAGCCGGCACGCGCCGCCTCCGGTGATCGCGGGAACAAGGTCACGAATGATACAGGATTTGGCGCTGCGGTATCTGCTATGATGTGCAGCCTGTGCGACCCCTTCGCCACGGCGATCCTGTCAACACCCTGTTGGTAACGCAATGAATCCGGCTCTCAATATCGCGATCAAGGCCGCCCGCAAGGCCGGCAATGTGATCCTGCGCGGCATGGACCGCATCGACACCCAGAACGTCTCGCTCAAGGGCAAGAACGACTACGTCAGCGACGTCGATCGCCAGGCCGAGCGCGAGATCATCGCAGTGCTGCGCAAGGCCTACCCGAGCCATGCGATCCTCGCCGAGGAAGGCGGCGAGCAGGCCGGCGACGATTTTCAGTGGATCATCGACCCGCTCGACGGGACGACCAACTACCTGCACGGCTTTCCGCAGTTCGCGGTATCGATCGCACTCGCACACCGCGGCCGTCTCGAGGAGGCCGTCGTCTACGACCCGCTGCGCGAAGAACTGTTTACCGCGTCGCGTGGCGCCGGCGCAATGCTGAACGACCGCCGCATCCGCGTGACCCGGATCAAGGGCCTCGAAGGCGCGCTGCTCGGCACCGGATTCCCGTTTCGCCGCCAGGAACACCTGCCCGCCTATGTCGAAATGTTCAAGGCGCTGCACAACGGCACCGCCGGCATCCGCCGCGCCGGTTCCGCCGCGCTCGACCTCGCGTATGTCGCAGCGGGCCGGCTCGACGGCTTCTGGGAGATCGGGCTCAGCCGCTGGGACATGGCGGCCGGCGTGCTGCTGGTGCGCGAGGCCGGCGGCATGGTCTGCGACTTCGGCGGCGGCGACGACTTCCTCGACACCGGCAATATCGTCGCCGGCAACGCAAAGATCCTGACCGCGATCCTGCACGGGATCACGCCGCATCTGACGGCGCCGCTGGCGCGCTGAACCCGTCTTGCATTCTGTGTCTGATCAGGTAATGTCAGGCCTGACACGATTCCGGAGGCGATCATGA
>CAYLKC010000004.1:0-47171 GCA_964384095.1 uncultured Chromatiales bacterium
TCGCCGGAGCCCGAAGGGTGCCGCGTAGCGGCAGCGAGGCGAGCCATTCGCGGAGAAAACCCACCGGGCCTTTTCAACCGTCTGTCAGAGCAAACCACGCACTCAGCCCTTGCGCGCGACGATCGCCCAGGTGCTCGACGGCATCCAGATGCTACCGTCTTCGCGGCGATAGCCCTCCATCAGCGTGCGCAATTCGGCGCGAATCTCCGGCAGCCTGCGCTGCCCCTCGTCGCCGGCCTCGCGCACGATCTCCCCGGACGGCCCGACAAGGATCTGGTAGTCGATCGCCTCATCGATACTGGTGCCGACGCAGATCTCGGCATCGACGCGGCGGAACAGCTCGACAACGGGAAAACCGGCGGCCTTGAGGATCGCGCGATCGGTCTCTTCATCGGCCATCGAAAACGGGCCCGGGCCGCAGGTCTTTGCCTGTTCGCCGGGCGGCGGCAGGTATTTCAGCACAACTTCCTTTGCCAGCCCCCAGCAGGGATTGTCGGTGAGCCGCCGCCATACGATCAGGCAGACGCGGCCGCCGGGACGCAACGATCGGTTCGCATTGCGCAGCGCCATGACGACGCTCTGGAAGAACATGACACCGAAACGTGAATACACGGCGTCGAAATATTCGGCCTCGAGTTCGGCGCTCTGGGCGTCGCCGAGCAGGTAACGGACGTTGCCGACGCCGGCCGCGGCGCATTCGCGGCGGGCGATGTCGAGAAAGGCCTCGGTGCAGTCGAGGCCGACGACCTCGCCGCGCTCGCCGACTGCGCGACCGATATCGAGACAGGTCTCACCGTAACCACAGCCGATGTCGAGGACGCGCTCGCCGGGACGAAAGTCGAACCACGGTGCGGCGATCGCGCTGTGGATGCCGCCGTTGCCGGACAGCAGGTGTCGAAATCTATGCCACTTCGGCACCAGGATCTCGTTCCAGCAGCTGATGAAGTCGTCGTTTGCGATGGTGGACATGGCTTCCTCCCTGCAAGGTGGTACTGCTGGCGGAGTACGCTTTGATTCTATATCGAGCTTTCCACTTCGCACATCGTTTTATACAATGCGTTGACAGCCCTGCCGCAATCCCGGCGGTTTTCTCCCGGCATCCCCTTCTCCTGCCGGCGCAGTCTGGAAAGGAGGCGATACTGATGTCGACGCCCCGAAATTCCCGCCTCCGACCTTTTCCGGCGCTTGCCCTCCTCGCGATGATCCTGGCCGGCACGCAGGTCGAGGCTCGCGCGCTGTTTTCCGATCCGGAGGATCTGGTCGCGGTTGAGCTGGCGACGGTTGGCATCCACTCGATGAGCGGCTCGCCGGTCGTCGTGCTGCGCGAGCCTGCGTCCGGCGACGTCGTGCCGATCGTGATCGGGCCGGTCGAGGCGCGGGCGATCCTGATGGCCTTGCAGGGTGTGCCGGTGCCGCGACCGATGACGCATGACCTGATCTCGAATATCCTCGCGGCGGCCGGGTTGCGGCTCGAGCGTGTGCTGGTCGATGCGCTGATCGACGGCACCTATCACGGCGTGCTCGACCTGCGCGCCGACGACAGTGACACGCCGATCTATGTCGATACGCGTCCGAGCGACAGTCTCGCGCTTGCGGTGCGCGAGGATGCCGCCATCTTCGTCGCGCCGGAGGTGATCGAGGCAGCGCGCGGGCTCGCATTCGAGGCACTGCCGGAGCACGAGATCGTGACCGCGCTCGGCATCACCGTAGTCACGCTGACGGAAGAACTGCGCATGGCGATGGAACTCGGTGATCATGCCGGTGTGCTGGTCAGCCGCGCGACGGGCGCCGCTGCCGAGGCCGGCCTGGCGCCAGGCGCGCTGATCGTCAGCGTCAATGGCAAAACACCGGAATCGCCGCTCGACTTCCTCACACTGGTGCGACGCACGCCGGCTGGCGAGAAGGCGCGCATCGTCTATCAGGATGCGGGTGAACGCCACGAGATCGAACTCTCCACCAAAGTGCCCGATCCCGGGCACTTCCGCGATCGCGAGCCCCGATTGCGCGTCTGATCTCTGCGCACGCGGGTTCTCGCGCAGTTCCCGGCATTGCGCTTGCAATCGTCGGTGGTATCGCGCAAAGTAGGGGCAACCCGATGTAATGCAGTGGACGGCCGTCTGTTCAGCCTGGCTGTCTGCATCCATTTCCGCGCCTGGCGGGTCAGACGCGGTATTCAGCGGATCATCCGCATTCCAGCCGGGCCCGTGACCAGACCGGTCGCCCGGAACGCGCGACCGGGACGTCGCCGGACAAATCAGCAGGCATGGCCGCCGGCACGCAAGGCGTTAATGAACAGATGCCGTCATTGGCCGCCCGGTCCGTCCGCGACGCAGGAACAGACGCAGGATCAAGGGAGACACAGCATGACAGCGACAGCGAACGAACAGCACTTCGGCCCCGAACCCGTCGAGGTGCGCGAGACCGATCATTACCGTGCCGAATACGTCAAATCCTTCGTCGACAAGTGGGATGAACTGATCGACTGGGACAGCCGCGCCGCCAGCGAGGGCGATTTCTTCATCCGCGCACTGAAGGAGCGCGGCGCGAAACGTGTGCTCGACGTCGCCACCGGCACCGGATTTCATTCCGTGCAGTTGCTCGAGGCCGGCTTCCAGGTCGTCAGTGCCGACGGCAGCCCGGAGATGCTGGCCAAGGCCTTTGAAAACGCGCGCCGCCGCGGCCATATCCTGCGCACCTCGCATGCCGACTGGCGCTGGCTGAACCGCGACATTTCCGGCCGCTATGATGCGGTGGTCTGTCTCGGCAATTCCTTCACCCACCTGTTCAACGAGAACGACCGCCGCAAGGCGCTGGCCGAGTTCTATTCGGCGCTGAACCACGATGGCGTGCTGATTCTGGACCAGCGCAATTACGACGATATCCTCGACAACGGCTATTCGAGCACGCATACCTATTACTACTGCGGCGACAACATCGCGGTCCATCCGGAGCATGTCGACGAGGGCCTGGCGCGCTTCCGCTACGGCTTTCCCGACGGCTCCGACTATCACCTGAACATGTTCCCGCTGCGCAAGGCCTATGTCCGCCGCCTGATGCGCGAGGTCGGTTTCCAGGACATCGAGACCTACGGCGATTTCAAGGAGACCTATCGCGAGAACGAGCCGGACTTTTTCATCCATGTCGCCGACAAGCGTTACCGGGAGCAGGGCTGATGAGCCGGACGCAGGGTGGCGACGCCGTCGCAACCGCGCGCGACTATTACAACAGCGAAGATGCCGACGCCTTCTATCGCCGCGTCTGGGGCGGCGAGGACATCCACATCGGGCTCTATGAATCCGAGGACGAACCGATCTTCGACGCCAGCCGGCGCACGGTCGCCTGCATGGCCGATCTGCTGGGAGAACTGCAACCGCAGCAACATGTGCTGGATCTCGGCGCCGGTTACGGTGGCTCGGCGCGCTATCTCGCGGCGTCCTTCGGCTGCCGCGTCACCGCACTGAACCTCAGCGAGGTCGAGAATGCGCGCAATCGCGAGATCACCCGCGCGCACAAGCTCGACGGTCTGATCGAGGTCGTCGACGGCAGCTTCGAGGAGATCCCCGCGGAGCACGGGTGCTTCGATGTCGTGTGGTCGCAGGATGCGATCCTGCACAGCGGCAACCGCCGCCGCGTGATCCGCGAGGCCGCCCGGGTGTTGAAGCCGGGCGGCGTCCTCATCTTCACCGATCCGATGCAGGCCGACGACTGCCCGTCCGGCGTGCTGCGGCCGATCCTCGACCGCATCCATCTCGACAGCCTCGGCTCACCGGCGTTCTACCGCGCGGCCTGCGCCGAATCCGGCCTCGACGAGATCAGCTTCATCGACCACAGCGCGCAACTGCCGCGCCACTACGCCCGCGTGCTGGCCGAGACCGAGACCCGCGAGTCCGACCTCTCGGGCATGATCTCGGCGGACTATCTCGAGCGCATGAAGCAGGGTCTGCGCCGCTGGATCGAAGGCGGCGAACGCGGCTGGCTGTGCTGGGGCATCTTCCGCTTCCGCAAGCCCGGCTGACCTCCCGTCACCGGCCCCGATGCCCGCATCGGCGTCAGGCCGGGGGCATCGTCAGCACCCAGGTCGCGATGGTGAGATAGATCAGCACGCCGGCCACGTCGGCGATCGAGGTCACCAGCGGCGCGCTCGCGGTCGCCGGATCGAGGCGGAAGCGGCTCAGCAGGAACGGCAGCGACATCCCGATGACGCTGCCGATGACGACGACCGCGATCATCGTCACGCCGACGACCACGGCAATGTCCGCGCCGCCGCGCGCGACGCCGATCGTCGAGATGATCAGCGCCATCGTCAGGCCGAGCAGGCCGGCGACGGCGAACTCCCTGCCGAGCATCCGGCCCCAGTCCCGCATCTCGACGTCGCCGGTCGCGAGCGCGCGCACCATCAGCGTCGAGGCCTGGGCGCCGGCGTTGCCGGCGGATGCGATCAGCAGCGGCAGGAAAAACACCAGCACGATGTACGAAGAGATCGTCTCTTCGTAATGGGCGATGCCGGCCGCGGAAAAGAGGTTGCCGAAGATCAGCGCCACCAGCCAGAACACACGCTTGCGATACAGCAGCGGGATGCCGGCGTCGCGCACGCTGCCCTCGAGCTTGCCGACGGTGCCGACGCGGTGGAAGTCCTCGGTCGCCTCTTCCTCGGCGACGTCCATTGCGTCGTCGTAGGTGACGATGCCGACCAGCCGGCGATCATGATCGACGATCGGCAGCGCAATCAGGTCGTACTTGCTGATCTTGTGCACGACCTCTTCCTGGCGATCGCCGACCTGACTGAAGATCACGTCCTCGACCATCAGGTCGGCGACGCGGGCATGATTCAGCGCGACGATCAGGTCGCGCAGCGACACCGTGCCGAGCAGACGGCGCTCGCCGTCGATGACATAGGCCTGGTAGATCGTCTCCTTGTCCGGGGCCTCGTGGCGCAGGCGCTGGATCGCGTCAAACGCGGTCAGGTGCGGCGCCAGCGTCGCATAGTCCGAGGTCATGATCGCGCCAGCGGTACCCTCCTCGTGGCTGGCGAGGTTGCGAATGTCGTCGCGCTCGGCCTGCGCGAGCCCGGGCAGCAGCGCCTCCTGCTGTTCCGGGTCGAGGCGATTGAACAGGTCGGCGCGCTCGTCGGCCGACATGTGCAGGAAGATCCCGGCGAGGTTGCGGCGATTCAGCGAGTTGGCGAGTTTGACCTGCTCGGAGGGCGGCAGGTAGCCGAACACCTCGGTGCGGCGCTCGTTCGGCAACGCCGACAGCACGCGCCAGATATCAGCGCCCTCGAGCGCCGAGATGAGATTGGCGATATTGGCCGGATGGGCGTCGTCGAGCAACTCACGCAACGTCGTGATGTCACGATTGGCGAGGATCTCGCGAACGGTAGTGGTGAGGGCTTCGTTCTCCATGGTCCACCTCCGGCGTCGGCGCTGGCACGGCAGCGCGGAGGCGAGCCCGGGAACTCAGAAGAGCGCCGGGGACTCCGCGGCCTGCCGATCCAGGGCGGATCGCAACTCGATTTTCAGGATGTCGCGGGTACTACAGGGTACGTCCATCGTCATTGATGTCAGTCGGCGCCCCCTTGGCGGAAGGCGCGCGCAGCATAGCCGATATGCGTGCGCGGGGCAACACACCCCCTGCGCTGCGGTGCGGCGATCATCGCCACCACCTACACGCCCCGCACCAGCACCGTGGCGATCCGGACGGACGCGAAGATCACGAGCCCGGTCAGCAGCAGCATCGCCAGCGCCATCAGCCAGAGAAAACCGCGGCGGATCCGGATCGTCTGGCGTGTGAACCAGCCGGTCTCCGGCCCCGCCGCCGGCAACGGCGCGCGGAAGCTGTAGGCCAGCGTCAGCAGACAGATCGCCCACAGCAGCACCGCGATCGCCCCGAGCGTCGCCCACTGGCCGTCGACCGCGCCCTGGCGCAGGAGCGCACCGGCGAACAGTGCGACTGCGGTCACGGACAGCATCCACAAGGCCAGGCGGTAGCGGTACAAGCGCCGCGCCAGGCGGTGACAGAAATCCAGCATCGTTCTCGTCCCGCTCGGAAACCTCGGGAAAAACTCCCGAAAATTCCAAGGGTAACGATCTCCCGCCGGGCGAACAAGGGACATCTGCCGCCGCTGCCAGACTTGAATGATCTCCAAATGTTCTCTATGCTCCCGATCCTGAGGAGACTGCCGATGCCCGCTGCCCCCGTCCCGCCACCCCCGCCCGGCCTCTGGCCGCGGGCGATCATACATATCGACATGAACGCGTTCTTCGCCGCGATCGAGCAACAGGACTTTCCGCACCTGCGCGGCCGGCCGGTCGCGGTAACCAACGGCGAGGCCGGCACCTGCATCATCACCTGCTCCTACGAGGCGCGGAGCTTCGGCGTCCATACCGGCATGCGCTTGCGTGAGGCGCAACGACTGTGCCCGGACCTGATCCGGCAAGCGGCGCGCCCGGGCCGCTATGCCTCGGTGTCGACCCGGATCATGGCCGGCCTGCAGGACATCACGCCGGACATCGAGGTGTTCTCGGTCGACGAGGCCTTTCTCGACGTCACCCACTGCCAGCGCCTGTGGGGAGCGCCGGAAGTGATCGCGCGTCTGGTGCGCGACAATGTCGAGGCCGGCACCGGCCTGCCCTGCTCGATCGGCGTCAGCGGCGACAAGACAACGGCGAAGTTCGCGGCGAAGCTCGTCAAGCCGAATGGCCTGACGCTGATCCCGCCATGGGAGGCCGCGGCCAGGCTGCGCGATGAACCGGTCACCGCACTGTGCGGCATCGGCCCCGGCATCGCCGCGTTCCTCGCCCGCCACGGCGCGCAGACCTGCGGCGAGGTCGCGCGCCTGCCGATCAGCGTGCTCGCGCGGCGCTTCGGCAATCCGGGGCGGCGCCTCTGGTACATGTGCCAGGGCCGCGACCCGGAAGGCGTGCAGGTCAATGTCGCGGCGCCGAAGTCGATCGGCCACGGCAAGGTGGTGCCGCCGAACACCCGTGATCCGCGGCTGGTCCATACCTGGCTGTCGCACATGAGCGAGAAGGTCGCCGCGCGCCTGCGCCGGCATGACTTCGAGACGCGGGACTTCTTCATCGGCCTGCGCACGGCCGAGGGCTGGCTCGGCGGCCGGCGGCGCTGCGCGCTGCCGACCCGAGACGGTCGCATCATCCTGTCACTGTGCCGCCAGGTCATGCGTGACGACTGGCGCGGCGAGGGGATCTTCCAGGTCCAGGTGACAGCGCTGGCGCCACAGCCGTTCCGGAACCAGCGCGAGCTGTTCATCGATGACGAAACACGCCGTGACGCGGTGCATCGGGTCATGGACCGCATCAATGGCCGTTATGGTGATTTCACGCTGGCGCCGGGTCGGCTGCTCGGGCGCTCGACGATGCCCGACGTCATCGCCCCGGCGTGGAAACCCCACGGCCATCGCCGCACGGTTTGAGAACCAGGCACGCATTTACGCGGACCCGTCTGCCACACTCCGCATCTGTTAAACTGGCAGGGCACGGAATGCCGGAATAACGCCCGATTATTCTTGACGGATCCAGGAGGAATTGCATGACTGAGAAACACGTGACAGTCCTGATCATCGGCGGCGGCGCCGCCGGCGTCTCGGTTGCAAACGACATGCGTCGCCGCAAGCCGGACCTCGACATCGCGATCATCGAACCCTCGGAAAGGCACTATTACCAGCCCGGCTTCACGATCATCGGCGGCGGCGCGTACACGCTGGCGCAGGCCACCCGTAACGAGGCCGAGCTGATCGGCCCGGGCATAGAATGGATACGCGACTGGGCCGAGACCTTCGATCCCGAAAACTACAAGGTCACACTGCGCTCGGGCACGGTCATCAGCTACGACTTCCTCGTCGTCTGCCCCGGTCTGCAACTCGACTGGGACAAGGTCGACGGCCTGAAGTCGGCGCTGAACAATCACGGCGTCTGCAGCAACTACTCACCGGACACCGTCGAATATACCTGGGAGTGCATCAAGGGGATGCGTTCCGGCACCGCGCTGTTCACGCAGCCGCCGATGCCGATCAAGTGCGCCGGCGCGCCGCAGAAGATCATGTATCTCGCTGCCGACCGCTTCCGCAAGCACGGCAACCTCAAGATGTACAACATCGAGTTCTGCAATGCCGGCCCGGTCATGTTCGGCGTGCCGTTCTTTGCAAAGCCGCTGTCGCAGATCGCGGCCGGTTACGGGATCAAGACCAGCTTCAATCACAACCTCGTTGCGATCGACGGCCCCGGCAAGACCGCAACCTTCGAGGTCAGCGATGCCGACGGCAACAAGACCCGCGTCGAAAAGAAGTTCGACATGATCCATGTGACGCCGCCGCAGAGCGCGCCGGACTTCATCAAGAAGAGCCCGCTGGCCGCCGCATCGGGCTGGGTCGATGTCCATGAAAACACGCTGCAGCACCGGAAGTATCCGAACGTCTTCGGGCTCGGCGATGCGACGACGACACCGAACGCGAAGACCGCCGCTGCGGTGCGCAAGCAGGTGCCGGTCGTGGTCGACAACCTGCTGAACCAGATGGCCGGCAGGCCGGTAGAACCGCGCTATGACGGTTACGGCTCCTGCCCGCTGACGACCTCGCTGGATGCGGTGATGCTTGCCGAGTTCGGTTACGGCGGCAAGGTGATGCCGTCATTTCCGCTGCTCGATCCGCGCAAGCCCCGCTACCTCTGGTGGATCGGCAAGACCACGGGCTTCCCGTTCCTGTACTGGCAGATCATGCTGAAGGGCCGGCGCATCGACCTGCCGAGCCGGGAGAGCTACGCGCGCAAGTTCGTCGAGGGCGGCTGACGCCCGCTCAGGCCGGCGGATCGTCCGGCGGCATCAGGCTCTCGAAACCCGGCTGGCTGCCAGCCGGGTCGCCGAGCAAGCCGCCGCTGAGCATCTCGATGACCCCGAACGAGTTCAGCAGGCTGTAGATAAAGCCGACGATCACGATCAGCATCACGAGCTTTGGCCACGCGGAAGGCCGCTGGCCGAAGCGGTCGCCCGCGGAGACGCGCGCGCCGGGCGGCAGGTGGGCGAGGCCGGTCAGGCTGGCGCCGAACGGGACATTGATGCGGGCGCGGGCATTGATCGCCCAGCCGTTGGCGTCGAGCAGTGGACCAAGGTTGCGCTTGCGCAGCTTGAGCCAGGCAATCACCAGCGACGGCCCGGAGATGATCAGCATCAGTACGCCGAGCGCGATGCACAGCTGCCAGAACGGCAGCTTGACGAGTCCGCTCAGATAACCGGCGATCGCCGCGATCGCGGTGGCCAGCGCGCCGAAGGCGACGCCCATCGCGGCGACGGTGCCGACATCGATCTTCTTCCCTTCCGGCGGTTTCGCCTTATCGACATTCGCGGCATCGGCCGCGGCGGTCTCGAGTTTCGTCGAGGAGGCCGCATCCGCGGCCGCGGCGCGCTTCGCCACCTGTTCCTCGATCAGACGCACCAGCTTCTTGTATGGGGCCCAGAAGGCCTGGCGCAGGCTGATCGGGTTATCGATGATCTTCGTGATCGTCGCATCCCAGTCGCGGCCGTCGCGATCGTAATAGACGCCGTTCCTGCCGACGATCAGGTTGTCGGAATCACCGTTGGTGACCGCCGCGACGATCTGCCGCGTCTCGCCGCTACCCTTGCGCACGCAGTCGCAAAAGACCAGGCAAGTGCCGGCCATTGCCGCCATCGCCGCCTGCTTCGCGGCGTCACCGACCAGCAGCGTCAGGTCGCAGCTGCGTTGATCGATATAGAGCCGGCCGGCCTGGAAGATCGCCGGTGTCTCCCGGCTGTAGAACGGCCGGAAATTGACGAAGTTCTCGCACAGAGATTGCAGGTGCCGGCAATAGCGCACGAAGCGGTCGACGTCCTGGATGGAAGCCGCCGTGCCTGCCTCAGCAAGATCCTTGTCGATCAGCGCAACGAGACGATCGCCGACATCAGCGGCGAGGATCCGGTCTATCCGCCCGGATTCGAGCACATTGACCGGTGAAGCCGACATCGCGCGACTCCAGGCCTCGAACGGCGCGACCTTCGCCTGCAACGACAGCCAGTCATCGAGGGTCAGTTCCTTGCGCGCGCCGAGCAACGGTGCGATCGCATCGGTGTTCAAACGTGCGATCGCCTCGGCCCAGGCCGGATTGATGCCTTCATCGAGCGGTAATGGTCTGCCCGCCTCGACATGCGCGAGCGGCAGCGCGGCGATCTCGGTCGCCGTGGGCAGCAACTCGGTCATCGACATCGCCTGGTAGTCCTTTTCGTCGCGGTTCAGCATGTTTGCCGCGCGCGGATCGAAGGCCGCGAGCCGGCAACGCGTGAAATAATCGGTGACCTTGGCACGCACCGCGTCGATCGCTGCCGCCGCCGCGCCTGTCGCCTCGCCGAGCAGCAGGATCGTCGCGTCGGCTTCGGGCTGCTGCGCCAGTTCCGGATGGGCAGCGGCCGCGGCGAGGAAGTTGTCGAGTTTCGCGCGGGAGATGCCGGGCTTGCCGGAGAGATCGGCATCGCCGCCGAGACAGGTGATGATGTCTTCGATGACGGACTTCAGCACCTCGTCATCAGTGCTGTCGGCGGTGATGATGCCGTCACCGTTGAAGCGCATTTGCGCAAAGCGCGCAGCCGCATCGACGGTATCCTCGATGCCGATGTCGGTGGCATCAGGGCGGTCGATCAGTTCCAGCACATGCCGCGCGTCGGCAAGCATCGCCGCGCCGTCCTCATTACCGTCGTCGATCGCGATGAGCGGCAGGCGCTCATGCCGTCCGAGCAGGTCTTCCGCATCCCGCAGCAGGCCACCGGCCCAGCGGATCGCCGCGATCAGCTCCGGCGCGCGGATGCGGCCGTCACCGTCGGTATCGATCAGCTCGAGGGTCTTCGTGTCAAAATGCAGGCCCTTGACCGGACATGCGAGCGCAGCCCACAACTTCTGGTCCAGCTGGTCGAGCGCCATCAGGTCGGCGCCGGTCGTCAGCGCCACCTGCTCGAAGTCGCCTGCGCGAAAGAATTTCCACTCGTGACCCGCTGCCGACTGCGCCATCTGCGCTCCCCTCCATTCTGATGCGTTGATCCAGCCCTCGCCGGCACACCGCAGGTGGCCCGCACCGGATTATAGGCACGTCATGCAGGAACGCGCTATAAGGCGGACGCCGGCACAGTCAGCAAATACAGTTGCAATATGAAATTAATCAGTGACAACACGCCGAATACGCGCACCAGCAGGGCCAGCCCGCTGCTCTGGCCCCAGGCATCGAGCAACTCGGGGTTGCCGCTGGCCCGCGCGAAGAACGCGGCCAGGAAACGAACGACATCGCGAGACCGGTGCAGGCAGGCCACGCCGACCCAGAGGAAAAAGACGGCCATCAGCAGATTCATCAGGGTATCCATGCGCGTCAGCCGGGTCCGATAGGCAGGCGGATCGTGACCTCGAGTCCGCCACCCACCATATTACCGGCGGCGATACGCCCCCGGTGTCGCTCGATCGCGCGGCGGGCGATCGCGAGGCCGAGGCCATGTCCTCCACTGGCGCGCTCGCGCGCCTCGCTGGCGCGGAAGAACGGCTCGAAGATCTTATCGAGCAGGGCCTCGTTCACGCCGGGCCCGTGGTCCTGTACCGTAATGACGGCTTCGCCGGCAGCGCTGTCGACGATCAGCGAGATCCCGACCTCCGAACCCTCGGCGGTATGACGCAGGGCATTGCGAACGACATTCTCGACGGCGCTGTGCAACAGTTCGGGATCGCCATGAACGGCCGCCGGCTCGCTGCGCAAGACGTCGACGCGCTTGTCCGGGCCGGCCTCGAAGCCGGCGTCCGCGGCGACGTCGGCGACCAGCGCGGCGAGATCAACCGGCTCCCGCGTCTGCCCGTTGCTCTCACCCTCGAGCCGGGTCAACGACAGCACCTGGCCGATCAGATCATTGAGCCGCTCAGCCTCGCGCTCGATGCGGTCGAGCTCGGGATCGACACTGCCACCGCTGCGCTGGCGCGCGAGTCCGAGCGCCGCCTGCAGACGCGCCAGCGGCGAGCGCAGCTCATGAGAGACATCGCGCAGCAGGCGTTGCTGATCCTCGATCAGTCCCTGCAGGCGGTCTGCCATGCGGTCGAAATCGCGGCCGAGGCCGCCGAGCTCATCACGCCGGCCGGCGAAGTTCTCGCCGAGGCGGATATCGAGATTGCCGCCGGCCAGTCCCTGGGTCGCGGCGCGCAGGCGGCGCACCGGCGCGGTCATCGTGCGGGCGAGCGCGAGACAGACCAGCGCGCTCAGCGTCAGCGCAGCCAGCAGCCCCTGGAACGTGAACAGGTGCCAGACAGGATGCGGCGGCCTGAACACCAGCACCAGCCGGTAGAAGCCCTCGCCCGGCACCGCCAGCGAATGCACGATCAGCCCGCGGCGTTCGCGCGACCCTTCAGTGCGGGGGGCATCATCGGGCGGCATCCGCGCGAATCGCTGGAGAAATCCCGGCGGCGTCTGGCCGAGCGCCTCCTGTCCCGAGGCATCGAACACGAACACACGCATCGCGCGGGTGTTTTCGCGGTGTTCCAGCCAGTTGCGCAGACCGGTGAGGCCGCGCGTGCGCAACACCTGTTCCGCGCGGGAGGCGTCTTCGGTGAACTGGTTCTGGGCACGCTCGATCAGCGGCGGTATCTTCTCGCCGCCAAGCTGGGCGGTGGTCAGCGCGATGACCGCACCGACCGTGATCATCGTCAGCCAGAATGCGAGAAAGATCTTGCCGAACAGGCCGAACATCGTCAGCGTTCCTCGCGGACATAGAGATAACCAATGCCGCGCACGGTCTGGATGCGTTCGTCGCCGCCCGGCAGGGCGCCGAGCTTGCGCCGCAGATTGCTGATGTGCATATCAAGGCTGCGATCGTAGCGGGTCAGCTTGCGCCCGAGCGCGCGCTCCGACAGCAACTCCTTGGAGACGACCTCGCCGGCTGATTCGAGCAGGGCCGCAAGCACGCTATATTCGGTGCTGGTCAGGGCGACCGGCGCGCCGTTCTGTAACACGCGGCGCGCGCCCGGCTGCAACTCGATGTCGCCGACCCGCGGCGCGTCATCCCCCTCCGCCTGGGCATCGGCGCCGGCGCGGCGCAGCACGGCGCGCACGCGGGCGACGAGCACGCGCGGATTGCAGGGTTTGGGCAGGTAGTCGTCGGCGCCGAGCTCGAGGCCGACGATGCTGTCGACGTCACCGCCGCGCGCGGTCAGCATCAGCACCGGCGTCAGCGACTTGCGTCGCAGCTCGCGCAGCACGTCAAAACCGTTGCGCCCGGGCATCATCACGTCGAGTATGACGAGATCATGCTCCTCAGACAGCGCCCGCGCCAGCGCCGCATCACCGTCATGGACGACCTCGACCTCGATGCCCTCTCCGGCGAGATAGTCGCCGAGCATCTCGCACAGTTCCTCGTCGTCGTCGGCCAGCAGCAATCGCGTCATCGGCATCGGTTCTCCACGGGCATGTACCGATTATATCGCCGCGTTCCGCGCGCCCGGACCGGCTTTTACACAAACTTACACGGCCGGCGTCGGCCTGGTCAGCGATAGACCTTGCGCCTGAACAGGTCGCGATGACTGACGACGCGGTCGGTAAACAGCAGTCCATCGAGGTGATCGAGTTCGTGCTGCGCGACGCGCGCCTCGAAGCCTTCCATGTCATGGCGGCGGCAGACCCCCGACTCGTCGCGCGATTCCAGCGTGATGCGCTCCGCGCGGGTGACATTGCCGGTATAGTCCGGCACGGACAGGCAGCCTTCCCGGCCGACGACCTCGCCGTCGCGGCGGACGATACGCGGATTCACCAGCACCAGACGACCGTGGCCGGAGACACCGGCGCGCCCGGAGACGTCGACGATGACGATACGACGCAGGTCGCCGACCTGGGTCGCGGCAATGCCGACGGCGGCAGGTCCTGCGCGCATCGTCTCCTCGAGGTCCGCGATGAAGTCACGCAGTTCCGCGTCGAAACATTCGACCTCGGCGGCCACACGCCTGAGGCGAGGGTCGGGATGGACCAGAAGGGGCAGTACCGCCATCGCGGGGTCAGGCGATCACGGTCTCGATCGGCGTCAGCGTCACGTCGATGCCCTGTTTGCGGATGATCTCCACCGCGGCCGCCAGCGACGGGACGCCCTCGAGCGCGCGGCCCTCGATCTGCATGACATAGAGCGGGTTCTGCTCGCTGCCGGCGACATCGGAATCGAGGTGGAGGATATCGAGTCCGGCCTCGGCCAGCGCGCCGACCGCCTGCGCGACGATGCCGGCGCGGTCCGCACTGCTGACGCTGATGCGCACGTCCGGCTCGACATGACGATGGAGCCGGGCCTCGATGCGATCGACATGGAGACTCAGCCCCAGCGAATCGGTCACCGGTTCGACGATCGCCGCGAGCGCCCTGGCGTTGCCGGGATAGCTCACCATCAGCATGATCGCGAAATTGCCGCCGAGCCGCATCATCGACGCCTCGCCGAGGTTGCCGCCGCCGTCATGCAGCGCATGCGTGATGCGGGCGACGATGCCGGGACGGTCGGCGCCGACCACCGTGAGCATGTACCATTTGTCCATAGCGCCCTCCCTAGTGCAGGGTGGCGTGTGCCAGGTGGATCACGACCACGCCTGCGACGATCAGCGCCAGTTGCTGGAAGGTGGCCGCCGGCTGCAGGCGCTTGTGCAGTCCGGGGATCAGGTCGGCGACCGCGATATAGATGAAACTTGCCGCGGCGATTGCCAGCACGTAAGGCACGATGTGCAGGACCTCCGACAGCAGGAAATACGCGAGCACACCACCCAGAACGGTCGTCGTGCTCGCCAGCAGATTGTAGACGAAGGCCTTGCGGCGGCTGAAGCCGCTTTCGAGCAGCACCGCGAAGTCGCCGACCTCCTGCGGGATTTCGTGCATCGCAACCGCGATCGCGGTAACGATCCCGAGGTGGATGTCGGTCAGGAACGCGGCGGCGATCAGGATACCGTCGACGAAATTGTGCAGACTGTCGCCGAGCAGGATCAGGTTACCGGCGACCGGTGGCTCATGCGGCATGTGCTCGGGAGTGTGCGCCTCGCATTCGAAGGAATGGCAGTGCCGCCACAGGATGGTCTTCTCGAGCACGAAGAAACCGAGCAGGCCGGCCAGCACCGCATAGCCGATGTGATGGACATCCTCGATCGAAGGATCGAGGATCGCATGCGGCAACAGCGCGAGGAAGGCGGCGCCAAGTAGCGCACCGACCGCGAAGCTGACCAGGTGCGGGAGGATGCGTTCGCGCCACGGTTCCGGCGCGAGCAGGAATGAGCCGGCGGCGACGACGCTCAGCACGCCGCCGGCCAGGCAGAACACGATGATCAGTAACAGGGTCATGGCATCGATTCCGCCGCCGGCTGTCCTGCCTGCAGGAGTTCGCGCAGATACTCGACGGCCTCGGCCTGCTTGCGCTTGACCGCCCAGGTCAGCGCATCCTCGTCTTCCTCGTTCCTGAGGCCGGGATCGGCGCCATGCGCGACCAGCAGCTTCATCATCGGCACATGGCCCTGGCGCGCGGCGCGCATCAGCGCCGTATGGCCGTCATTTGCCTGCGCATTGACTTCGGCACCCTCCCCGAGCAGGAGTTCGGCGATGCCGTCATGACCGAGATAGGCGGCGACCATCAGCGGCGTCAGCCCGTTTCCGTTCGCGGTGTTGACGTCGGCGCCATGGTCGATCATCAGGCGGATGATCCTGACGTTGTCGGTGACCGGCTGGATGATCAGCACGCCGTTACCGTAACTGTCGGTAGCGTGGACATCGGCGCCGCGCGTGACCAGCTCACGCGCCAGATCGTAGTGATCCCCGGCGACCGCGAACATCAGCGGCGAGACCCCGATATCGCCCTTGGCGTTGACATCGGCGTCGTGATCGAGGAGCACGCGCGCGACGTCGAGATGACCGCGCCGGACCGCGACCGCGAGCAGCGGATCGTCGGCGCGATTGCGGGTATTGACGTCACTGCCCTGCGCGAGCAGCTCCTCGACGGCCGCAGCGTCGCCGCCGTTGACCGCGCTGACAATCGGATTTTCACAGGCGGCGAGCAGAGGCAACAGGGCGAGCAGCAGCGTGGCGCGCAGCAACAGGGACAGGGTCGGTCGCGAAGGCATCGATTCGGTGGATCCAGGACGGGCAAAGGGCCTTATTCTACACCGACCAGATCAGGCTCGCCATGCGTCCGGTGCTACCGTCGCGACGGAAGGAATAATAGCGCTCCTGCTGCGTGACCGTGCATTCGCCGCCGCCATGGATCCGCTCGACGCCTGCCGCCCGCAAGCGCCGTTGCGCAAGGCCGTAGAGGTCGGCGTGCCAGTGCCCCGGCCGCCCCGGACGGAAGCACGCCGCCGCGGCCGGATCGGCCTCGACGAAGGCCTCGCGGACCTCCCCGCCGACCTCGAAGGCGTCCTGTCCGATCGCAGGACCGAGCCAGGCCAGCAGCCGCGCCGGTTCGACGTCGAGCGCGTGCAGCGCGGATTCGATGACGCCGCCGGCGAGTCCGCGCCAGCCGGCATGGACCGCCGCGACGGCACTGCCGCGGTCATCGCAGAGCAGCAACGGCAGGCAGTCGGCGGTCAGCACCGCACAGACCTGCCCCGACCGCCGCGCGACGATTGCGTCTGCCTCGACGCCCGTTCGCCAGTCATCGGCATCGACGGCGGCGATGCCGTGCACCTGTTCGAGCCAGCAGGGATCTGCGGGTAACCCGGCCGCGCGGGCGAGGCGCGCCCGGTTTTCCGCGACGGCCGCGGGGTCGTCCCCGACATGGGTGGCGAGGTTCAGGGCGGCATGGGGGGCACGGCTGACGCCGCCGTACCGCAGCGTCGTCAAAGCACGCACGTTCGCCGGCGCCGGCCAATCCGGCACCAGCCAGCGTATCCCGTTTCCGTCCGATTCCCGCATGGCGGGAAATCTAGCAGAGTTTGCCCTCAGCCGAACAGCACGAGGCCCCAGACCAGCACAGCGAGCAGCAGGGACAGCAACACTGCGGCCGAGCCCATGTCCTTGGCACGCGCGGACAGCGGATGGTCACCGTCGCCGATACGATCGATCGCGGCCTCGACCGCAGAATTGAGCAACTCGACGATGAGCACCAGCAGCAGGCTGCCGATCAGCAGCGCGCGCTCCATGCCGTCGCCGCCGAGCCACCATCCGAGCGGCGCGCCGATCACGAGCAGCAGCAGTTCCTGCCGGAACGCGGATTCGTTGCGCCACGCGGCGCGCAGGCCGCTGATCGAATAGCCGGCGGCATGAATAATGCGCCGGATGCCGGTATGGCCGGGTTTTGCCATCGCAGTCCCCTGTCTTCGTCGTGCGCGCATATATCGCACGCGCAGATGACGATTCGATGACTGTCATGGCGTCATCAAAGCTTAACCGAACCGTTCTATTCTGACAGTCCATGCGGATACTGATGATCTCCGACGTCTACTTCCCGCGCGTCAACGGCGTCTCGACCTCGATCTCGACCTATCGAGATTCCCTGCTCGAGCTCGGCCACGAGGTCACGCTGCTCGCGCCCGCCTACCCCGCCGGACACCCGCCGGAACACTGGATATGGCGCATGCCCTCGCGCGGCGTCTGGCGCGACCCGGAGGACCGGATGATGCACTTCCGGCCGCTGGTCGCGCTCGCCGGTGAATTGCGCACGCGGGATTACGATATCGTGCATATCCAGACGCCGTTCGTCGCCCATTACGCCGGACTCAGGCTCGCGCGACTGCTGGGCCTGCCGGCGCTGGCGACCTATCACACCTATTTCGAGGAATATCTCGACTGTTATATCCCGCTGCGACCGAGGGCGCTGCTGCGTACGCTGGCGCGCAGCTTCTCGGCCTCCCAGGGCAACGCGGTCAACGCGCTGGTCGCGCCGTCGCGGGCGATGCAGGAGAAGCTGGCCGGATACGGCGTCACGACTCCCATGCGCGTCATCCCGACCGGGATCGACCTGCGCCAGTTCAGCAGCGGCGACGGCCGCCGCTTCCGCGACCGCATCGGCATCGATCCGGCGCGACCGATGCTGCTGTTCACCGGACGCGTCGCCTTCGAGAAGAACATCGACTTCCTGCTCGAGGTCACCGCGAGGATCAGGACGCGGATACCCGACATCCTGCTGGTAATCACCGGAGAAGGCCCGGCCGAACGCCATCTGCGCGCGCTCGCCGCGCGGCTGGGCATCACCGACAACGTCACCTTCGTCGGCTACCTCGATCGCAAGAGCGGCCTGCTCGACTGCTATGCCGCCGCCGACGTGTTCGTGTTCTCGTCGCGGACCGAGACCCAGGGGCTGGTGTTGCTCGAGGCGATGGCGATGGGCCTGCCGGTGGTCGCCCATGCGTTGATGGGCACGCGCGACGTCCTGCGCGACGGCATGGGCGCGCTGGTCGCCGCCGACCGCGACCATGAGGATTTCAGTGCGAAGGTCCTGCACTTGCTCAACAACCGCCGCGCTCGACGCGAGCAGCAGGCGCGCGCCCGCGAATACGCGCAGTCGTGGTCCAACGAACACTGCGCGCACCGCCTGGCCGAGTACTATGCCGAAACCATCGAACAGCATGACCAGCCGCCGGCGGGAAGGCGCCGCCCGGTGCGCGAGCACGCAGCCTCATGAATGACATGGTTGCTTCCGCAGGCAAGCGCATGACCATCGCGGTCGCGAGCGAGACCTTTCCGCCAGAGATCAACGGCGTCGCGATGTCGATCGCGCGCTTCTGCGCCGGACTGACCGCGCTCGGCCATCGCGTGCAGCTGATCTGTCCGCGCCGCGACGACCGCCGGGCGGAACACCTGCCGGCAAGCATGGATTGCCTCGCGGTGCGAGGCCTGCCGTTGCCACGCTATCCGGGACTGCGCTTCGGCCTTCCGGCCGGGCGCGCGATCCGCCGCGCGTGGAAAGAGCAACCGCCGGACATCGTCTATGTCGCGACGCAGGGCCCGATGGGATGGTCGGTCGTCCGCGAAGCGCGGCGCCTGGACATCCCGGTCGTCAGCGGCTATCACACCAACTTCGACATCTATTGTCGACATTACGGGCTCGGCGTGCTGGAGACGCTGGTGCTCGGCTGGCTGCGGCACTTCCATCGCCGCACCGACTGCACACTGGCGCCGACCGATGAGGTACGCAGCCGGCTCGAGGCGATCGGCGTCGGCGCCGTCCGCGTACTCGGGCGCGGCGTCGATACGGGGCTGTTTTCCCCCACGCGCCGCGATCCTTCGCTGCGCAAGCGCTGGGGCCTCGGTGAGGACGACCTCGCGGTGATCCATGTCGGCCGACTCGCGCCGGAAAAGAACCTGCCGCTCGCGATCAACGCCTTCCGCGCGCTGCAGGGCATTCATGACAACGCCCGCTTTGTGCTGGTCGGCGACGGACCGATGGAGGCGGCGCTGCGCCGCGATCATCCGGACTTCATCTTCTGCGGCATGCAGACCGGCGAGGCGCTCGCGCGCCATTACGCAAGCGGCGATCTGTTTCTGTTCCCGAGTCTGACCGAGACCTTCGGCAATGTCCTGCTCGAGGCGATGGCGAGCGGCCTCGCGGTCGTTGCCTTCGACCGCGCCGCGGCGCGCCAGCATATCCGCAGCTATTTCACCGGCATCACCGCCGAGCCCGACAACGACGCGGCGTTCCTGCACGCGGCGTTGACGCTGGCCGCCGACCCGGCGCTGCTGCGCACGACGCGGGAGAACGCCCGCCTGCATGCACTCGGCCACGACTGGGACAGCGCCAGCCGGCGCTTCGAGGGCCTGTTGTGGGAATACGCGCCGGCGTCGTAGACCGTGCCTCCGATACCGGCGCCGCCTGAATTCACGAATTCTTCACCAAAGCGTCGCCGTCCGGTCATACCGCGGACCGATAGTCTCTAGCGTGAACCGCGAAGCCCAGACGATGGTCACCGACAAGCCAGCGACGCTCGTACACCGGCTGGGCGAGATCGACGTCCGCGTCTGCCGCCATCTGAACCGCACCAGCCGCGTCCGCCTGGTCCGCACGGTGTTTTCGGCCATCAGCCGCCTCGGCGACGGCATCTTCTGGTACGCGCTGATCGCGCTGATCGTGGTACTCGATCCCGGCCCCGGCTACGGACATGCCGTGCAGATGCTGCTGACCGGCGCCACGGGCCTGCTGATCTACAAGCTGTTGAAGTCGCGCACGGTCCGCCCCCGCCCGTTCACCCGCAACGACGACATCGTGATCGGCACCGCGCCACTCGATCAGTACAGCTTCCCGTCGGGCCATACGCTGCATGCCTTTTCGTTTGGCCTGATCGCCTGCGCCCACTATCCGTGGCTCTATGCGCCCCTCGGCATCTTCGTCGTACTGGTGGCGCTGTCGCGGATGATCCTCGGCCTGCACTATCCGACCGACGTGCTCGCGGGCGCCGTGCTCGGCACGCTGCTCGCGACGATCAGCCTGTCGCTGTTCCCCTGAGTCCGCCGCGCCTGTCTGGCGCGCGTGCAATTCTATATACTCGTGCTTGCGGGCGCCCGCGCCGGACGAGACACGACGATGCAGACTGATCCGATCACACAGCCGCAGGAAGCCCCCGAGCAGATCGCCGCGGTCGATCTAGGCTCGAACAGCTTCCATATGATCATCGCGCAGATGCACGGCAGCGAGTTCAAGCTGATCGACCGTTTGCGCGAGCAGGTGCGGCTCGCCGAGGGCCTCGACGGCAAGGGCCGTCTCGGCGACGCCGCCCAGCAGCGCGCGCTCGACTGTCTGTGCCGCTTCGGCCAGCGTCTCGCCGGCCTGCCACCCGAGAACCTGCGCATCGTCGGCACCAACACGTTGCGCAGCGCGAAGAACGCCGATGAATTCCTCGAGCGCGCGGAGCAGGTACTCGGCCATCCAATCGAGATCATCTCCGGCATTGAGGAGGCGCGCCTGATCTACAGCGGCGTCGCCCACAGCCTCGCGGCCGACAACGACAGCAACCGCTTCGTCATCGACATCGGCGGCGGCAGCACCGAACTGATCATCGGCCGCGGCTTCCGTCCGCTGCTGATGGAAAGCCTGCACATGGGCTGCATCACGATGACACGGCGTTTCTTCGGCGATGGGCGCCTGACCCAGGCCGCATTCGACCAGGCCATGCTTGAGGCCTGGCTCGAGCTCGAGCCGAAGGTCGAGACCTACCGTAAGCGAGGTTGGAACAGCGCGATCGGCGCCTCCGGCACCGCGCTGGCGATCCACCGGATCCTTGCCGTCAACGGCTGGGGCAAGGACGGCATCACGCCGGCGGCGATGCGCAAACTGATGGAGGCGATGGTCCGCGCCGGCTCGATCGACGCGCTGAAGCTCGAAGGACTGAATCGCGACCGCGCGCAGATCCTGCCCGGCGGCTTCGCGATCCTGCTGGCGACGCTCGAGGCGCTCGGCATCGAGCGCATGGGCATCAGCGACGGCGCGCTGCGCGAGGGGCTGCTCCATGACCTGATCGGCCGTCACCACAGCGGCGACGCGCGCGACACCAGCGTCGATGCGCTCGCCGCGCGCTATCACGTCGACGAGACGCAGGCGAAGCGCATCGAGCAGACCGTGCTGCAATGCCTGCGCAGTGTCGCCGGCGAATGGAAGCTCGACCCCGAAGAGGACGGCCGCTGGCTGCGCTGGGGCGCGCGCCTGCACGAGATCGGCCTCGACATCGCCCACAGCAACTACCAGAAGCACGGCGCCTACATCATCGAGCACGCAGACCTCGCCGGCTTCTCGTACCAGGAGCAGCAGTTGCTCGCGCTGCTGGTGCTCGCGCACCGCCGCAAGTTCCCGGCGAAGGAGCTCAAGGACGTCAAGAGCCTGTGGGGCAAGAAGGCCGAACGCCTGATCCTGCTGCTGCGCCTCGCGATCCTGCTGCACCGCGCCCGCGGCACGACCTCGCTGCCGGATTTCAGACTCGAGGGCCGCAAGAAATATCTCGCGCTGCACCTCCCGCCCGACTGGCTCGACGCCCACCCGCTGACCCGCGCCGACCTCGGCCGCGAGGCCCAGCACCTCGCCCAGATCGGCGTCACCCTCGAATTCAGCTGACCCCTGAATTCCCCCCTTCGCTCGCGACTGAGCCCCGACTTCCCCCCCTTCGCTTGCGAAGGGGGGCCAGGGGGGATGCGAGCGAAGCGAGTCAGATTCTGCCTGCCCCCCTTCTAAAGAAGGGGGGAGTGATTGGATGGGTATCAGCAGAAACCTTTTATTTCCGTGGTTCGACCATATATAAAGAAGACCATGAAAAAACTCGCCTTCATCCAGAGCCAGGACCAGGGACACTGGGTCGGGGACGGTTTCCCGGTCCGCAGCGTCATCACCTATCACGAACGCACCGCCGAGCTGTCGCCGTTCCTGCTGCTCGACTACGCCGGACCGATGGAGTTCACGCCGACCGAGCGTCGCCGCGGCGTCGGCGAGCATCCGCACCGCGGCTTCGAGACCGTGACGATCGTCTACTCGGGTGAGGTCGCGCACCGCGACTCGACCGGCGCCGGCGGCACCATCGGCCCGGGCGACGTGCAATGGATGACCGCCGGCGCCGGCATCGTCCATGAGGAATTCCACAGCCCGGCGTTCGCGAAGAGCGGCGGGTTGTTCGAGGTCATCCAGCTGTGGGTCAATCTGCCGGCGAAAGACAAGATGACGCCGCCCGGCTACCAGGGCATCACCACCGATCAGATCCCGCGCGTTGAACTCGCCGACGGCGCCGGCGCGGTGCGCGTGATCGCCGGCCGCCTTGACGGCGCCGAAGGCCCCGCGCGCACGTTCACGCCGATCGACCTGCGCGACGTGCGCCTGAACGCCGGCGGCCGCGCCATCTTCGAGGTACCGGAAGGCTACACGACCGCACTGTTCGTGCTGCGCGGCAAGGTCAGACTCGGCAGCGGTGAGGAGATCGGCGAGGCGCATCTGGCCTGTCTCGAACGCGCCGGCACGCACTTCGATGTCGAGGCGATCGAGGACAGCGTGCTGCTGTTCCTGAACGCCGAACCGATCGACGAACCGGTCGTCGGCTACGGCCCGTTCGTCATGAACACCCAGGACGAGATACGGCAGGCGATCGCGGACTATCAGAGCGGGCGGATGGGGCATCTGCAGAATCGGGGATAACAGGCAGCTCGGCATCCAGCTCGATCCCTGACGGCTGCGCCGTTGTGCTCCCTGCCCCTCATGCTGGATTGCAAAATCTGACCCCGGATACATGCTATCGTCAGGAATGCGGCATCCCGCCCGGCTGCCGCAGTGTCGGTTATGACTGGAGGAGCCAATGAAGCCAATCGTCCTTGCACTGTGCCTGGCGTGCTGTCCGCTGGCCGTCCTTGCAGACGAGGTTGACGACCGCGAGGTGCTTGCCCTCAGCGAGACACAGCGCGCGCATGTCCTGGGCGAGATGCGCACCCTGCTGGCTGGCGTCCAGGCGATCATAGCCGCGCTCGCCACCGACGACATGGCCGGTGTCGCTGCGGCCGCCCGAGCCCTCGGCATGGACATGGCGCGCATGTCCGAGCCACACCTGCGCGGCGCAGTGCCGCAGGCCTTCATGCAGATGGGTATGGGGCTGCATCAGGACTTCGACCAAATCGCCGCGGATGCGAACACGGCCGCCGATCCTGCGCTTACCCTGCGCCAGCTCAGCGAGAGCATGAACAAGTGCGTCGCCTGTCACGCCAGCTTCCAAATTCGCACCGATCACGAGGCACGCCCGACCGCGCCTCGTGGCAATCACCAGCACTGATGACGACGATCGTACGGTGTTAGCTACGGCTGCGTGCTAGCAGCCAGTCCTGCACGCAGCATGATCACACCGCCTCCCGCGCGAACGCCTCGACGAGGTAATCGATGAATACCCGCACCGCCGGCAGCAGACCGCGGCGGTGCGGCCATGCGGCCTGCAGCATGCCGGATTCGAATGACCATGCCGGCAGCACGCGGACCAGGCTGCCGATGGCGAGTTCCTCACGGCAATAGAATTCGGGCAGCATCGTCACCCCAAGCCCGCGCAGCGCAATCGCCTTGCGCAACAGGAAATCATCCACCGCGAGCGCCGGCTCGAGATCGACATCGCGCACCTCGCCGGCGGGTCCGAGCAGGCGCCAGTGCACGCGGCGATCGGGCTCGGTCGCGCCGAGCACCGGTAACGTACCGAGTTGCTCCGGCGCCGTCACGGCTCGCGCCGCGGCCAGCGACGGCGCCGCGACCAGCATCGCCTCGGCCGGCGCGAGCCGGCGCACGATCAGCGAGGGATCCTCGTCGCCTTCGGCGCGCACCCGCAGCGCGACATCGACACCCTCCTCGATCAGATCGACGCGCCGGCCCGTCAACAGCAGGTCGAGCCGCACCTCCGGGTAGGCCGCCATGAAACCCGGCAACATACGCACCAGCGCCGTCTGCGCGAATGCGATCGGCACCGAGACCCGCAGCCGCCCGCGCGGCGCCGCGCTCAGCGCCGCGACCGCCTCCTCCGCCGCATCGGCCTCGACCAGCATCGCCGCGCAATGACGGTAATAGCGTTCGCCGACGTCGGTCAGCGCGAGCTTGCGGGTCGTCCGGTGCAGCAGCCGCGCGCCGAGCCGCGCCTCGAGCTCGGCGATCCGCCGCGACAGGCGCGACTTCGGGATGCCGAGCGCGCGGCCCGCGGCCGAGAAGCCGCCGGCCTCGACGACGCGGGCGAAATAATAAAGGTCATTCAGGTCATGCATCGGGTAATTGTCCTGTATTCAGGACAGTCTATCCCGAAATACCTGTCTAGTTAAAGATTGGGTCCGCCAATAGCCTGTATCTCATGCAGGCCGCCATCGTGGCGGTCGCCGAACGGGAGACCCTTCATGAAACTCTTGCACCTCGATTCCAGCATCCTCGGCGAGGCCTCGGCCTCGCGTGAACTCGGCCGCGCGGTCGTCGACGCCTGGCGCCGGAGCGATCCGTCGATCGAGGCCCGCTACCGCGACCTCGCCGCCGACGCCCCGCTGCACCTGAGCGGCCAGTCGCTCGCCGCCGGCGGCACCCCCGCCGAGCTGCGCGACGCCGCGCAGCGTCACGAGGCCGCGCTGTCCGAGGCCGTCCTTGGCGAATTCCTCGAAGCCGACGCGATCGTCATCGGTGCACCGATGTACAACTTCGCGATCCCGAGCCAGCTCAAGGCGTGGATCGACCGCATCGCGGTCGCCGGCAAGACGTTCAAATATGGTCCGAACGGCCCCGAAGGCCTCGCCGGTGGCAAGCGCGTCGTCATCGTCTCTACCGCGGGCGGACAGCACGCCGGACAGCCGAGCGCCGCGGCGCACGAAGATTACCTGCGCTTCGTACTCGGCTTCCTCGGCATCACCGACATCGAGGTCGTGCGGGCGCACGGGCTGGCGATGGGGCCGGAGGCGAAGGCGACGGCGATGGCAGAGGCACGCAAACACATCGAGGCAATCTTCGGCGAAGGGAAGGCGCCCGTCCGCAGACTGAAGGCCGTCTGATCCTGCTGTATTCCCCCCTTCGCGCAGCGAAGGGGGGCAAGGGGGATGCGAGCGCAGCGAGAGAATCAGGCCGGATTGACTCGCTGCGCTCGCATCCCCCCTGCCCCCCCCTTCTGAAGAAGGGGGGATTTTTGTCACTGCGGGATCAGCGGGGCGCCGAACAGCCATTCATGCAGGAAAAACAGAAAGGCGGTATGCACCGTTAGTCCGGCCAGTACGGCGATGACGTCATTCATCTTTGTGGCCGGGGCGCCGAACATCGGCTTGATCACGCGCCGCGCCAGCGATACGCGCACCGCGATCGCCCAGGCAAGGAAGGTCCCGAACACCAGCACATCGGCGAGCATGCCGTTCGCGAGCAGGTGCGCCGCCGACCACAGGATCACGGCGAGCAGCATCGGGTGCCTCGTCGCCGACTGGATGCGGCCCGGCAGATAGGCGGCGAAGACGAGCGGGAACACCGGCAGCAGCATCAGCATCGTGACCTGTTGCAGGCCGGCGGTCGGCCGGTACAGCCGGACCGGGTCCGCGGCCGCGAGGCCGTAGCCCCAGATGATCAGCGCGAGGCCGAGGATCGAGGCCAGCGAATAGGCGATCATCCACGGGACGGCGCCGACCCGCGCCGCGAGGCGGTCACGCCACGGGCGACTGATCAGCGAGATCGAATGGACGCCGAAGAAGATCACAAGGCCCAGCAAAAGAATCGTCACGGGTGCGCCCGTCAGATCTCTATGCGCGGCTCATTCCGCTTGCGCTCAACCGTCTCCCGCCAGCGCTGGCTGCGTTCCCGCGCCGCGCGCAATTCATCGGCCGACATCCGCGCGGCCAGCGCGTCGCGCGCCTGCGCCGCGGCCTCGCTGCCCTCGACGCCGCTGCCGGCGGCGAGGTCGAGCCACTTCCAGCCCTCGATGCGGTCGACGGCGATGCCTTCACCCTGCGCCAGCGCGAGCCCGTATTTGTACTGTGCCTCGGGATAGCCGTTGTCGGCGGCGCGGGCATACCAGCGCAGCGCCTCGTCGCGGTCGGGCGCGACGCCCTGCCCCGCGGAGAGCATCTCGGCGATATTGAACTGCGCGCGGGGATTGCCGGACTCGGCGGCCTTGCGGTACCAGCCATAGGCCCTGACCGGATCCTTCGGCGTGCCGAGGCCATTGTCGTGCATGAGACCGAGCAGCAACTGGGCCTGGTCATCACCGGCCTCGGCACGGGTCTGGAATTCTCGCAGCGCGGTCGCGTAGTCGCCGCTGTTATAGGCCTCGATGCCGCGGTCGAGATCGGCGCCGGCCGCGGGCACGAGAGCAAAGAGCAGGCACAACATCGGCAGCAGGGATCGTGCGGTCATGAGACCTCGCGAAGGGTGACGGGAACGGTACGGGCCGTGTACGACGGCGCGGTTTCCGCCATAATGCCGGTCTCGCCCGACCGGCACAACAACCCCGCAGGACTCCGACCATGTTCCGCTTCTTCGAGACCCTGATCGACCCCTATCCGAAGGTCGAACCCGCGACGCCGCCGCGCGGACTGTTTCCGTTCATGCTGCACTACTCGCGGCCGGTGCTGCCGTGGCTGATCCTGGTGTCGGTGCTGACGGCGCTGATGTCGATCGCCGAAATCGTATTCTTCGCGTTCATGGGCTCGCTGGTCGACTGGATGACCGGCGCCGAGCGCGAGACCTTCCTCGCCGCCCACGGCTGGAAACTCGCCGGCATGGCGCTGCTGGTGCTGGTCGCGTTTCCGCTGTTGGTGCTGTTCCAGTCGCTGATCATTCACCAGACCATCCTCGGCAATTATCCGATGCTGGTGCGCTGGCTGACCCATCGCTACCTGCTCGGACAGAGCATGCACTTCTTCCAGGATGAGTTCGCAGGACGTATCTCGCAGAAGGTCATGCAGACCGCGCTGGCGGTCCGCGAGAGTGTCATGAAGCTGATGGAGGTGTTCGTCTACGTCGGCGTCTATTTCACCGGCGCGCTGGTGCTGATCGGCGGCTCAGACATACGGCTGGTGATCCCGCTGGTGCTCTGGTTCGCGGGCTATATCGCGATCATGTACGTCTTCATCCCGCGCCTGCGCCGGGTCTCGATGATACAGGCCGACGCCCGCGCGCTGATGACCGGTCGCATCGTCGACAGCTACACGAATATCCAGACCGTCAAGCTGTTCGCGCACACGATGCGCGAACAGGACTATGCGCGCAACGCGATGGACGAGTTCATGCAGACCGTGCACAGCCAGATGCGGCTGGTCACGCAACTGACAATCTCGCTGCACACGCTGAACTCGCTGTTGCTCGCGGCGGTCGCCGCGCTGGCGATCTTCGCATGGCATCAGGCCGCGATCTCGCTCGGCGCGATCGCCGTCGCGATCGCGCTGGTGATGCGCCTGCGCGCGATGTCGCAGTGGGTCCTGTGGGAGGTCGCGACGCTGTTCGAGAACATCGGCACCGTGCAGGACGGCATCAACACCATCGCGCAGCCGCTCGCGATCGCCGACCAACCGGACGCGAAGACGCTGGTCGTCGGGCGCGGCGGAATAAGTTATGAGGACGTCCATTTTCACTACGGCCGCGAGAGCGGCGTCATCGAGGACCTGTCGCTCGCGATCCGCCCCGGCGAGAAGGTCGGGCTGGTCGGCCGCTCGGGCGCGGGCAAATCGACGCTGGTGAACCTGCTGCTGCGCTTCTACGACGTCGAGGACGGCCGCATCCTGATCGACGGTCAGGACATCGCCGGCGTCACGCAGGAATCTCTGCGCCGGAACATCGGCATGGTGACCCAGGACACCTCGCTGCTGCATCGCTCGATCCGCGACAATATCGCCTACGGCAATCCCGATGCGACCGAGGCCGCTATCTTCGAAGCCGCGCGCCGCGCCCATGCGCACGAGTTCATCATGGACCTCGTCGACGCGAAGGGCCGCGCCGGCTACGACGCCCATGTCGGCGAGCGCGGCGTCAAGCTGTCCGGCGGCCAGCGCCAGCGCATCGCGATCGCGCGCGTGCTGCTGAAGAACGCGCCGATCCTGATCCTCGACGAGGCGACGTCGGCGCTCGACTCCGAGGTCGAGGCCGCGATCCAGGAACAGCTCTATGCGCTGATGGAGGGCAAGACCGTGATCGCGATCGCGCACCGCCTGTCGACGATCGCGATGCTCGACCGCCTCGTCGTCATCGAGCAGGGCCGCGTCGTCGAGGACGGCGCGCACGAAGAACTGCTGCGCAAGGACGGTCTCTATGCGGCGCTGTGGCGCCGCCAGTCCGGCGGGTTTCTCGGCCACGACCTCGATGTGACCGAGGCGCGCGACTGATCCGTGCCTATGCCCGCTCGGCGACCGCGTCGAGCAGGGCCTGCTGCGCGGCGAACGGCTGTGCGCGCCCCTTCGGTGTCAGCCGGGTATAGCTGCCGTCGGCCTCGAGCTGCCAGGAATGCAGGTTGTCCTTGAGATAGAACTGCAGGTCCTTGATGACCCGCTTCGCCAGCTTCGGGTTGTCGAGCGGGAACGCGATCTCGACGCGGCGGAACATGTTGCGCTCCATCCAGTCGGCGCTCGCGCACCAGACCTCGGGCTCGCCGCCGTTCTCGAAGTAATAGACCCGCGTGTGCTCGAGCAGCCGTCCGATCAGCGAGCGCACGCGAATGTTCTCCGATACGCCGGGCACGCCGGGCCGCAGATTGCAGATCCCGCGTACGATCAGGTCGATCTGGACACCTGCGATCGAGGCCGCGTACAGGGCCTGGATCAACTGCGGCTCGATCAGCGCGTTGATCTTGATGATGATGCGCGAAGGCTTGCCGGCAGCGGCATGGTCGGCCTCGCGCTGGATCTTCTGCAGCAGGGTCTTGTGCAGCGTGAACGGCGATTGCAACAGGCGGTTCAGCTTTGCGACCTTGCCGAGACTGGTCAGCTGCTGGAAAACGCTGTGGATATCGTCGCCGATCGCCTCGTTGCAGGTGAACAGCCCGTAGTCGGTATAGATGCGTGCGGTGCGCGAATGATAATTGCCGGTGCCGAGGTGGACGTAGTTGCACAGCGCCTTGCCCTCTCGGCGGATCACCAGCAGCATCTTGGCATGAGTCTTGTAGCCGACGATGCCGTAGACGACGTGTACGCCGGCCTCCTGCAGCCGGTTCGCCAGTGCGACGTTGGCCTCCTCGTCGAAGCGCGCGCGCAGCTCGATGACGACGGTGACCTCCTTGCCGCTGCGCGCTGCCGCGACCAGCGCGCTGACGATCGCCGAGTCATGGCCGGTGCGGTACAGCGTCTGCTTGATCGCCAGCACCTGCGGATCGGCCGCGGCCTGGCGCAGGAACTCGATGACCGGCGCGAACGACTCGAACGGGTGATGCAGCAGGATGTCGGTCGCGCGGATCGCCTCGAACAGGTCGGCGCCGGGCACCAGTTTCGGCGGCAGGCTCGGCGTGAACGACGGGTACTTGAATTCCGGGCGGTCTACCATCTCGACGATGCCGATCAACCGGTTCAGGTTGACCGGTCCGTCGACCATGTACATGTCGTCGCGGCCGAGGCCGAAGCGCTCGAGCAGGAAATCGACCAGTTCATCGGGACAGTTGTCGGAGACCTCGAGGCGCACCGCATCGCCATAGTGGCGCGCGAACAGTTCGCCCTCGACCGCGCGCAACAGATCGTCGACCTCTTCCTCATCGACGAACAGGTCGCTGTTGCGCGTGACCCGGAACTGGTAGCAGCCGGTCACGCTCATGCCGTGAAAGAGGTCGTCGGCATAGGCGTGGATCACCGACGACAGGAACACGAAGTCGTGCGGGCCGCCGCCGGTCTCCTCGGGCGGCAGCTTGACGATGCGCGACAGCGCGCGCGGCACCTGCACGATCGCAAGACCGCTGTTGCGGCCGAAGGCGTCCTTGCCCTTCAGCGAGACGATGAAGTTCAGGCTCTTGTTGAGGATGCGCGGGAACGGATGGGCCGGATCGAGGCCGAGTGGACTCAGGATCGGCAACAATTCGTCATGGAAGAACCCGCGCAGCCAGGCCTCCTGCTTCGGCGTCCAGTCGGAGCGGCGGATCGTGCGGATGTTCTGTTCGGCGAGGCTCGGCAGCAGCACATCATTGAGGATCTGATACTGGCGCTTGACCAGCACCTTCGCCCGCGCATGGATCGCCTTCAGCACCTCATTCGGGGACAGGTTGTCCTGGCCGGTCTGCGCCGCGCCGACCTCGATCTGCTGCTTGAGGCCCGAGACGCGCACCTCGAAGAACTCATCGAGGATCGTCGATGCGATGCACAGGAAACGCAGGCGCTCGAGCAGCGGCAGAGACGCGTCCTCGGCCTGCAACAGCACGCGCCAGTTGAACTCGAGATGGCTCAGCTCGCGGTTGATATAGAGATCGGGCTGTTTCAGATCGACGGCCATGGCCGGCATGGGCTTCGCGGTGGTCATACGAGATCGTATCGTAGCAGCGAATTGTGACGTTATTGTTCCTTCGGGCGCACCAGCGCGACGAGGCAGCCGCTGCCGGGCGCCAGCCGCCGCCACGGCTCATCGGTCTCGAGCCAGGCGATCGCAGCCGTCGTCATCAGCTTGCCGGCTGCGGTTCGCGCCGGCGGCTCGGCCGCGAGGTACTCGACCAGGGTGTCGAGCCCCGGATTGTGTCCGTCCAGCAGCACGGTGGCGGTCTTCGACGGCATCGCGGCCAGCACCTCGAGCAGGGTATCGAGCGGGGCAAGATAGAGGCGTTCGTCTTCGACGACATCCCTGCGCGGCATGCCGAGCGCGTCGGCGACCGCGATCGCGGTATCGCGCGCCCGCATCGCGGGCGAACTGAGGATCAGATCCGGCTTCAGCCCCTGCGCCTTGATCCAGGCGCCGGCCCGCGGCGCGTCCTTGTGGCCGCGTCTGGACAGGGGCCGGCTGAAATCTCCCGCCGCGCCTTCGTCGCGATCCGACTTGGCGTGACGCAGGACCAGCAGGCGGCGTTTCAAGCCCGCCGTTCCTCGTGACCGCCGAGATCGGCGCGCACGCCGGGGTCGCCGATCCATTCGAGCCGGGTCCGGATCTCCCACCACAGCTCCTCGTAGGCGCGCGCCGAACGGCCGTGGGCGGCATAGTTGCCGACAGCGCCGCGGTGAACACCCATCTGCTCGATATCGCTGGCATACGGGATGTAGCCGGTCAGCATGCCCGGGATCTTCTGCGGCAGTTCCTCGACGATGCGCCGGTGCAGCGACTTGCGCACGTCGACCATCGTGAAGAACGGCAGGATACTGAAGTCGTCGAGGCCTTCCTTGCGGCAAAAACGCAGCAACTGGTCGAGCGTGCGCAGCGACAGCGTCGTCGGGATCGTCGGCACCAGCAGCGCGTCCGATGCCGTGAACACATTCTCCGACAGCAGCGTGATGCCGGGCGGGCAATCGAGGAACAGGTAATCGTACTCATCGTCGAGCGGCTTCAGCAGCTTTCTCAGGCGGCGGCGCGAGTGGTCCTCGCCGTCCAGCAACAGGTCCATGTTGCGATAGGAGAAATCGGCCGGGATCAGGTCGAGGTTGTCGTAATCAGTGCCCTTGATCGCCTGGATCAGGTTCAGCGCGCCGCGCATCAGCCCGCTGGCGCCGTTCGGCACCTCGGCGCGGATGCGGAAATAGAAGCTCGACGCGCCCTGCGGGTCGAGATCCCAGACCAGCGTGCGAAAGCCGTCGCGCGCCGACAGCCAGGCGAGATTGACCGCGGTCGCGGTCTTGCCGACGCCGCCCTTGATGTTGTAGCAGGCAATGACCTTCATGCCGAGGCCACCAGGCCGGCGTCCTCGATGACCGTCCGCGCGCGCTTGCGTTCGGAGGCCTCGGCGAAATGGCGGAACGCGGCCGCGAACTCGTCGTGCACGACACGCTTGCGCGCCTCGATGCCATCGATGACCGCGGCGATCGCCTCCGCCGCGCGTTCGCCGGCCCCACCCTCCGCGCCCAGGCGTTCGGCATACGCACGCAGGGAATCGCGATGCACGCACAGGTCCTGGTATTCGCCGAGGTTGTCCTGCAAACCCTTCAGTGCCTTGATCAGCGGGCGCAGCGCCTCCGCGGGGAACTGGCCGGCGAAGCACTCCATCGTATAACGCAGCTTCTTGCAGTCCTTGCGCAGCTCGTGGAAGTCGGCATCGGGAGTTTCCGCATCGAGCCGCGCGCCGCGCTTCAGCACCTTGTCGTGACGATCGCGGACCATCTCCGCGCTGGCGATCGACACCGCAATGCCGGCATCGCCGTCGGTCCATTCGGGGCCGGCCTCGCAATCGAGCAGGCGGCGCCAGCTGCTCTTGAGATTGCGGTAGCGCGGGGAGGCAAGCAATTCGAGCAGACGCCGGCGCTCGAGGCTGCGCTCGCGGCGCAGCAACGCCTGCAGCGGGGCGAGATCGTCCGCGCGTTCGCCGGCCCAGGCCGCATAGCGGGGATATCCGGAAAGATGGACATCGAGATCGCGCACCGGCCCGGTCATCGCGCCGAGCCAGGCGAATTCGTTGCGATAGTGGACGAACTGCGGCGTCGCGAGCGCTTCTTTCATCTGCCCGAGCAGAACGCGCGTACGCCGGACCGCGACGCGCAGGTCATGGAGAAACTCGACGTCGAGGTCATGGCGTATGCCTTCCTCGTTCGCCTCGATGACCTGGAACAGGTCTGACAGCAAGCGGCGCGCGGCCTCGCCGACCGGCAGTTGCGGATCGAAGTCGCGCGAGGGCTTCGTCCGGTAGTCGAGCGGACGGCGGCCGAGCGCGGTCAGGGCCTCGTCGAGCACCGGGGACTGCAGACGATCCCACGCCAGTCGCTCCTCGAAGATCGCGCGCAGGCGCTCGAGCCAGTCGTCATAGCCGCGCACCGGGATCAATGCGAGGCGGTCGCGCAGCCGGCGCGGGGCGCCGTCGTCGCGGCAGACCCGGTGGTGTTCGAGGCACAAACGGGCGACGGTCTTGCCGTCGTCATCGAGGACATGGCCATAGCGCAGGCGGGCGAGCAGGCTCGACTGCGGGAGCAGCCGGCGCTCTCCGAGCGCGGGTGCGACGCGTCGGCGCATCACGCCTTCCGGCACATCCGGGCCAAAACAGGGGTCGTCGCTGATCTCGGTACTGACGAGGTCGAGTCCGTCGTCGAGGGCGCGCAGGGTCATGCGGCGGCTGCGGCCGGCATGGTCGACGAACAGCAGCAGGCCGGCGCGATAGAGTCGCCAGTCGAAGCTGTCGTGAAAGACGCGTTCGAGACTGGTGGACGGCTGCATTTGCAGCGAGACACCCTCGCCACGCAACAGCTCGACAAGCTCGTTGCCGTTCGAGTGGCGGGGCAATGCGTATTGGTAGCGTTTGAATGACATATTTCGCCCGGGCCGCAGGCAACTGCGCCCGGCCATCGCGGCGCGCCGACCCCCTCCGTTCCGGAACGGGAGACCTCGGCAGCGGTAATCCAGAGTGTGAAAGAAACCGGCCCGCTTTTCAAGCCGAAGACGCGCCTGCCCTTGTCATAATTCTGTAACACATCAGGCTTTTTCGTTCGGGAGCTGGCGCTGGTCGGGGGCGAGGTCGTCAAGAAGCTCGATCCAGTGGCGGACCGGTATCGTGGCGGCGGTCGCGAGGTGGAGCTGACAGCCGATATTCGCCGATGCGATGACGTCGGGGCGGTCGCCTTCGAGGGCCGCGAGTTTGTTATCCAGCAACTGCCTTGACAGCGCCGGCTGCAGGATCGAATAGGTCCCGGCCGAGCCGCAGCACAAGTGGGCATCCGGCACCGGCGTCAGCGTATAGCCGGCGCGCTCGAGCACGGACTCGACGACACCGGGGAGCCGCTGACCGTGCTGCAGCGTGCATGGGCTGTGGAACGCGACGCGGCGCGCGCCGTTCGCCGGCCACCCGAGGGTCGACAGATCCTCGTCGCGCAGCACCTCGCCGAGGTCGCGCGCGCACGCGCTGACACGCGCTGCCTTGTCCGCATACGCGGGATCATGGCGCAGCAGCTCGCCGTAGTCCTTGATCATCGCGCCGCAGGCGCTCGCGGTGACGACGATCGCCTCGGCTCCGCCCTCGATTGCCGGCCACCAGGCATCGATATTGCGGCGCATGAAATCGAGGGCCTCGTCCGCGGCCGACAGGTGATGGCTGACCGCGCCGCAGCAGCCCGCCTGCGGCGCGCTTTCGAGCGTGATCCCGAGGCGGTCGAGGACGCGGGCCGCGGCGGCATTGGTACGCGGCGTCGCCACAACCTGCACGCAACCGTCGAGCACCAGCATATGCCGCGCATGACGCATGCGCGGGCGCAGGCCGGGCGCCTGGGCCGGCGGGATCCTGCGCCGCAGCGACGGCGGCGCGATCCCCCGCAGTATCTGCCCGATACGCAGCAACGGTCCGAACCGGCGCGGCCACGGCAGCACGGCGCGCAGCAGCGCGCGTTTCAGCGCGTCGAGACGCCCGCGCGGCACGCGCGCATCGACCGCCTCGCGGCCGATCTCGACGAGGCGGCCATAGCGCACCCCTGACGGACAGGTCGTCTCGCAGGCACGGCAGGTCAGGCAACGGTCGAGATGCTGCTGCGTGCGTTCGCTGACCTCGTTGCCCTCGAGCGCCTGCTTGATCAGATAGATCCGGCCACGCGGGCCGTCGAGCTCGTCGCCGAGCAACTGATAGGTCGGGCAGGTCGCAGTGCAGAAGCCGCAATGCACGCAACTGCGCAGGATCGCATCGGCCTCCCGGCCTTGCGGCGTCGCCAGCACCTGTTCATCGAGTCGGGTCTGCACGCGCCGGCGCCCTCAGAGATCGCGGTACAGGCGGCCGGGATTCAGCACGCGCGCCGGATCGAAGGCCTCTTTCAGACGCCGGTGCAGCGCGAGCAGGCCGTCCGGCAGCGGATGGAAGACCTCGACCGCGGCGCGCTCGCCGCGATACAGCGTCGCATGACCGCCGACCGCGGCGACGGCCGCGCGGACCCTGGCCGCGGGTTCGTCGCTCCGCAGCCAGCGCAGCGCCCCACCCCATTCGTAGAGCCACTTGCCGGACAGCGGCAGCGACGGCGCGGTCGCCGCGACCGACAGCCGCCACAGCGGGCGCTCGCCGGCGAAAAAGCCGTGACGATGTTCGCGGACACGGCGCCACCACTCGTCCGCCTGCGGTTGTTCCTCACCGCCGATGCGCTTGCGCGCAGCGCGCAGGCCGTCCCCGGCGCCGGACAGGCGCACACGCAGGTTCTCGCCGTCATGGCAGCTCGCCGACAGCGGCAACGGCAGGCCGCCCCATTCGCGCAGGCGTTCCAGCGCCTCCCCCGCATCGCACGAGAAGACCAGCGTCTGCTCGGCCTCGGGCGCCGGCAGCACCTTCAGCGAGACCTCCAGCAGGACCCCGAGCGTGCCGAGGCTGCCAGCCATCAACCGCGACACGTCATAACCGGCGACGTTCTTCATGACCTCGCCGCCGAACGCCAGGCTCTCGCCCCGGCCGTTGATCAGCCGGCAGCCGAGCATGAAGTCGCGCGCGGCGCCGGCATGGGGACGGCGCGGGCCGGACAGGTTGCACGCGATCGTACCGCCGAGCGTCGCGCCGTCGCCATAGTGCGGTGGTTCGAAACCGAGGATCTGGCGCTCGGCGGCGAGCGCCGCCTCGATCTCGCCGAGCGGTGTGCCGGCGCGCGCAGTGATCACGAGCTCGGTCGGCTCGTAACTGACGATGCCGCGATGACGGCCAACCTCGAGCGCCTCGCCCGCGACATCGTGACCATACCAGGACTTGCTGCCGCCGCCGCGGATCACGAGCGCGCGGCCATCGCGCGCCGCAGCGCGAACGGCCTCCTGCAACTCTGCGCCGAGGTCCTGCGTCATGTCAGAAGCGGTCGAGTTCGGGGAACGGCAGGCGGCCGCGGTGCACATGCATCGCGCCGAACTCGGCGCAACGCGCCAGCGTCGGCACGGCCTTGCCGGGATTCAGCAGGCCGTCCGGATCGAAGGCGTACTTGATCGCATGGAACTGCGCCAGCTCGTCTGACCCGAACTGCGCGCACATCTGGTCGATCTTCTCGACGCCGACGCCGTGCTCGCCGGTGATCGTGCCGCCGGCCGCGACGCATAGCTCGAGGATGCGGCCGCCGAATTCCTCGGTGCGCTCGAGTTCGCCGGGCCGGTTGGCGTCGTAGAGGATCAGCGGGTGCAGATTGCCGTCGCCGGCATGGAAGACATTCGCGACCGACAGGCCGTATTCGCGCGACAGGTCGGCGATCGCGCGCAGCACCCCGGGCAGCTGCCTGCGCGGGATCGTGCCATCCATGCAGTAGTAGTCTGGCGCGAGGCGGCCGACGGCCGGGAACGCGGCCTTGCGACCCTTCCAGAACAGCAGGCGCTCGGCCTCGTCGCGCGCGGTGCGCACCTCGGTCGCGCCGCTGCGCTTCAGGATCTCGCGCACCCGCAGCAGATGGGTCGACACCTCCTCGTTGGCGCCGTCGAGTTCGCACAGCAGGATCGCCTCGGCATCGACCGGATAGCCGGCATGGACGAAGTCCTCGGCCGCGCGGATCGCTAGCCGGTCCATCATCTCGAGTCCGCCGGGGATGACGCCGGCGGAGATGATCGCCGCGACCGCCTCGCCGGCCTGCTCGACCGCATCGAATGCGGCGAGCATGACCTGCGCGCGCTCGGGCCTCGGCAGCAGCTTGACCGTGACCTCGACGATGACGCCAAGCATGCCCTCCGATCCGGTCATCAGCGCCAGCAGGTCGTAGCCCGGCGCATCGAGGCCGCTGCCGCCGATCGTCAGCAGCTCGCCGTCGATCGTAACGATGCGCAACTGACGGAGGTTATGGACGGTCAGGCCGTATTTCAGGCAGTGCACGCCGCCGGCATTCTCGGCGACGTTGCCGCCGATCGTGCAGGCGATCTGCGACGACGGATCGGGCGCGTAATAGAGGCCGAACGGCGCCGCGGCCTCCGAGATCGCGAGATTGCGCACGCCGGGCTGCACCCGCGCGATGCGCTCGCCGGGATCGAGTTCGAGGATCTGCGTGAAGCGCGCCAGGCTCAGCAGCACGCCCTGTTCATGCGGCAACGCGCCGCCGGACAGGCCGGTGCCGGCACCGCGCGCGACGACCGGCACGCCGAGTTCACGGCACAGGCGCAGGATCGCCTGCACCTGCTCGACGCTGTCCGGCAACACCGCGACCAGCGGCAGGCGCCGGTAGGCGGACAGACCGTCGCATTCGTAGGGGCGCAGCGCCTCTTCGGTATGCAGCACCTGCGACGGCGGCACCAATGTCTGGAGCTGCGCCACGAGGCGGTCCCGGTCGGGCGGGCCGCGTCGCGTCTGGATTGTGGCCGGATTCATATTCATGCACCTGCGCACGATTCTAGCGCATCCGGCCGCAGGCGGGCCGCCGGCGCAAAAAAAAGGCCGCAAAAGCGGCCTTGCGCTCCAGGCAAGTGAGGGAGAGGACGGAGCCAAAATGGCGCGCTGTCAGCGGCGCGCCCGTGCACTGACTTCAATCTAGCAGGCGGATATGACAGGAAGATGAAGCCTGATCCCGGTTCAGAACGCGTGGCGGCGGTCGGGACGGGGCACGATGCGTTCGGGCGGGAAACGGAACAGGAACAGGCTGCCCTTGCCGACTGCGCTCTCGACCCGCAGGATCGCCTGGTGATTGCGCAGCACATGCTTGACGATGGACAGTCCGAGGCCGGTGCCGCCGAGCGCGCGCGAACGGCCGGCGTCGACGCGGTAAAAGCGTTCGGTCAAGCGCGGGATCAGTTCCTTGGGGACGCCGACCCCGGTATCACGGACTGAAAAGCAGGCGGCGTCGCCGTCGGCAAACCAGCGGATGTCGATGCGGCCGCCGTCCGGGGTGTATTGCACCGCGTTGCGGATCACGTTCGAGAAGGCGCTGTAGAGGTCCTTGCCGATCCCGCGCAGGCACAGCCCCGGGTCGGCCTCGAGCATGATCTCGTGATGGCGCTGCTGGCCGGGATGCCTCAGTTCCTCGACCAGACCGGACAGCATCGCGGCGACATCGACCTCCGCCTCCGGCTCCCACGTCTCGTTCATCTCGAGGCGGGAGATCTGCAGCAGGTCGTTAATCAGGCTGCGCATGCGCTCGGCCTGCTGGCGCATCTGGCCGACCGCTTGCTCGATCTTTTCCGGCTTGAGCTGCCGCCCGGACAGGTTCTCGAGATAGCCGCTGATCACCGTCAGCGGCGTGCTCAGCTCGTGCGAAACATTGGCGATAAAGTCGCGGCGCATGACCTCGAGCCGGTGCAAACGGGTGATGTCGCGCGCGACCAGCAGCAGCTGGCGATCGCCGTAGGGGACGATATGGATCTCCATCATGCGGCCGTCCTCGGCGGGAGAGACCAGCTCAAGCGGCTCGCGGTAATCACCGGACTCGAGCATCGCGATGAAGTCCGGATGACGAAGCAGATTCTGGATCCGGTGCCCGATATCGCCGACCGGATTCAGCCCGAGCAGCGACGCCGCGGACTGGTTCATCCATTCGATACGGTGGTCCGGCGCGAGCACCAGGGTCGCATCCGGCAGCGCCTCGGCCGAGGCGCGGTATTGCTCGATGACCTCGCGCAGCATCTGCTCGCGGCGGCGGGTCTGGTTCCTGAGCTTGTGGACATGGTAATAGAGCTCGCCCCAGAGGTCGTTGCCATAGTAGGGCGCGGGTTCGCTGCCGCTGGTCAGCCAGCGCGAAAAGCGGTAGAGGTTCCAGGCCTGCCACCCGAGCCAGCCGGCGAGGCCGGCGCCGACGAAGGCCGCGATCCGGTCAAACATCAGCCCTGCCAGGAAGGTGACCGCGATGACTGCCGTGATACGCCAGAATTCCTTCAGCCAGAGCCCCGACAAGGTCAGGCCCTGCCGGAGAAGCGGTACCCGACCGACCGCACGGTCTGGATATTGCGGTCGTATCCTGATGGCGTCAGCGCCTTGCGCAATCGGCGAATGTGGACGTCAACGGTGCGCTCCTCGACATAGACATTCGCACCCCAGACATTGTTCAGCAGCTGTTCGCGGCTGTAGACGCGCTCGGGGTTCGACATGAAGAAGTTCAGCAAGCGGAATTCGGTCGGCCCGATCGCCACGGTCTCGCCGTGGGCAGTGACCTTGTGCGCGACCGGATCGAGGCAGAGACCGTCCATCTGCAGCAGGTCGCCGACCTGTCCACCTCCCGCCCGCCGCAGCACGGCCTCGATGCGCGCCTTGAGCTCACGCGTCGAGAACGGCTTGGTGATGTAGTCATCGGCGTCCTGCAGGCCGCGGACCTTGTCGTCCTCGCCGGCGCGCGCGGTGAGCAGGATCACCGGGATGTCGCGATTCGCGGCATCGCGCTTGAGGCGCCTCGCCATGTCAATACCGCTCATGCCGGGCAGCATCCAGTCGAGCAGGATCAGGTCGGGACGCTGGCCCTTCAGGATTGCGAGGCCCTCGCTGGCGTCGGCCGCCTCGAGGATCTCATAGTCATCATCGGCAAGCGCGAACTTGAGCATCTCCCGCACCGGGCCCTCGTCCTCGATCAGCAGCAGCTTGGTTGCAGTCATGTCTCGTAGCCTAAGGGCCGATTGTTACACAATCGTGACAGGGGCCTGGTCGGCCCGCAGCGCCTCGATCAGCCCGCAGAGGTCGTCCGGCATCGGCGCCGTCCATGCCTGAGGCTCACCGTCGAGGGGATGGATCAACGACAGCCGCCCGGCATGCAATGCCTGGCGCCTGAATCCGCGCAATGCCGCCTCGAGCGCGGGGCCGCAGCCCGGCGGGATGCGCAGACGACCGCCGTAGACCGGATCGCCGACCAGCGGATAGCGGATATGCGCCATATGGACGCGGATCTGGTGCGTGCGCCCGGTCTCGAGGCTGACCCGGATCCAGGTATGGGCGCGGAAGCGCTCGACGACGCGATAATGACTGACCGCCGGTCGTCCCGACTCGCGTACCGCCATGCGCGTGCGCTGGAGCGGATGGCGGCCGACCGGTTCGCGGACCTCGCCGCCGGCGGTCATGACGCCGCACACCACCGCCTCGTAGTCGCGCCCCATCGTGCGTGCCTGCAGCTGCCCGACCAGCGACTTGTGCGCCGCAAGCGTGCGCGCGACGACCAGCAGGCCGCTGGTGTCCTTGTCAAGGCGATGGACGATGCCGGCGCGCGGGATACCCTCGAGTTCCGGATAGCGATGCAACAGGCCGTTGACCAGTGTGCCCTCACGATTGCCGGCGCCCGGATGGACGACGACGCCGGGCGGCTTGTCGATGACGATCAGCGCCTCATCTTCGTGGACGACCGTCAGCGGGATCTGCTCTGCACCCCAACCGGTCTCCGCTTCCGTGCGCGCGATCAGCTCGACCCATTCGCCGCCACGAACGCGATCTCGCGGCCGGGGACCGGCGCCGTCGACGGTGATCAGCCCGTCGCGCAGCCACTGCTGCAGGCGCGCGCGAGACCAGGCCGGGAACAGCGCGGCGAGCGCGCGGTCGAGGCGCATGCCGGACATCTCCCCGGGTATTTGCGCGGTCAGTCTCGATTCCGTCCCGTTCATCGGCGCGCCCCGGGAATTTCCTTTTCATTCAGCGGTCCGTCGGACCATAATAGCGGGATGTCCACGGCCTCCATTCTACCTGATCGCCTCGCCTCCGGACTTCGCCTCTTTTCGCTGTCGCTGCTCGCCGTCGTGTTCGCCGCCTGCGCAACGGTCCCGGCCGACCGCACAACGGATGCCGCCTCCCTGTTCGAAAGCGGGCGCACCGCGCTCGAGGCCGATGACTACGGGCAGGCGATTGCATCGTTCGGCAGGCTCGAGGCCCTGCACCCGGACGATCGCCGGACGCCGCGCGGACGCATGGAACTGGTGTTCGCGTATTACCAGGAGGGCGATCCGGCCTCCGCGATCGCCGCCGCCGGCCGCTTCATCCGCGACTACCCGGACCACCCGAATCTCGATTACGTCTATTACCTGCGCGGACTCGCGCGCTTCGACCAGGCGCAGCGCGATATCGCCGCGCTCGATGGTTCCACAGGCGCCCGGCCGCCGACCGTCGATCTCGCGATGCAGTACTTCGGCGAGCTGATCGGGCGCTATCCGCAGAGCCGCTACAGTGCAGATGCCCGCAACCGGGTCGCGCACCTGCGCCAGCAGATCGCGCGCCACGAACTCGAGGCCGCGAAGCAGCACATGAATCGCGGCGAATACACCAGCGCCGGCCTGCGCGCGCGTTCGGTCGTCGAGCATTACCCCGATACCGGACTCGCTGCCGAGGCGGCAACGGTCATCAACATGGCCAACCGGATGCTGAATCTCGAGGGCGCCTCCGGCGAATCCGGCGTGACAGTCGAGGCCGCGCCCGCGCCACCGGCGCCGGTCGTCACGGCGCCGGTGGCGGCCCCGCAACCAGCGCGCGAGGGCGGAGCGCGCGGCGAGGACTGGATCCGCGCCCAGCCAGGCGAGTCCTGGACGATCCAGTTGTTCGGCACCGCCAGCGATCAGGCCCTGCTCGATTTCGTCGCGCGCCACCGGCTCGCCGAGGCGGCATGGTTCGGCGTGATGCGCGACGGCGAACCGTGGTATGCGCTGATCTACGGCGTCTATGAGGATATCGACGCTGCGCGCAGTGCAGCCGAGCGCCTGCCGCGCGCGGTGCTCGGCGAACGCCCGTGGATCCGCAAGTTCTCAGGCATCCAGGCCCTGCTGGAGCTGGAAGGGCTCGAACACGGCGAAACGCGCTGAGGTATACTCCCGTGATGCCGCACACCCCGATCATTGCCGCCCTGTTCGCGCTGCTGCTGCTCGGCGGCTGCGCCTCGAAGCAGTCGCAGGTCGATCTCAACGACCCCGATGCACTCTACGAACGCGGCAAGGCCTCGCTCGACAACGGCTACTATGAAACGGCGATCCGTCATTATCAGGAACTGTCGACGCGCTTTCCGTTCGGCGACCAGGCACAGCAGGCCCAGCTCGACACCGCCTATGCCTATTACCGCCTGAACCAGCCGGAGTCGGCGATCGCCACCGCCGAACAGTTCATCAAGACCTACCCGCGCCACCCACACATCGACTACGCCTATTACCTGCGCGGCGTCGCGAATTTCGGCCAGACCCGCGGCGCGCTCGACGACTGGCTGCGCATCGATTCCGCGCGCCGTGATCCGCGCTCCGCGCTGGATTCGTTCCGCTATTTCTCCGAACTGGTGACGCGCTACCCGGACAGCCCATACGCGGCGGATGCGGTGCAACGCATGGTGCATCTGCGACACTACCTGGCGCGCCACGAAATGCATGTCGCGGACTACTACCTGCGGCGGGAGGCCTGGGTTGCAGCGGCGAACCGCGCGCGCCATGTCATCGAGACCTATCCGGGCGCGCCGGCCGTCAGAGATGCACTGGCGGTGATGGCCCGCGCCTATGAGCGCCTAGGCCTCGACGATCTCGCCGCGACCGCGCGACGCGTGCTCGAGACCAATTTCCCCGGCGACCGCGCCGACAGCGGCGAAATCCTCAGCCTGCTGCCGCGCCTGCCGGACGCCTGAGGCGCGGCCTACAGGGCCTGGGCGTCTTCCTCACCGGTGCGGATGCGCACGACCTTCAGAACGTCACTGACGAACACCTTGCCGTCGCCGATATTGCCGGTGCGCGCGGCCTTGACGATCGCCTCGATGCAGACATCGACCTGGTCGTCGGCGACGACGACGTCGAGCTTGACCTTGGGCAGGAAATCGACGACATACTCGGCGCCGCGATAGAGCTCGGTGTGGCCCTTCTGGCGCCCGAAGCCCTTGACCTCGGTCACCGTCATGCCGGTGATCCCGACCTCGGACAGCGCCTCGCGTACCTCGTCCAGCTTGAACGGCTTGATGACTGCCTCGACTCTTTTCATTTGCTGCCTCCCTTTTCGGCATAGTTGCCATAAAAGCCCGAGGTGATCGGATAGCGCCGGTCACGACCGAATGCGCGGCGCGAGATGCGCACCCCGGGCGGCGCCTGCCGGCGCTTGTACTCGTTGCGATTGACCAGACTCACGACGCGCCTGACCATATCGCGATCATAACCGGCGCCGATGATGTCCTCTGGACTCATGTCCTGCTCGACATAGCGCTCGAGGATCGCGTCGAGCAGCGCATAGGGCGGCAGGTTGTCCTCATCACGCTGGTCCGGCGCGAGCTCCGCCGACGGCGGCCGCTCGAATACCCGCTCGGGGATCACTGGCGCGATCGCGTTGCGATGGCGCGCGAGGCGGTAGACCAGCGTCTTCGGCACATCCTTGAGCGGCGCGAAGCCGCCGGCCATGTCGCCGTATAGCGTCGCGTAGCCGACCGCGAGTTCGCTCTTGTTGCCGGTGGTCAGCACGATTTTACCTTGCTTGTTCGAAATCGCCATCAGGATCACGCCGCGGCAGCGCGCCTGGATGTTCTCCTCGGTGGTATCCGCGGGCAGACCGGCGAACACGCCGCCGAGCAGGTCGAGAAAGGCCTGGAATGCGGGCTCGATCGGGATCAGCTGCGTGGCGATGCCGAGTGCCCCGGCCTCGGCACGGGCGTCCTCGGTGCTCATCGGCGCGGTATAGCGCGACGGCATCATCACGCCGCTGACGCGTTCCGCACCAAGCGCATCGACCGCAATCGCGAGCGTCAACGCCGAATCGATGCCGCCGGAGAGGCCGACCACCGCGCCGCTGAAACGGTTCTTGTCGACATAGTCGCGCACGCCGAGCACCAGCGCGCGATAGATCGCCGCCTCGTCGGCGAGCGGCTGGGCCAGCGGACCCGGCAGCGGGCGAACCGCGCCGTCGTCGTCGATCTCGAAGTCGACCGGGATCAGCGCCTCCTCCCACGCCGGCGCCCGCTGCGTAACCTCGCCGCGGGCGTCCATGACAAAGGACTCGCCGTCAAAGACCAGCTCGTCCTGCCCGCCGACGGTGTTCAGGTAGACGATCGGGATCGCGGCCGCCGCGATGCGCTGGCGCAGCACGGCCTCGCGCTCGTCGCGCTTGGCGACGTGATACGGCGAGGCATTGAGATTGATCATCAGCCGCGCACCGGCCTCGGCGGCCTGCTCGACCGCCCCCGACTGCCAGACATCCTCGCAGATCGTCAGGCCGACGCGCGCGCCACCGATGGTGACGACGCAGGGCTCGCTGCCGGGCGAGAAATAGCGCAGTTCGTCGAACACGCTGTAGTTGGGCAGGCGGTGCTTGTAATAGGCGGCGACGACCGCACCGCCGCGCAACAGCACCGCGGCGTTGTGCAACCGCCCTTCGTGCGGCAAGGGGCAGCCGAGCACGACGTCGATGCCGCTGACCTGGTTGCGGATCAGCATCAGCGCGCGCGACACCTGGTCGATCAGCGCCGGGCGCAGCAGCAGGTCTTCGGGGGGATAACCGGTCAGCGCCAGCTCCGGAAAGACGACGCAGTCGGCGCGGTGGCGGTCGCGGGCAAGCCCTGCGGCCTCGATGATGCGGACCGCATTGCCCTGCACGTCACCGACCATCAGGTCGAACTGGGCCAGGGCGATGCGCAGCCGACCGCTCATCGGCCCCCCGCGCTGTCAGGGCCGGGCATCGACCGGCTAGCCGGCAATGACGGGGAAATCTGGACGGTCATGCGCCCCGCGCGGCCCCGACCGGCGGGGCACGCTGCGGCCACGGGCATCCGGCTCAGAACGGGATATCGTCGTCGAGATCGGGCTCGGCCATCGCCTCTTCGCGCGGCGCGTACTGGCGTTGCTGGCCGCCGCTGCCACCGCCTTCCCCGGCGCCACCGCGGCTGTCGAGCATCTGCATGTCATTGGCGACGATCTCGGTGGTGTAACGATCCTGGCCGCTGTTCTTGTCCTGCCATTTGCGGGTACGCAGGCTGCCTTCGATATAGACCTTCGAGCCCTTCTTCAGGTACTCGCCGGCAATCTCGGCGAGGCGGTTGAAGAACACCACGTTATGCCATTCGGTGCGCTCCTGGCGCTCACCGCTCTGCTTGTCCTTCCACTGCTCGGAGGTCGCGATCGTCACGTTGGCGACCGCCGAGCCGCTCGGCATGTAGCGGACTTCCGGATCCTTGCCCAGATTGCCGATCAGGATGACCTTGTTGACGCCTCTTGCCATGTTGTTCTCCCGGGAGTGCTTGCCTGAAATTCTGTCCGCCACGTCCCGACCAGGGACTCGATCCGGTCGTAATCCACCGTCCGGCTGTCGACCTTAAGATACGCCACTGCATCCTCGGCCACAACAACGGCCTCGGCGACGCCGGGCATCTCCAGCAACGCGCGTTCCCGCGCGGCGGTCTCGGCGATATCGAAATCTTCCATGGGAATCATATAGCTGCTGAGATAGGGCGGGGGCGCCATCGAGCGCGCCATCAGCGCCCAGCCGAGCAGGCAAAGCAGACAGAATCCGAACGTCCCGCTCAGACCGAAGGCCCCGTACATCGCCCCGCCGGCGATCCCGCCGACGAATGCGCCAAGGAACTGGCACGACGAAAACGCCCCCATCGCGGTGCCCTTGCGGTCCGCCGGCGCGAACTTCGCGAGCAGGGACGGCAAGAGCGCCTCGAGGACATTGAATGCGATGAAGAACAACAGCAGCATCAATACGATGCCGGCTACCGACGCCGACAGGAAGATCAGCCCGGCCTCGGCGGCCGCGAGCATCAGGATCGCGGTCAGAAACACCTCCTTGAGCCGGCGGTGTTTCTCGGCGATGACGACCAGCGGCACCATCAGCGCCAGCGAGACGAGCAGCACCGGCAGGTATACGAGGCTGTGGCGGGCGGTCTCGAGTCCGGCAAAATCGCGCAGCGCGAATGGCAGCGCGACGAAGCTCGCGGTCAGCACGCAGTGCAGCAGGAACACGCCGGCATCGAGCCGCAGCAGTTGCGGATTGCGCAGCACGTCACCGAAGTAGCCCGGCACCGTGCCGGTGTCGCGATGCGGGCGCGTCCGCGCCGGCTCCGGCACGGCCAGGTAGAGGATCGCGATGCCGGAAAGCGCGAGCACGGCGGTCAGCCAGAAGATCCCGGGCACGCCGATCCAGTGATTCAGCACCGGTCCGAGCGCCAGCGCCAGCGCGAATGACAGGCCGATGCTCATGCCGATGATCGCCATCGCGCGGCTGCGGTGCTGTTCGCGCGTCAGGTCGGCGGCCAGCGCCATGACCGCGGCGGCGATCGCGCCGGCGCCCTGCAACGCGCGCCCGACGATGATCCCGGTGATGGTGTCCGCGGTCGCGGCGACGACGCTGCCGAGCGCGAAGATCACGAGACCGGTGGCGATGACCGGCTTGCGACCGATGCGGTCGGACCACAGGCCGAACGGGATCGCGAGCAGGGACTGGGTCAGGCCGTAGATGCCGATCGCGAGGCCGATCAGCACCGGCTCGATCTCGCCGAGCGTCTCGGCGTAGAGCGCGAACACCGGCAGGATCATGAACAGGCCGAGCATCCGGAAACAGAAGATGCCGGCCAGCGAGAACGCTGCGCGGCGCTCCTGCGGGGTGATAGCCTGACGGGACATAGGGTTTTTTTGCGTTATCGGGGGCAAAGCGGCTATATTAACAGGTTGCTTTCAACCCGGGGAACAACGTGGAAAAGATCTCGATCCGCGGGGCGCGGACCCACAACCTGAAGAACATCGACCTCGACCTGCCCCGCTCGAAACTGATCGTTATCACCGGGCTGTCCGGCTCCGGCAAGTCGTCGCTGGCCTTCCACACGATCTATGCCGAGGGTCCGCGCCGCTATGTCGACGCGCTGTCAAGTTACGCGCGT
>CAYLKC010000005.1:0-15414 GCA_964384095.1 uncultured Chromatiales bacterium
GTCGCCGAGCTGATGCATCGTTATCACAAGGATGGCGCCAGCGTGTTGTTCGAGGGCGCGCAGGGGACGATGCTCGACATCGATCACGGTACCTATCCATTCGTCACCTCATCGAATACCACCGCCGGCGGCGCCTCGACCGGCACCGGTCTCGGTCCGCTTGCTTTCGACAGCGTGCTCGGCATCACCAAGGCCTACACCACGCGCGTCGGTTCGGGACCGTTCCCGACCGAACTCGCCGACGAAGTCGGCATGCACCTCGCGAGCAAGGGCCACGAGTTCGGTTCGACGACCGGCCGGCCGCGCCGTTGCGGCTGGTTCGACGCGGTCGCCTTGCGTCGCGCGGTGCAGCTCAACAGCGTCAGCAGTCTGTGCATCACCAAACTCGATGTCCTCGACGGACTCGACACGATCCGCATCTGCACCGAATACCGTTACAAGGACAAGGGTGGCAAGCCGATGACCGCTGCTGCATACGCCGGTGCCTCGGCGCTCGATGACTACGAACCGGTCTACGTCGACATGCCGGGCTGGAAAGAATCGACGACCGGCGTCCAGCGGCTGGAGGACCTGCCGCAGGCCGCGCGCGACTATCTGCAGCGCATCGAGGCCCTGGTCGAGACCCCGATCGACATCATCTCGACCGGACCGGACCGGGTCGAGACGATCATCCTCAAGCACCCGTACAGCTGAAACGCGGGCGCGGCAACGCGGTAAGAACAATCGTCATATTGTAATCCCGGCGTCTTTTCGCTATCATTGACCGATCCTTCCGCTGAACACCGATCACGGTGGAGTCCGGATGCATTGGTCGCGATACCGTCGTAAACAATCGAGATCCTGCCTGGCGCTGATGCTGATCAGCCTGCTGGCGGTAGTGCAGATCAGCGGCCTCCACCTCCATCTGCCCGAAGACGGGCACCTCCATGTCCACGCCGCCTTTGCGCCCGGGCATGACCACGCCGGCCACCACCACGACGCGGCAGACGAGTTCGATCTGTCGCCGCTCAGCCTGGTGGTCAAGCTGCTGTATGTCTTCCCGCTGGCGCTGATCGCCTTCCTGTTACCGCTGCCGCTCGCCACCAGCGGCCGCGCCATCCGCAGACGGGCAGATCCCCGCCCGGGCCGAAGTTCCCGCTTGCGATTCAATCCGCCATTGCGCGCCCCGCCGCTGACCTCCTGACCCTGTCCTGAGCGGCCGCTTGTGCGCGGCCAGCCCTTTTACTGTTTCCGACCGACGGCCGCGCGCCCGCGGCCGCGGGAGATGCCTCATGCACAAGATCGCACAATGGTGTCATGCCTTCGCATGCTGCGGGCTGTTGCTGGTGACGCAGCAGGTCATCGCGACGCCATGGACACTGGAATCGAGCATCCGTCACGCGCTCGAACAGGCCCCCGAACTCCGCGAACACCAGGCCCGGCTCGATGCCGCGCGCGCGGCCGTGCGTCAGGCCGGCGCGTGGCCCAATCCCGCGCTGGAATTGCGTATCGATGACCGCCTCGCGCTGGAGTTCGGCGAGGGCGGCCGGGAGATCTCGTCGCTCGGCGTGATCCAGCCTCTACCCTGGCGCCGGCTTGGACCGCAGCGTGAGTTCGCGGAGGCAGGCGTCGCGGCCAGCATCGCCACAGGCGGCATCGCGCGACTCGAGCTCGAATACCGCATTGCCCTTGCCTTCCATCGCCTGCAACATGCGCAAGCCGTGCTGGATCTCGCCCGCCACTCCGCGACGCAGGCCGGGGAGTTTGCCGCGATCGGACAGCGGCGCGCAGAGGCCGGTGATATCGCCCGCCGCGAACAACTGCGCCTCGACCTGCTCGCCGCACAGGCCCGCCAGGCGATCGAGGAGGCGGAAGGGGAGTGGTCCGAGGCCGTGGCCGGACTGGCGGTCCTGCTGGACGTCGCGCCCGCAGGACTCGGACGGGTCGCGCCGTTCGGAATGCCGTCCGGACTGCCCGGACTCGACGACTGGCTCGCGGCGGCAGAGTCGCATCCCGCGGTGCGCAATGAACAGGCGATGATCGATTCGGTGGAGGCGGAGCGCAGCATCGCGCGCAGCGAGCGTCTGCCGCGGCTCGAACTGGTCCTCTATCGCGGATATGAGCCGCTCGCCGGGGAAAAGGAGGCGGTGACTGGCGCGGGGTTGAACGTCGAATTGCCGTTATGGGACAGGCGCAACGGCCGCCTCGACGAACTGACCGCGCGACGCAGCGAGGTCGAGGCTCGGCTGCAGGGACAACGGCGCGTGCGGCACAGCGACGTGCGCACGCGCTTCCTGCATCTTGCCCATCTGCTCGAGCAGACGCGCAGACAGGAGGCGGAAGTGCTCGCGCCGGCCCGTGAGGTCCTGGCGCTGACGCGGCAGGCCTATGCTGCCGGCGAGATCGACCTGCCGTCATTGATCGACGCCGTCGGGCTGGTGCGGGGCGCCGAGTCCGATCGTCAGTCGCTGCTGTTACATGCCTGGCGGGAGCTGGCCCGGCTGCGCGCCGATGCCGGCGTGCTGGTGAACGCCATTGAGGGGGAGACCGGAAATGAACCTTGACCACGGGCGAGCACTGCTGCTCGTCATCCTGCTGCTGACGCCGTTGCCCGGCGCCGCCCACAACGAAATGACCCTGTGGGAGGCAGGTCTGGAACTCTACACCGAACCACCGTTGCTGGTCACCGGCGAACCGGCACAGCTGGTCATGCACCTGACGACGCTGGCAGACCAGCAGCCGCTGCGGGAAGGGGCGCTGGAACTGGTGTTAAGGCCACGTGAAGGTACGCCGGTGTCCGTCGTATCGGCGGCGCCGGTCAGCCCGGGCATCCATATCCTCGAGTTCACGCCCGAATCGACGGGCATGCACACCCTGGTCTTCCGCGTGGCGATGGCGGATGGCGTACGCGAGATCGAGGTCCGGGGCATGCCGGTGTACACGCCGGAGATGGCGGCGCGTTTTCGCACCGAAGGCGAGGAAGACGATCATGAGCATGACGACGAGATCCTGTTCCCGAAGGAGGCCCAGTGGCGCATGGCGTTCTCCGTCGAGCCGGCGCGCAGGGAGTCCTTTGCCGCGCGGCTGAACCTGCCGGCGACCATCGAGCCGGCGCCGGGGCGCCAGGTCGATATCGTTGCGCCCGCGCGGGGGATGTTGCGTTCCCCGGCAGGGCGGCCGTGGCCGCATGAGGGACAGCCGGTCCGGGCCGGCGAGGCCATCGCCGAACTGGTCCCGGTCGCCGGCATCGACGACCTGGGTCGATTGCGCGCCGATCTCGAAACGGCCGATGCGCGCCTGCGGCTCGCGGAGGCGGAGCTTGCGCGCGTGCGCGGGCTGGTCGAAAGCGGGGCATTGCCGGAGCGGCGGCTGATCGAGGCGGACGCGGAGGTGATCGCGGCACGCGGCACGCGGGATGCGCTGCGTGAACGGTTGACGGGGGCGAGCGGCGGCGACAGCGAGGCAACCGGTCTATCGTTGATCGCCGCGCTCGACGGCATGTTGATCGCCAGCCGCGTTGCACCGGGCCAGGTCGTCGATACCGGTGACCGGATCGCGAGCGTGCTCGATACGCGACGGGTCTGGTTGCGGGTACGGATGACGGCGCAGGACATGGCGCGGCTGAACGAGCCGCATGAGCTGCGCATACGTACACCGGGCGGTCGCGACTGGCGCGCGCCCGTGGATGCAGTCCCGGTATTTCGCGGCGCCGTGATCGAGGACGGCGGTCTGCCGCTGGTCTTCGAGATCGACAACCCGGGTGATCTCGTGATCGGCCTGCCGTTGATCGCCAGTCTCGCCGCGGACGTCCCCGAATCCCGGATCACGATCCCGGCCACTGCGGTGCTCGATGATGACGGCATCGACGTCATTATCGTCCAGAATGGCGGCGAGGTCTTCGAGCGTCGTCCGGTGCGGCTCGGGCCGCGCGCCGCGGGCCGCGTCGCAGTGCTGGACGGCCTCGAGGCGGACGAGCGCGTCGTCGTCGACGGGGCCTATGCCGTGCTGCTCGCGGGTCGCGAGGGTGGAGGGCTCGATCATGGCCACACGCACTGAGCGGGGGACGACGGCATGGATCGACTGATCGGCTGGTCGCTCGATAACCGCACGCTCGTGATCGCGCTCGCGGCCGTGCTGCTCGCCGCCGGCGCATGGTCCGCGCGCCATGCCGTGTTCGATGTGTTTCCGGACCTGACGGCGCCGACGGTCACGGTGATGACCGAGGCGCCGGGATTGGCCGCCGAAGAGGTCGAGCTGCAGGTCACCTTCGCGATCGAGAGCGCCGTCAACGGCGCCGATCGCGTGCGCCGCGTGCGTTCGCAATCGGTCGCCGGCTTCTCGATGGTCTGGGTCGAGTTCGACTGGGGCGTCGATATCTACGAGGCGCGCCAGGTCGTCACCGAACGGCTCGGCCAGGTGCGTGGCCTGCCCGGCGGCGTCGACGCACCGCAACTCGGGCCGATCACCTCGATCATGGGCGAGATCGTCTATCTCGGTCTGCGCGCCGCGCCGCCCGCCGGCATGATGCTGGCGCGCGAGACCGCGGACTGGCTGATCGGGCCGCAGTTGCTCGCGATCCCGGGCGTCGCCCAGGTCGTCAGCCTCGGCGGCGAGGTACGGCAGTATCAGGCCCTGATCGATCCGGAACGGCTGCGCGCCCATGACGTCAGCGTGCAGCAGTTGCGCGATGCGCTGGCGGCGGCCAATCGCAATGCCAGCGGCGCGCTGGTCGAGCGCGGCGGCCAGGACTATCTGGTCCGCTTTCTCGGGCGCAGCACCGACCTCGACGATTTCCGCGAGGCGGTAGTCGCGGTGCGTGGCGACCTCGCGTTGCGCGTGCGTCATGTCGCCGAGTTCACGATGGGGCCGGCGCTGGCGGTCGGCAACGGCGGCGTCAACGGCGAGGAGGGGGTCGTCATCGCCGTCGCGAAGCAGCCGGGCGCCGACACCCTCGCGCTGACGCGGGCGATCGCCGGACGGCTCGCCGAACTGGAATCCGTCCTGCCGGAGGGCCTGACCCTGGAACCGGCGCTGTTCCGCCAGGCCGATTTCATCGATCTCGCCGTGGGTAACGTCGCCACCGCGTTGCGTGACGGCGCGGCCTTCGTCGCGGTGATCCTGTTCCTGTTCCTGCTGAATGTGCGCACGACCGTGATCTCGCTGCTGGCGATCCCGTTGTCGCTGGTCGCGGCGCTGCTCGCGCTGACCGCGCTCGGCATCGGCATCAATACGATGACGCTCGGCGGCATGACCATCGCGATCGGCGCGCTGGTCGATGATGCGATCATCTTCGTCGAGAACATCCACCGGCGTTTGCGCGAGAACCATGCCCGTGAACGGCCGGCCGCCGTGACCGGCGTGATTCGACAGGCCTGCATCGAGGTGCGGCGGCCGGTGGTGTTCTCGACGGTCATCATCATGCTGGTGTTCGCGCCGCTGTTCTTCCTCGGCGGCATCGAGGGCCGCTTGCTGCAACCGCTCGGCATTGCCTATCTGGTTGCGATCGCGGCCTCATTGCTGGTCGCGCTGACGATCACCCCGGTCCTCGCCCGGCTGCTGTTTCCGGGCGGCCGGGTGTCGCGCGACGATGCCGAGCCGCTGCCGGTGCGACTGATGGTGCGTGCCTACCGCCCGCTGCTCGGCCTGTCGCAGCGCCGACCGCGGGCGATACTCGCGGTCTCGCTGATCCTGGTGCTGGCGACCCTGCTGGTCATCACCCAGCTCGGCCGATCCTTCCTCTCGGAGTTCAATGAAGGCAGTTTCACGATCGAGATGGTGACGCCGCCGGGGACCGCGCTGGCGGAATCCGCGCGCCTCGCGCAAACGGTGGAGCAGGCCATCGCCGAGCGCCCCGAGGTCCTGTCGGTCGCGCGACGCACCGGCCGTGCAGAGCTGGCCGAGCATACCCAGCCGCCGCACATGAGTGAGATCGATGTTCGCGTCGGCGAGCTGCCGGACGGCAAACCGGCGTTCCTCGAGGAACTGCGTGAACTGCTGGCCGGTTTCCCCGGCGCCGGCTTCAACATCGGCCAGCCGATCTCACACCGCATCGATCATATGCTGTCCGGCGTGCGCGCGAATGTGGCGATCAAGGTCTTCGGACCGTCACTGGCCGAACTGCGGCGTCTCGGTGGGGAGATCGAGGCGCAACTGGTGTCGGTCCCGGGTCTCGTCGACGTTGCGATCGAACCGCTGGCGGAATCGCCGCAGTGGCGTTTGCGCGCCGATCGCGATGCGCTCGGCCGTTACGGCCTGACGGTCGGTGAGGTCGCCGATCTCATCGAGATCGCCTGGCGAGGCGAGGTCGTGTCCCAGATCTTCGAGGGCAACCGGCGTTTCGACCTCGTGGTTCGCCTGCCGGACGATCTGCGTGGCGACTTCGAGCGTCTCGCCGACCTGCCGGTGACGACACCGACCGGCTACCGGGTCACGCTCGGCGAACTCGTGATCCCGGCCCGTGAACGCGGCGCCGGCACGATCCTGCGCGAGAACGCCGAACGCCGGCTGGTCGTCAGCGCGAATGTCGCGGGACGTGACCTGCGCGGCGCGGTTGCGGAGGTGAGGACCCTGCTTGCGCAGGCCATCGATCTGCCGGACGGCTATCGCATCGAATACGGCGGACAGTTCGAGGCCGAGGCGCAGGCCACGCGCACCCTGCTGGTGATCGGCGCCGGGGTCCTGCTGGTCATGCTGATGCTGCTGGCGCTGGCGCTGCGCTCGCTGAAGCTCGGCCTCGTGGTCATGGCGAATGTGCCGCTGGCCCTGGTCGGCGGTGTGATTGCGGTGATCGCGATGGGCGGCGTCATGACCATCGCGGCGCTGGTCGGCTTCATCACGCTGTTCGGCATCGCCGTACGCAACGGTCTGTTGTTGATCAGCCGTTACCAGTCCCTCGCCGCCGAAGGACTGGCGCATGACGAGGTCATCGAACGCGGCTCGATCGAGCGCCTGACGCCGATCATGATGACCGCGCTGACCGCGGCGCTGGCGCTGATCCCGCTGGCGCTCGGGCTTGGCGAACCCGGCACCGAGATCCAGGCGCCGATGGCCTGGGTGATCCTCGGCGGGCTGCTCAGCGCGACCGCGCTGAACATGGTGGTCGTGCCGGCGCTGTATCGGCTGATCGGTGCGGGGATCGCCGTGGTCCCGGCTCAGGGAGATTCCAGCGACATCAGGTAATGCACGAGATCCCAGACCTCATGTTCCCTGTCCGCGAACGCCCCGGCATAGCCCGGCATCGGCGTGCCGTCGAGCCCGGTGATCAGCGTGCGGTAGAGGTCCTCGGGACGACTGCCGTTGCCGAACATCTCCGGCCGGGTCAGGTCCATCGGCATGACCATGAGTCCGCGCTGGTCGCTCATGTGCAGCGCCGTCAGGCTGCCGTCGTCGCCGTGACAGGCGGCGCAGCCCAGTGATTCGAAGAGGCCGCGACCGCGGCGGATGCTGTCCGGCGTATACGCGGCGGGGCCGGGGTAGTCAAGGAAGCGCAGCGGGGTCGCGGTCGGCAGCGGCCGGCCGATGAATTCAGCCTCGAGGTAGCGCGCGACCTGTCGAATACCGCGTTCGCCGAGGTTGCGGTAGGCCGGCATGTAGCCGGGGATGCCCTTGCGGATCGTGCGCATCAGGTCGGTCAGCAGCGGCAGCTCGCCGGTGGGCGTCGAGCGGAACTTGAAGGTCGCAGTGGTGAAGTCGTTCGGGCGCGGGTGCGAATAGGGGCCGAGGAAGATCGCCGCGCCGCCGTCGCCGCGGCCGCGCCTGCCGTGACAGGCGACGCAACTCATCTGATAGATCATCCGGCCGGCGCGGAGATCGGCGTCGTCGTCGTGATCTTCATGCGCATCGTGACCGCCGGGACCCGCTTGGCCGGATTCCGCATGAGCGTGCGGGGTGTCGGCTACCGGCCCGGTTTCGTGGTCTCCGTGGGCTTGGTCATGCGGATCGCCTTCCGCGGCGATGATCGCGCCGGACGCGATCAGCATCAGCAGGAGCAGGACTGAAGCAAGGCGGGCAGGCAGTTTCATGATCGAATCTCCTTCGGCGGTCTCGTCAGAACACGACATCGAGGCCGGCCGTGAACAGGTGGCGGAAGTTCTGCAGCGGGTGCGTGCTGACGTCGCCGACATTGAAGCTGTCGCGCAGCCACAGCGACAGGTTGTCGCGCAGGTAGTAACGGCCCTGCAGCGACACGACCCGGCCATCGGCCTTGTCGGCCTCGAAGCCGCCGGCGTCCATGCGGTCGTAGCGCAGTGACAGCAGCCAGGCATCGGTCGTCAGCCAGTCGGCCTGGACCGTGACGCCGAGGGCGCGGTCGTCGAACGGCGCGATGCCGTCGGGCAAGTCGGTTAGATGGTCACGGATCACCGCGCCGTAGACATCGAGATGACGCCAGCGCAGGTTCGCGGCGAGGCCGGTGCGCAACCAGTCGACTGCAGCGCCATCCACCCGCGCGGTCGCGTAGCCCCGTTGCGCCAGCGCCGAGACGCTGCCGGAGACATAACGGCTACCGCCGAAATTCATCCTGGCCATCAGGTACGGATCCTTCTCCCGGTTCGCATCCCTGTCACCGGCGGCGACGCCCTGCTGGATACCGGCCTGCAACAGGAAGCGACCGATCATCAGGTGGGCGTCGATGCCGGTGTCGCCGTCGGTGTTGTATAGCACCGGTTCGGTGACCTCGACCGGACGGCCGTCGACCGTTGCGATGCCGAAGAACTTGGCCGCGAAGGCATAGGGGCGGAGCGCGAACCGGGTCACCGCACTGCCGTCGATATTCTCGATTAGTTGGCGATTGGTCGGGTAGGAGAAATTCGTCGACGGATCGATCTTGCCGGCCATGATCATCGGTCCCATGATCATCGGGCCGTCGCCATGACTGCCGTGGCCCCCGCCGCCTCGCCGCCACAGCGACTCGAGGTTCGCCATCACGAAGAACTCGTGGCCGATACCGAAATCCTCCCCGTTGCCCTCGAGGGTGAAGAAATAGCTGATCCCGTCGGTCAGTGTGCCGGCGAGATAGAGTTCGGCGCTGCGCAGCGAGGCGATGTCCAGTGCGTCGTTGCCGGCGGCGGCGCCGTCGGTCCCGACGAGGAGATCGCCGCGCGCGCGCAGGGCCAGCGAGTTCAGCAGGTCGGTCTCGGACCAGATGCGGCCGATCTGGCGCTTGCGATGGCGCTCGCCGTCATCCACCGCCGGGATGCGGAAGCCGGCCATGTGAAAGGCCTCGCCGAAGTCGTTGAGACGCGGCGGCTTGGTATGGCAGGCCGTGCATGACAGGTCATGCTTGCGGGCGAAGGCCGGGATCGCCTCGGCGGGCGTTGGCCATAAAAGCGGGGCCATGAAGGCGGCGAACATGATCGCGAGGGTCGCAAGACGCACGCGCGAAGTCTGCGATGATGACATGAACGGTCCTCCGTAATCCTGTGTGGCCGCCTGCGCGGCGCCGGTCGGGCGCGGGGCGGCGGACTATGCGGTTGCTGATACGAGGAGACGGGCACGGCGCTCGCTCAAGCGAGCGGACGCACCCCTCCCGTCAGGCCGGGATCGGAGGTCGGTACAGCGAGGTGGTTGCGGTGGCGGTGGGGAAAGGTGTCGTCGCGAAGCCGTGACCGCGGACAGGGACGGCGAGCGCGCCGGCAGCAGCGGCCGGCAGCAACGACGCGCAGCTACCGATACAGCACAAACAGGCGCGCGATTCCTCGCAGGCAGTATCGCTCGAATGGGCGGCGACGGCGTCATCCTCCACATCCACATTCGCGCCATGGTGGGCATGAGCGGGGTCGTGCACCGTGTGGGCGGCGCCGGCATGGACATGAGCGCCGAGCGCGGCGAAGGCGCCCTGGGACAGGAAGGCCAGTAACGCGAGCAAGGCTATCGCAGCCTTGTGCCTCCGCGACAGGGTCATGGTAATCTCACCCGGTTCCGGTGGAGTCGAGTCATGATCAGGAATTCTAATGTAATACGACCGGCGATGTCACGATGACGGGGCTGCGCCTGCTCGAACGTCTCGAACGCGCCGGCAATGCACTGCCGCATCCGGCGACGCTGTTCGCGATCGCGCTGCTCGTCGTCATGGTGCTGTCGCAGGTCGCGGCCTGGGCCGGCTGGTCGGTCGAGCGGCCGGCGCCGGACGGCGACGGGACGATCACCGTCGTTGCGAAGAGTCTCTTCGACAGCGACGGCCTGTGGTGGCTGCTGTCGACGATGGTCGACAACTTCGTGACCTTCCCGCCGCTCGGCATCGTGCTGGTCGCGATGCTCGGCATCGGCGTGGCCGAGCGCAGCGGTCTGCTACCGGCGCTGATCGGGCGTGCATTGCGGGTGACGCCCCGGCATCTGCTGACACCATCGGTCGTCTTCATCGGTATCCTGTCGTCGATGACGCTCGATGCCGGTTATGTCGTGCTGCCGCCGCTGGCCGCCGCGCTGTATCACGCCGCCGGCCGCCCCCCGCTGGCCGGGCTTGCCGCTGCGTTCGCCGGTGTCTCGGCCGGTTTCAGCGCGAACCTGTTCATCACCGGCCTCGACCCGCTGCTCGCCGGTTTCACCCAGGCCGGGGCGCAGATCCTCGTGCCGGACTATCGCGTCGCCGTCACCGCGAACTGGTGGCTGATGATCGTTTCCACGGGACTGCTGACGCTGGTCGGCTGGTGGGTGACCGCCCGCTACGTAGAACCGCGCTGCGCGGGCGGGCCGGTGCAGGCCGCGAACGGTGGGGGCGAGGCCGTCGACCCGGGCGCAAGTTCGACGCGCGGCCTGGTCGCGGCCGGCATCGCCTTCGCGCTGGCCCTGGCCGTCGTGTTATTGCTGGTGCTGCTGCCGGGCGCGCCGCTGCACGGCGACGGCGCGCACTTCCCGCGCTGGGTCGAGGCGATGATCCCGTTGCTGTTCCTGGTCTTTCTCGCGCCGGGCCTCGCCTACGGCATCGTCGCCGGGACGATCCGCAGCGACCGCGACGCGGCGGACATGATGACCGCGACCCTCGCCGTGCTGGCGCCATATATCGTGCTGGCCTTCTTCGCCGCCCAGTTCATCGCGGCGTTCCGCTACAGCGAACTCGGCTTGTTGCTCGCGATCGCCGGCGGCGAATGGCTCGCCGCGCTACCGCTGCCGGCGACCGCGCTGGTGCTGGCGTTCATCGTCATGGTCGCGATCGCGAACCTGTTTATCGGGTCGGCCTCGGCAAAGTACGCATTCTTCGCGCCGGTGTTCGTACCGATGCTGATGCAGGCCGGCATCAGCCCGGAGCTGACCCAGGCCGCCTACCGCATCGGCGACTCGATCACCAATGTCGTGACGCCGCTGAATCCCTACTGGGTGATCATTCTCGCCTTCATGCAGCGTTGGCGCAGCGATGCCGGTATCGGCACGCTGATCGCGCTGATGATCCCCTATACGGTCGCCTTCGCGCTGGTTTGGCCGCTGTTGTTGCTGCTGTGGATGCTGACCGGCCTGCCGCTCGGCCCGGGCGGTGACCTCGCCTGGCCCTGAGTCCCTCGAAGCATCCGTGCCTGCCGGATCGGGGGCCGGTGTTGCAGGCGCGCCACAGCGATTCTGCTTTAACCAAACTGTAACGATCCCGTCACCTGACTGTCACGCTCGCTGCCTACACTGCCTCCTGCATGCTGGCTGGATCGATCGTCCGTCCGGCCTCGAGCAACTGGAGAGCAGGAATGACTATCAGCGGTTTAACACAAATGAATCGGGAGACAGCAATGACACAGCGTTTGAAGATGACAGCACTTGCGACGGCCGTGGCGATGTTCGCCGCCGCGCCGGCGTTCGCGGAAAAGGTCGAGACCAAGGGCGGTCTGAAGGTCAGCTCCGATGACGGCAATTTCTCGATGCAGATCGGCGGCCGGGTGCACTTCGATGCCTATATTTTCGACGAGGATCTCGTTGCCACGACCAGCACTACCGAGTTCCGCCGCACCCGTCTGACCCTGACCGGTTCACTGTATGACTGGGCCTACAAGATCGAGCAGGACTTCTCCGCCGGCAACACGACCGCCGGCTATCGCGACGTGTTCCTGTCGACCAAGGCGCTCGGCGGCACGGTCATGTTCGGCCAGTTCAAGCCCTTCCGCGCGATGGAGGAGATGACGAGCTCGAACGAGATCACGATGATGGAGCGTCCGTTTGCGACTGCGACCGGCATCTACAACGGCAGGCAGTTCCAGCAGGGCGTCGGCTACCGCACCGGCGCGGACAACTGGACGGCCGGCCTCTCGGTGTTCAACCTGCGCGATGCCGCCGGTCCCCGCAATGAGGGTATCGGCACCGCCGGTCGCGTGACCTTCGCGCCGGTCATGAGCGACAACAGTACGATCCACCTGGGCCTGTCGGTCAGTCATGAGAATGCCAACCGTCTCAGCGGTCAGGGCTCGGCGAGCGCGAGCTATGCCGGTCGCCGCGGCCCGTCGCAGACGATCGCGACGCAGGGGGTGGGTTCGACGGTGGACATGGTCGGTCTCGAGTTCGGCATGACCCAGGGTCCGCTGTTCGTCCAGGCCGAGTACGCGACCGGCAGCTTCGGCGGCGCCGGCACGGATTCGGACCAGGATGTTGCCACCTACTATCTGATGGGCAGCTACATGCTGACCGGCGAAACCAAGCCCTATCACAAGGGTAATGGCGTGTTCCGCTCGGTCAAGCCGAAGAGCACCTCCGGTGCGTGGGAGGTGACGGCGCGCTATGACTACATCGAGAACAAGGATATCGATGATCGGTCGGCTACGGCGATGACCGTCGGCGTCAACTACTACATCAACCCGGCGATGCGCTTCATGCTCAACTACACGATGGGCGAGAACGACGTCAACGGCGACGAGACCAGCCAGGTCGCGCTGCGCGGCCAGGTGGCATTCTGACGTAAAATCGTCAGTGTCAGGCAGCAAGGGCGGGGCGGCGGCCGCAGGGCCGCCGCCCCGTTTTTTTATGTCGCTGTTTGCGCGGATTGACAATGCGCGGCGCAGGAGTATTCTCGCGATTGCGGGATAGCGAAAGACGTGGTCATTCCGACAACGGCGCGACGCCAGACTGGAGGAGACTGCAGATGAAACCGGGAAACGGACCCACAGCAGCGGGCGACATTTCCAGGCGTGCAACCGCGCGCAGACCAGCGGTAAAGTCACCGGGTGAAGCGGAGAATATCGATCATGGCGGGGCATCCCTGTCCGCCGACGCGCGTCGTCAACTCATCGCCGAGGCGGCGTGGTACCGCGCCGAGGCGCGTGGTTTCGCCCCGGGCGGCGAGGTCGGGGACTGGCTTGCCGCCGAGGCCGAGGTCGACGAGCGCCTGCTCGATCGCTGAATCGCGGGGCTTGCCCCCGTGTCGATAGTGCGCAGCAACGACCGTATCGCGGACCCTGCGATACGGTGTCCCCGGTTGTCCCCTAACCGCCCCTACTGATTCCGTGCTGCTCGCGGCCATCACGATATTCGTGCTGACGATCGTGCTCGTGATTCGTCAGCCGCGCGGACTTGGCATCGGCTGGAGCGCACTGGCCGGGGCGGCTGCGGCACTGCTGACCGGCGTCGTCGAGTGGTCCGATGTCCCGGTGGTGGTCGGCATCGTCTGGAACGCGACGCTGGCCTTCGTATTCATCATCATCATCTCGTTGTTGCTGGACGAGGCCGGGTTCTTCGAGTGGGCGGCGCTGCACGTCGCACGGCAGGGCAGGGGCAGCGGCCTGCGCCTGTTCGTGTTCACGATCCTGCTCGGGGCGGCGGTGTCGGCGGTCTTTGCCAATGACGGCGCTGCGCTGATGCTGACGCCGATCGTATTCGAAATGCTGCGCGCACTCGGCTTCACCGCCGGCGCAGCATTCGCCTTCGTCATTGCCGCCGGTTTCATCGCCGACGCGGCGAGCCTGCCGCTGGTGATATCCAATCTCGTCAACATCATGTCCGCGGACTTCTTCGGGATCGGCTTTGCCGAATATGCCTCGGTCATGGTGGTCGTCAACCTGGCCTCGGTGGCGACGTCGCTTGCGGTCCTGGTGCTGATGTTTCGCGGACAGCTCCCCCGTACCTATGAGGTTACGATGCTGCGGGAGCCGTGGCAGGCCATTCGCGATCCGGCGGTGTTCTGCGCCGGCTGGTGGGTACTCGGGCTGATGATGGCCGCATTTCTGGTCCTCGAGCCGATCGGTGTTCCGGTGTCGGCGATCGTCGGCGCAGGCGCGCTGACCCTGCTGCTGATCGCCGCGCGCGGTCAGGCGATCGCGACGCGCGAGGTGCTGCTGGGCGCGCCGTGGCAGATCGTGATCTTCTCGGTCGGCATGTACCTCGTAGTCTACGGGCTGCGCAACCAGGGCCTGACGGGCGAGATCGCGGGCCTGCTTGACGTGCTGTCAGGCTACGGGGTCGTCGCGGCCGCGGTCGGCACCGGATTCATCGCCGCGCTCCTGGCATCGGTGATGAACAACCTGCCGGCGGTGATGGTCGTCGCGCTGTCGATCGACGAGACTGCCGCGACCGGGGTCGTTCGCGAGGCGATGATCTACGCGAATGTGATCGGTACCGATATCGGGCCGAAACTGACCCCGATTGGCAGTCTCGCAACCCTGCTGTGGCTGCATGTGCTCGCGCGCAGGGGAATACGCATCGGCTGGGGCGAGTTCATGCGCATCGGGATCGTACTCGTGCCGCCGGTGCTGCTGGTCACGCTGCTCATGCTCGCCGGCTGGCTGACGCTGATCCGCTGACGGCTATTCCTTCCCGCTCAGTTGCAGCAATATCGCCTCGTTCTCGAGCGTCGACGTATCCTGGGTGATGGCCTCGCCGCGCGCGATCGTGCGCAGCAGGCGGCGCATGATCTTGCCGGAGCGCGTCTTCGGCAGGTTGTCGGCAAAGCGGATCTCGTCGGGCTTCGCGATCGGGCCGATCTGCTCGGCAACCCAGGCGCGCAGTTCGTCCTTCAAGGGTTTCGCCTGGTCGAGCGTGGGCCGCTCGCCGCGCAGCACGACATAGGCGAAGATCGCCTCGCCCTTGATCGGGTCCGGACGGCCGACGACCGCGGCCTCGGCGACCTTCGGGTGCGCGACCAGCGCCGATTCGACCTCCATCGTGCCAAGACGGTGACCGGAGACGTTGAGCACGTCGTCGATGCGGCCCATGATCCAGAAATAGCCATCAGCGTCGCGGCGGGCGCTGTCGCCGGCGACGTAATAGCGATTCCCGAAGCGTGCCCAGTAGGTATCGATATAGCGCTGGTCGTCGCCCCAGATCGTGCGCAGCATCGACGGCCACGGCTTGCGGATGACGAGGTAGCCGCCCCTGTCGGGTTCGGTGACCGGATTGCCGCGGTCATCGACGATCGCGACGTCGATACCGGGCAGGGGGCGGGTGCAGGAACCGGGTTTGGTCGCCATCGCGCCGGGGATCGGCGCGATCATGTTGGCGAGCGGCAAGAAGAAGCTCGAGGCATCTTCGTTC
>CAYLKC010000005.1:15424-41955 GCA_964384095.1 uncultured Chromatiales bacterium
GCCCGCGCGAAGCTGCGAATCGAGCTCGAGTTCGGGCCGCTGGATTTCTTCGCGGGTCGGCGGCGCCTGCGCCACTCCCTGTCCGGCCAGCAAGGCCACGCCGCTTGCACCGGACAACGCCCGCCGCCGATGTTCTCGTGATACCAGATCCAGGCCTCGGGATTGATCGGCTCGCCGACGGTGCCGAGCAGGCGCAGCGTCGACAGGTCGTATTTCGCGGGGATGTCATCGCCGAACTTCATCAGTGCGCGGATCGCCGTCGGCGCCGTGTAGAACACCGTGACCTTGTGGCGCTGGCAGATGTCCCAGAAGCGGCCGGCGTCGGGGACGGTCGGCGCGCCCTCGTAGATCATGATCGTGCCGCCGGCGGCGAGTGGGCCGTAGGCGACGTAACTGTGTCCTGTGATCCAGCCGACGTCGGCGGTGCACCAGTAGATGTCGCCGTCGCGATGATCGAATACCCACCGCATTGTCGTGATCGCACCGAGCAGGTATCCGGCGCTCGCGTGCTGGATGCCCTTGGGCTTGCCGGTCGATCCGGAGGTGTAGAGGATGAACAGCGGATGCTCGGCGTCGACCCATTCGGGTTCGCAGTCGTCTCCGGCGCCTTCGATCGCGTCATGCCACCAGCTGTCGCGGCCGGACTGCATCGCGATGTCGTGGCCGGTGCGTTTGAGCACGATGACGCCCTCGGGCTTGACCTGCGCATGCGCGATCGCTTGGTCGGTCGCGGCCTTGAGTTCGATGATCTTGCCGCCGCGATGGCCGCCGTCGGCGGTGATGACGAGCTTCGCGCCGGCGTCCTCGATGCGATCCTTCAGCGCATTCGCCGAGAAGCCGCCGAAGACGACCGAATGGATCGCGCCGATGCGGGCGCAGGCCTGCATTGCGACCACCGTCTCGGGGACCATCGGCATGTAGATGATGACGCGGTCGCCGGGCCCGATGCCGCGCGCGCGCAGCGCATTGGCGAGCCGGCAGGTGTCGCGATGCAGTTCACGGTAGCTGATGCGGCGGGTGTCACCGCGCTCGCCCTCGAAGACGATCGCGGTCTGCTCACCGCGCTTGGCGAGATGACGGTCGAGGCAGTTCCAGGAGACATTGAGCCGGCCGTCGTCGAACCAGCGGAAGTGCGGGGCGCGGCTGTCGTCGAGCGTGCGGGTGAAGGGCTTGTGCCAGTCCAGCAGCGAGCGGGCCTGTTCGGCCCAGAAGCCGGCGGGATCCTGCGCCGCGGCTTCATGCATTGCCGCGAGGCGTTCCCGGTCGATGTTTGCGCGCTTCGCGAAGTCCGCGGGCGGCTCGAACAGGCGATCCTCCTGCAGGATCGAACTGATGTCTTCAGTGCTCATGACGAACCCCGTCTGTCAGCCGGTGAAATCTGCTGACAGGTTATCAAGGATCGGAACGGGGCAACAAGCCGATGGCTATGCTCAGCCCTTGACCTGGCGCTCGCGAATCTCGTCGAGGGTCTTGCAGTCGATGCACAGCGTCGCGGTCGGACGCGCTTCGAGGCGGCGGATGCCGATCTCGATGCCGCAGGTCTCGCAATAGCCGTAGTCACCGTTGTCGAGATCGCGCAGCGATTCGTCGATCTTCTTGATCAGCTTGCGCTCGCGATCGCGAGTGCGCAGTTCGAGCGCGAAGTCCGACTCCTGGCTGGCGCGGTCGTTCGGATCCGGGAAGTTCGCGGCCTCGTCGCGCATGTGATGCACGGTGCGCTCCATCTCCTCGATCAGCTTGGCCTTCCAGGTGTCGAGGATGTTGCGGAAGTGTTCGACCTGTTTCGCGCCCATGTAGGCCTCGCCCTTCTTTTCCTTATAGGGCTCGATGCCGAGATAGGGTAGCTGGGTCGAGGCTGCAGCCGGTTGCGCGGGTGCCTTGTGGCCGGAGCGTGCGCGAGACTTCGCCGTCGGGGCACGGTCCATCTTCGGGGCGGCCTTTTTGGCCGGTACCCGGGCCTTCTTCGCCACCGCCTTTTTCTTCGCGGGGGTCGCCTTCTTCCTGGCGCCGGTTGCGGCCTTCTTTTTCGCGACGGCCATCAAGCTCTCTCCTGAGGGTTGGGCAAAAACAAACGCGTATTTATACCAGATAGGCCCTTGATGCTCAATCGATTCCGCGGGAGCCCCGTGCTGACGCCGCGTCCGGCGCCGCCCCCGATGAGGGCGGCGCGGCGGTCGCCGGCAGGCATGGCTGCGGGAAATGGTGTAAGATAGCCGGCCTACATCCTAACTTTATGAATTCCATACATAATGTCATCCATACAGGCATTGCTTTTCGACGTCGACGGTACCCTCGCGGATACCGAGCGCGACGGACACCGGATTGCGTTTAATCGGGCCTTCGCCGAGGCCGGTCTCGACTGGGACTGGCATGATGAGCTCTACGGCGAGTTGCTCGCGATCTCGGGCGGCAAGGAACGCATGCATCACTACATGCGCCACCATGTCTACGCCGGCGGCACGCCGCCGACGGACCTTGCCGACCGCGTGCCTGAGCTGCACGCCTCCAAGAACCGCTTCTACTGGGAGATGTTGCGCCAGGGCGAGATCGCGTTGCGCCCCGGCGTCGCGCGCCTGTTGCGCGAGGCGCGTGACGCCGGATTGCGTCTTGCGATCGCGACGACGACGACGCGCGAGAATGTCACCGTGCTGCTCGAGCACACGCTCGGTGCGGAGTCGATCGGCTGGTTCGAACTGATCGCGAGTGCCGATGAGGTGGCGGACAAGAAGCCGTCGCCGGCCGTCTACACATACGCGCTGCAACGGCTGGGTCTCGACGCGGACGCCTGCATCGCGTTCGAGGACTCGGAGAATGGTTATGCCGCCGCACGGGCATGCGGACTGCGCATGGTGATGACGGTCAATGCCTATACCTGCGGCGGCGATTATCGCGAGGCCGATCTCGTGCTGAGTGACCTTGGCGAAGAGGACGCCCCGTTCGAGGTGCTGGGCGGGCGGGCCGCCATGCGAGTGCCTGCGGATGCGCGCTGTCTCGATCTTGCCGTGCTCAGGCAGATATTCGGGGGCTGAGTTGATGGCCGCCGGCGATGAGCGGAAGCCCCGTATCGCCAGGCGGATGGCCGCGATCGAACCATTCCATGTCATGGACGTGCTCGCGCGGGCGCGGGCACTCGAGCGCGACGGACGCTCGATCGTGCATATGGAGATCGGCGAGCCGGACTTCGCGACGCCGGCGCCGGTGATCGAGGCCGCAACCGCGGCGTTGCGCGCCGGGCGTACGCACTACACGCCGGCGCTCGGCATGCCCGAACTGCGCGCGGCAATCGCGGCCGATTACCGCGCGCGCGAGGGGCTCGAGATCGATCCCGGGCGCGTCGTCGTCACCCCCGGCGCCTCGGGCGCGTTACAGCTGGCGCTCGGCGTGCTGCTCGATCCCGGCGATGACGTCCTGCTTGCCGATCCGGGCTATCCATGCAACCGCCATTTCGCGCGCCTGTTCGGGGCGAACGCCGTCACCGTGCCGGTCGACGCCGACACCGGCTGGCAGCCGACCGCCGCCGCGCTCGAGCGTCACTGGACCGCGCGTACTGCGGTAGTCATGCTCGCGACGCCGTCGAATCCGGTTGGTACCGTCATCGCGCCCGCTGAACTTGCGCGCATCGCCGCGCTCGTGCGCGAACGCGGCGCCGTGCTGATCGTCGACGAGATCTACCAGCGCCTGGTCTATGAAGCCGAACCCGCCTCGGCGCTCGCGATCGATGATGGCATCATCATCATCAACAGCTTCTCGAAATACTACGGCATGACCGGCTGGCGGCTCGGCTGGCTGATCACACCTGCGGCGACTGTCCCGCTGATCGACCGCCTCGCGCAGAACCTCTTCCTGGCACCGCCGACCCCGGCGCAGCACGCGGCGCTCGCTGCGCTCGGCGCAGAGGCGCGCGCGATCTTCGATGAGCGGCGGGAGATCCTGCGCGAACGGCGTGATTTCCTGCTGCCGGCGCTGCGCGGGCTCGGCTTCGACCTCCCGGTGGCGCCCGCGGGCGCGTTCTATCTCTATGCCGGCTGCGAGCGCTTCAGTGCAGACAGTTACGATTTCACGCTCGACCTGCTGGAAAGGGCCGGCGTCGCAATCACGCCGGGCCGCGATTTCGGCGCGCATCGCGCAAACGCGCATGTGCGCTTTGCGTATACGACTTCGATGGATCGGCTGGAGCTGGGCGTGGCGCGGTTGCGCGATCACCTCGGCTGAGGTGGTGACCAGTGCCTGTGATCAGAGCCAGAACAAAACCAGCAGTACGCTGCCGAGCGCAAGCCGGTAGAGGATGAACGGTAGCAGGCCGATACGGCCGAGCAGCTCGATGAAGAAGTGGATGGTCCAGTAGGCGACGAAGCCCGCGATCGCGGCGCCGAGCAGCAGGTCCATCCACGGCAGTGCGGCGTCGTCCCGAAGGACGTCGATCGCCTGCCAGCCGCCGGCCAGCGCGATGACGGGGATCGACAGCAGGAATGAGAAGCGCGCGGCGGCTTCCCGTGTCAGCCCGAGCATCAGTCCGGCGGTCATCGTAATGCCCGAGCGCGAGGTCCCCGGGATCAGCGCCAGCGCCTGAGCGCAGCCGATCAGCAGGATGTCGCGCAGGCTCAGTGAATGCTCGTCGCGTTCCCGGCGGCTGCGCGCGTCGGCCCACCACAGCAGCAGGCCAAAGGCGATCGTCGCCAGCGCGATGACCAGCGTCGAGCGCAGTTCGGTCTCGATGACCCCCTTGAACAGTAGCCCGGCAAGCCCGGCCGGGATCGTGCCGAGGATTACGCCCCAGGCAAGGCGGCTGTCGGCGGTGTGACGCCCCCGGGTGATCGAGCCGAGCCAGTCGCGGGCCATCGCCGCGAGTTCGCGGCGAAAATATGCGATGACCGCAGCCAGGGTGCCGACATGGACCGACACGTCGAAGGCCAGTCCCTGGTCCTCGCTGCCGGTCACCGCGGGCAGCAGGATCAGATGCGCGGCGCTCGAGATCGGCAGGAACTCGGTCAGTCCCTGGGTCAGCGCGAGGAGGATGAGTTGCCACCAGTCCATGTTCTTCGCTGTATCGGCTATGCGGCCCGCAGCGCGAGCATGGCTGCGCCGTGGCAGGCCTGTTCGCTGCGCGGGGTGTCGAACGGGATGCCGGGCAGGGCGCGCCGGCGTATCGCGGTCCAGGCAGGATTGCGTGCGCCGCCGCCGACCGTCAGGATCCGCCGTGGCGGCGGCGCGCCGAGTTCGGTCAGCCGGGCATAACCTTCCGCTTCGATTGCCGCGATGCCCTCGAGCATGCCCTGGAGGAAGCGCGCGTCCCCGGCCGGCCGCGGTGACAGGCGCGGCGCGAGCGCCGGATCGTTGCGCGGGAAACGTTCGCCGGGCGTGACCAGCGGATAGTAGTCGAGACCGGTCGGCGTCGCCGGATCCAGCGCCGGGGTCAGCGCATCGAGCTGCTCGACCGTGAAGTATTCGAGCAACACGGCGCCGCCGCTGTTCGACGCGCCGCCGGTGAGCCAGAGGTCGCCGAGGCGATGACTGTAGATCCCGCAGGCCGGCGCGAACAACGGCCGCGTGGACAGCAGTTTCAGCACCAGCGTCGAACCGAGCGAGGTCACCGCGTCGCCGGGCGTGTCCGCGCCGGTCGCGATGAACGCGGCGACGCTGTCGGTGGTGCCGGCGACGATCCTGAGATCGGCGCGGTAGCCGAGCGCGCGGATTTTCGCGTCATGCAACTGCCCGATCACCGTGCCGGGCGACACGACCTCGGGCAGTTGCGCGGGATCGACGTCGAGGCGCGCGAGCCATGCCGGCCAGCATCGCCGTAGCGGATCATAGCCGAGCTTGAGCGCGTTGTTCTCGTCACTGACTCCGTAGCGGCCGGCGAGCCGGCCCGCGATCCAGTCGGCCTGATGCAGCGCATGTCGGGCATCGCGCATCCCGGCCTGCGTACGCAGGTACAGCAGCTTCGCCAGTGCCGAACCGGCGCCGTGCGCAGCGCAGTCGGTCGGCGCGACCGCAGCAATGCGCTCGGCCTCGCGGGTCGCGCGGGCGTCGTTATACATCAGCGCCGGTCCGAGCGGCCGGCCGGCCGCATCGGCGAGCAGCAGCGTCGCCGAGGTCGCATCGACCGCGAGCGCATCGACTGCATCGGGTGGTGTCTTCGTCGCGAGCGCGCGCAACACGAAATAGACGGTCTCCCACCACAGTTCCGCCGACTGTTCGCGGCGCGCGCCGTCGCGACGCGCGGCCGGCATGCAGATCGAGGCTTCGGCGAGCACCCGGCCTGTCGTATCGATGACGACGCCGCGGCCGCCGCTGGTGCCGACGTCGATGCCGAGCGCGCGCCGCATCAGGGCAGGGTGACCGGCTCCGGCGCGACCCAGGTCTCGCTGCGGTACTCGGCGACGACCGTCGTATAGATCCCGCCGCGGACATTGAACTCGGCAGTCAGGCGCATATAGTGCGGTTCGCAGGCGCGCGCGAGGTCATCGAGGATCTCGTTGGTGACGGCCTCGTGAAACGCCCCGCGTTCACGGAAGGACCAGATATAGAGTTTCAGCGACTTCAGCTCGACGCAGCGTTCCGCCGGCACGTATTCGAGTTGCAGCGTCGCGAAATCGGGCTGTCCGGTCTTCGGACACAGGCAGGTGAATTCGGGGATCTCGATCCGGATCGTATAGTCACGACCGGGATTCGGATTGTTGAAGGTTTCAAGTTCCCTGCTGGGTTTGCTAGGCATGGGTAATGTACTCGATGAATGATGGATCAGATTGGACTGCATTATTCATGAACCGCAGAAACTCCCAGCAGGGCCTTGGCCAGCCGGGTCTTTTCAGGAGCCTCCGGGACAGGATGTCCCGGCGGCAGCCCCCAGGGATGGGTTCACGGCGGTCCTGAAAAGACCCGGCTGGCCAAGGCCCGGATTCCACTTCGACAGGCGTTCATGAAGAATGCAGCACCACGACACAATAACGGTCAATAACATAGCAGATCCCCCCGCGATTATCTTGTCTGCCCCGGCGCTTTTCCTGTATCTTGGCGACCCATGCAACTGAAAAAGATCAGGCTCGGGGGCTTCAAGTCCTTCGTCGATCCCACGACGGTCACCTTTCCGAGCCAGCTCGTAGGCGTCGTTGGGCCGAACGGCTGTGGCAAGTCCAATGTCATCGATGCGGTGCGCTGGGTCATGGGCGAGAGTTCGGCCAAGAACCTGCGCGGCGATGCCCTCGCGGATGTCATCTTCAACGGATCCTCTTCACGCAAGCCGGTCGGTCAGGCCACCGTCGAACTGGTGTTCGACAACAGCAGCGGCCGCCTCGGCGGCCAGTACGCCCAGTATGCCGAGATCTCGGTCAAGCGCCTGCTGTCGCGCGACGGCCAGTCGATCTTCTACCTGAACGGCACCCGCTGCCGGCGACGCGACATCACCGACGTCTTCCTCGGCACCGGACTCGGCCCGCGCAGTTACGCGATCATCGAGCAGGGCACGGTGTCGCGCCTGATCGAGGCGAAGCCCGAGGAGCTGCGCGTGTTTCTCGAGGAGGCCGCCGGCATCTCGAAGTACAAGGAGCGCCGCCGCGAGACCGAGAGCCGCATTCGGGACACTAGGGAAAACCTCAACAGACTCAATGATCTGGTAGCTGAACTTGAGAAGCGATTGCAAACATTGCAGCGGCAGGCCAAGGCCGCCGAGCGCTATCGGGAACTGAAGCAGGAGGAACGCCTGCTGAAGGGTCAGCTGCTCGCGCTGCGGGCGCGCGGCCTCGATGAGCAGCTCGCCGGCCAGGAGCGCGCGATCGCCGCGCAGGACACGGCAGTCGAAAAGGCGATCGCCGGGCTGCGCGCGGTCGAGGCGCAGATCGAGGCGCGTCGCGCCGGCCAGGTCGAGGCGAACGAGCAGTTCAATCTTATCCAGGCCGAATTCTATGACCTCGGCTCGCGGATCTCCCGTGCCGAGCAATCAATCCAGCATGCCCGCGAGCGCCAGCAGAAGAACCAGGCCGCGATCGCCGAACTCGAGCGCGCACGCGACGAGGCGAATCGCCATCTGACTCAGGATCGTGAGCAGATCGTCGAGCTGGAGCGCCGGATCGGCGAGGGTGAGCCGGAGTTCCGCCGCTGCGAGGCGGCGGAACAGGCCTCTGCGGCCGCGCTGGCCGACGCCGAGCAGGCGATGACCGAATGGCAGGGTGAGTGGGACGCCGCAAATCGCGCGGCCTCCGAACAGAATCGCGCGCTGGAAGTCGAGCGTACGCGCATTCGCCATCTCGAGGATCAACTGCGCGGCCTGCGCGAGCGCCTGGCGCGGCTCGAGGCCGAGGAGCGGGGTCTTGCCGCGGAGAGCGACGATCCTGCGCTTGGTGAACAGATCGAGGCCCGCGCGGCGCAGATCAACGAGGCCTTCGAATCGCTGCGTCATGAGCAGGAGGGCCTGGTCGTGCGCATCGCTGCGCAACGCGAGTCGCGCGCCCGCGCCGCCGAGGCCGTCGAGGCGCAGCGTCGTGAACAGCAGGAACTCGAAAAGCGTCATGCCTCGCTCGATGCGGTCCAGCAGGTCGCGCTCGGAAAGCAGGCCTCGTCGGTGTCACAATGGCTCGAGACGCGTGGTCTCAACGACGCCCGTCGGCTCGCCGAGGACCTCGACGTCGAGACCGGGTGGGAGCGCGCGATCGAGACCGTGCTCGGACCCGACCTCGAGGCCGTGTGCGTGACCTCCAGCGATGAGCTCGCGCGACATCTCGAGACGCTCGACGATGGCACGCTGGCCCTGTTTGATACCTCGACCGCCGAGGACCGTCCGGCCGGCGCGCTTGGCACGCCGGTCGGCGCAAAGGTGCGCGCCCCCTGGTCGCTCGATGGCCTGCTGAATGGCATCTATGCGGCGGACACCATCGCCGAGGCCCTCGCCATGCGTCCGCGCCTCGCGGTTCACGAGTCCGTCATCACCCGCGGCGGCGTCTGGATCGGCCCGGGCTGGGTGCGTGTCGTCAATGCCGGCGACGGCAAGGCCGGCGTGCTGGCGCGGGAACAGGCCCTGCGCGAACTCGCACAGTCGCTGGAGCGGTCATCCGCTGCGGCCGCCGAGCTCGAGCGCCAGTCACAGCAGGTCAACGAGGAGCTGGCGGCGCTCGAGCAGGCGCGCGAACACTGCCGGCAGCGCCTCGACGAGACCGCGCAGCAGCAGGCGGAGGTGCGCGCGCAACTGAGCCGGCGTGACGCCAGCCTCGAGCAGATCGCGCGCCGCCGCGAGGCGATCGCCACCGAATCCGGCGATCTGTGCGCCCGCATCGAAGGCGACGAGAACGGCCTCGCCGAGGCGCAGGACCGCCTGGAGCGTCTCGGCGCCGACAGCTTCGATCACGAACAGCGCCACCAGGCGCTGCTCGAGCGGCGCGATAGCCTGCGTGCGCGCCTGGATGAATGCCGCGCCCAGGCGCAGGGCGACCGCAATGCGATGCGCGAGGTCGCGGTGCGGATGGAATCGGCGCGGTCACGCCTGGGCGCCTTGCAGGCCGGCCTCGTGCGTACCGAAGGCCAGCTGGCGCAGATTGCGCGCCAGCATGACGAGCTGCAGGCAGAGCTCGCCGGCAGCGAGGGACCGATCGTCGAAATGAAGCAGGAACTCGAGCAGTGGCTCGAGCAACGCCTGTCCGTTGAGACCCGTCTCGCCGATGCGCGCCGCCGCCTCGAGGACTGCGAGCATGGCCTGCGTGAGCTCGAAGACCGGCGCGGCACGGCCGAACTCGACGTGCAGCAGCAGCGTGAGCAACTCGATCAGTTGCGCATGGCGCGCCAGGAGTCGGCGGTGCTGAAGCGCACGCTGCTGGAACAGCTGGCGGAGGCCGGGCACTCGCTCGAGGACGTGATCAGCGCAATGCCCGCGGATGCCGAAGAACAGGCCTGGCAGGGCCGCATTGCCGATATCGACCAGAAGATCGCGCGCATGGGCGCGATCAACCTCGCCGCGATTGATGAGTTCGCGGAGCAGTCCGAGCGCAAGACCTGGCTCGACGCGCAGCTTGCCGACGTCAATGAGGCGCTGGCGACGCTGGAGGAAGCCATCCGCAAGATCGATACCGAGACCCGCGCGCGCTTCAAGGAGACCTTCGATCTCGTCAACGATCACCTGCAACGGCTCTATCCGAAACTGTTCGGCGGTGGCGTCGCCCAGCTCGAGATGACCAGCGACGACCTGCTCGAGGCCGGCGTGTCGGTGATGGCGCGTCCGCCGGGCAAGCGCAACGTCAATATCCACCAGCTCTCCGGCGGTGAGAAGGCGCTGACCGCGGTGGCGCTGGTGTTTGCGCTGTTCGAGCTGAACCCGGCGCCGTTCTGCATGCTCGATGAGGTCGATGCGCCGCTCGATGACACCAACGCGGCGCGATTCTGCAACCTCGTTCGCGAGATGTCCGATCGCGTCCAGTTCATCGTCATCACCCACAACAAGATCACGATGGAGCTGGCCAATCAGCTGGTCGGCGTCACGATGCACGAGCCGGGCGTGTCGCGGATGGTCGCGGTCGATGTCGACGAGGCCGTGGAGATGGCGGTCGGCTGAGTTGAAAGCCGAAAAGGCCATCGCCGCGCGCGCCGCCGCGCTGCGCGACCAGATCAACCATCACAATCACCTCTATTACGTCCTCGATGCGCCGGAGATCCCCGACGCCGAGTATGATCGCCTGTTGCGCGAGCTGCAGGACATCGAGGCGGAACACCCCGAACTGAGAGCGGCGGACTCGCCGACTCAGCGTGTCGGCGCCGAGCCGGTCGCGGCCTTCGGCAAGGTCCGTCGCGAGATCCCGATGCTGTCGCTGGCGAATGCCTACAGCGAGGACGAGTTCCGTGATTTCGACCGCCGCGTGCGCGCCGGCCTCGACCGCGAGGCGGTCGTCTACAACGCCGAGCCCAAACTGGACGGTGTCGCGGTCAGCCTGGTTTACCGCGACGGCGTCTTCGTCGAGGGCGCGACCCGCGGCGACGGCGTCACCGGCGAGGACATCACCCGCAACCTGCGCACGATCCATCGCATCCCGTTGCGTCTCTACGGTGAGGGCTGGCCACCGCTGCTCGAGGTGCGTGGCGAGGTCTACCTGCCGAAGCAGGCCTTCGAGACTATCAATGACGAGGCCTTGCGCAAGGGCGAGCGGCTGTTCGCGAATCCGCGCAATGCCGCCGCCGGCGGCCTGCGCCAGCTCGATCCGAAGATGACCGCGGCGCGTCGGCTCGACATCTATTGCTACGGAGTCGGCAAGGTCGACGGCGGTGATCTGCCCGCCACGCAGCACGGTGTCCTCGAACGCCTCGCCGGCTGGGGCTTCCCGGTCTGTCCGGAGCAGGCCGTCGTCGACAGCCTCGACGGCTGTCTGGACTATTACCGGCGCCTGCAGGAACGGCGCGATGCGCTTGCCTACGAGATCGACGGTATCGTCTTCAAGGTCGATGATATCGAGGGACAGCAGGCGCTCGGTTTCGTCGCGCGCGCGCCGCGCTGGGCCGTGGCGTGGAAGTTCCCGCCGAAGGAAGAGCTGACGATCCTGAACGCGATCGAGTTCCAGGTCGGGCGCACCGGCGCGTTGACGCCGGTCGCGCGCCTCGACCCGGTCCATGTCGGCGGCGTCACCGTGACCAACGCAACGCTGCACAACGTCGCGCAGATCGAGCGCCTCGATCTGCGCATCGGCGATACCGTCATCGTCCGTCGCGCCGGCGACGTGATCCCGCAGGTCATGGGCGTCGTCGAGTCGCGGCGGCCGCAGGGGGCGCGTCGCTACCGCGTGCCCGTGTCCTGTCCGGTGTGCGGCTCCGCGGTCGTCCGTGCCGAGGGTGAGGTCATCGCGCGCTGCAGCGGCGGGCTCTACTGCCCGGCGCAGCGCAAACAGGCGATCGCCCACTTTGCGTCGCGACGTGCGATGGACATCGATGGCCTCGGCGACAAGCTGATCGACCAGCTCGTCGAGCGCGGGCTCGTCGACAGCCCGGCCGATCTCTATGAACTGACGCAGGAACAGCTGGCAATGCTCGAGCGCATGGCCGACAAGTCGGCCGCGAACCTGGTCGAGGCGATCGACCGCAGCCGCGACACCACGCTCGCGCGTTTCCTGTTCGCGCTCGGCATCCCCGAGGTCGGCGAGGCGACCGCGCAGCAGCTCGCGCTCGAGTTCGGCGACCTCGATGTGGTGATCGCGGCAGACGAGTCCCGCCTGCAGGAGGTCCGCGACATCGGCCCGGTCGTCGCCGGGCATGTCGCCGCGTTCTTCCGCGAGCCGCACAATCGCGAGATCATTGTCCGCCTGCGCGAAAACGGCGTGCGCTGGCCGGCCGGCCGGCCGCGCGAACGCGCCACGCAACCCCTCGCAGGCCAGACCTTCGTGCTGACCGGCGCACTCGAATCGATGACGCGCGAAGACGCGAAGGCGCGTCTGCAGGCGCTCGGCGCGCGCGTGACCGGCAGCGTATCGGCAAAGACGTCCTGCGTCGTCGCCGGCGCCGAACCCGGTTCGAAGCTCGTGAAGGCGCGCGAACTCGGAATCGAGGTCCTCGACGAGGCGGGCCTGCGGACGCTGCTGGAGGCAGGGGAGCGCGCTGGTTAAGCGGCAGGCAGGTACGTATAATCCGGGGTCTGACGACTCGGCAAGCATCACGTTTCCAGACAATGGCGATTACGGCGGAACAGGCCCTCGAGGTGTACCGGGCTGCGGAGTGCCTGCATGATGCGACGGCAGTCGATGCCGGCGTCGGCCGGCTGGCGGCGGCGATCACCACGGAGCTGCGCGGCGCGAATCCGCTGGTCATCGCGGTGCTGCACGGCGGACTGATCCCGGCCGGTCTGCTGCTGCCGCGACTCGATTTTCCGCTGCAAGTCGATTATCTGCACGCGACCCGCTACCGCGGCGAGACCCGCGGCGGCGAACTGCACTGGCGCGCGCATCCGCATGTCGCACTCGAAGGCCGTACGGTACTGCTCGTCGACGACATCTACGACGAGGGCCATACCCTCGCGGCGATCCATCATTACTGTGTCGATGCCGGCGCTGCGCGGGTGTACGGCGCAGTGCTCGTCGACAAACACCACGACCGCAAGGCCGACTATCGCCCCGAGTTCACCGGCCTCGAGGTCCCGGACCGCTATGTGTTCGGCTACGGCATGGACTACAAGGATTACCTGCGTAATGCCCCCGGCATCTATGCCGTGAAGGAGGAACATGTCTGAACTCGCGATCATCGGCGGCACCGGCCTGACCTCGCTGAAGGGACTCGAGATCCTGCGCCGCGAAGTTTTCCACACGCCATACGGTGAGCCGTCGGGACCGCTGACCTTCGGCGTGCTCGGCGGTCGCGAAGTCGTATTCCTCGCGCGTCACGGCTACGGCCATACGATCCCGCCGCACCGGATCAACTATCGCGCGAATGCCTGGGCGCTGCACCAGACCGGCGTCCGTCGCGTCATCGCGGTTGCGGCCGTCGGCGGTATCCGCGAAGACCTGCCGCCGGCGCGGCTCGTGATCCCCGACCAGATCATCGATTACACCTGGTCGCGGTCCGCGACCTTCTTCGAACAGGACCTCGACGAGGTCACGCACATCGATTTCACCAATCCCTACAGTGAGGACCTGCGTCAGATGTTGATCGCGCATTGCCGTGCGATGGCGATGGAGGCCTGCGAGGAGGGCACCTACGGCGTGACCCAGGGGCCGCGTCTCGAGACCGCGGCCGAGATCAATCGCATGGAGCGTGACGGCTGCACGATCGTCGGCATGACCGCGATGCCGGAGGCGGCGCTGATGCGCGAGCTCGACCTCGATTATGCCGCGCTCACGGTGGTCGCCAACTGGGCCGCCGGCCGCGGCGACGCGGCCCCGATCGAGATGGCCGAGATCGAGCGGAATCTCAAGGTCGGCATGGACAAGGTTCGCAAGGTCCTCGAATCGCTGGTGCCGGCGCTCTGATCCCCGCGCCGCGGCCGTCCCGGCTGCCGGCAACCGCTCAACCATCAGCAGGGTCCAGCCCGACCGGGGTCTTTTCAGGAGCCTCCGAGACAGGATGTCTCGGCGGCAGCCCCCAGGGATGGGTTCATGGCGGTCCTGAAAAGACCCCGGTCGGGCTGGGCCCGGATCTGCAGGACGTTCACGGCAGCCGGGACGGCCGCGGCGCGGGGATCAGTCTGCCGGGACGGACGGCGGGGTGTGCGGCGTGACCTGGATGAGGACGCCGAATACCGGGTGATCGAAGTAATGTACCTCGTTGACGCGGATGCGGCGCTGGGCCTGCAGGCGCCAGCTGGCCGGACGGCTCTCCCGGCGGCTGAAGATGCTGAAGAGTCCGGCCTCGACCGAAGCGGCCGCCGGTTCGGACAGCAGCAGATCGACATTCAGGTGCAGAAAGCGACTGCGCTGGAGGCTGATGACGCCGTCGATGGTCTTTGCACGCGGGGCAGGCGCGCGGGTCGCGGTGGTGTCGATGAACAGCGTCGATGGCGGTGGTGCGGGGATGGTTTCGAGCGGCGAATGCACGCGGACACCCTGGGCCGGCCGGTCGGGATTGGCCGGCTGGCGCCAGCCAAAGTGCAGCAGGGCTTCGTATTCGGTGGACACCGTCAGACGGTTATACAGGCGTTCGAGTTTCAGCTCCACCGGTTCGAGCTGGCGGTACGGAGAGTCGGGCTCGGCGGGAGGTAACGGCTCGCTCTGTTCCCCGGCCGGCGCCGCCAGCAGATCCGTAAACGGTTCCGGGAACGGCCCAGGAAACGGCTCGGCCACCGGCGCTGCCTCAACCGCGAGTTCGATCGCGGGGGCACCGGGGTCCAGGCTCCAGGCCTCCGCGGCGGTCCCCGGTCCGGCCTTGTGCTCGAATACGATGACCTCGATATCATACCAGTCGTCGCGCTCATCGGCGGCGGCGGGCCAGGCAAGCGCCAGCGACAGGGCGATCAGGATCCGGGTCAGACGCATCGGGATATTGGTGTGGCGATCATCGGGGCAAGGGCCTGCAGGATACACCATACGACGCTTCATCGTAACATAAGGGTTCCACCGCCGGAGCGGGGGACCGGAGGACAGCTGACATGGCCGTGCGCACCATCCTCAAAATGGGAGACCCCCGCTTGCTGCGCGTGTCCGAGCCGGTCAGCGGCTTTAATTCCGTCGAACTCGATACCCTGATCCGTGACATGTTCGATACGATGGCCGCGGCGGACGGCGCCGGCCTCGCCGCGCCGCAGATCGGCGTGCTGCAACGGGTCGTGATCTTTGGCGTCGAAAAGAATCCGCGCTACCCGGATGCCGAGGAAGTCCCGATGACGATCCTGATCAATCCGGTGATCCAGGCGCTCGGCCGCAAGATGGAGGATGACTGGGAGGGTTGCCTCAGCGTGCCCGGCATGCGCGGGCTGGTGCCGCGTTTCAGCCGGGTGCGCTATGCCGGCTACAATCCGCAGGGGGAGCGTTTCGAGCGCGAGGTCAGCGGGTTTCATGCCCGCGTCGTGCAACACGAGGTCGATCACCTCGATGGTATTCTCTATCCTCGGCGCATTCGTGACCTGCGCAACTTTGGTTTCGAGGACGCCTTCGACGGCGACAAGGGCGGCGACTAGACCCGGTCCGTCGCCGATTCCTCGGCGACCATGACTGCCCCGGCGATCGCATGTCGCACCGAGTAGTACATCAGTTCGGCATTGTTTCTGAGATCGAGCTTGCCGAGGATCTTGGCGCGATGCGTGCTGATCGTCTTGACGCTCAATGACAGCTCGGCGGCGATCTCGGAAACCGTCCTGCCGGCGGCGAGCAGGTTGAAGATCTGGAACTCGCGGTCGGTCAGGCGTTCATGCGCGGGGCTGTCGAAATCGGTATCGAACACGTTCGCGAGTTTCTCGGCGACCCCCTGGGTGATGTACTTGCCGCCGCGCAGCACGCGGCTGATGGCCGCCAGCAACTGTTCCGGCGGACTGCTCTTCGTGATATAGCCGCTGGCGCCGTTGCGCAGCGCCCGCAATGCGAAGCTGTCCTCGGTATGGTAGCTGTACACCAGTACGGGGATGTCGGGACGCTCGGCGCGGATCTGTTTCAGGGCGTCGATGCCGTTCTTGCCGGGAAGGTCGATATCGAGTATGACGAGGTCCCAGGCCTCCGCGCGTATCTGCCGGAGGGCCTCGTTCGCGCTGGCGGCCTCGCCGACGACATACTGACCGGGCGCCTCGACGAGGACCTGCCGCAATCCCTGCCTGACGATCGCATGATCGTCCGTGATCAATATCCTGGTCATCGCTTCATCTCTTCTTGTTGTCGTGATGTCGCGAGGGACAGGTGGACGTCCCTGTCTCACCTGATAGATGTGTCCCGCGTTGCTGCTACCGGCGGGACTCGGTTTCAACATAATGGACCTGCAACAAAAAAGAAATACTACTTATGTCCTAGTCTGCGGGCGGAGGATCGCGCATCGTGATGGCTCAATCCGCGCCATGGACCCCTCGGACAGATGCCGTCCCGAGCGGCAGCGCGATCTCGACCCCGCCCTGACGGAAATCGCAATCGCCGCCGAGCGCGCGAACCCAGGCGGCGACGCCCGCATCCTCCGGGGTGACATTTTCTGCAACGCCATGCTGGTGACCATCGACCGCAAGGACGGCGAGCCGCAGGTGACCGCCGACATGGTCGCAAACGAGTTCGAGTCCACGGGCGCCGACGACCAGCGTATCGAGACAGCGGACGAGCAGATGCACGATCGCGAGCAGGAGATCTTGTGGCAGCGCAGGCAGTTCGCCGTTGATCGAAAGGGTACAGGGGATGCCGTGCCGGATCCGGCATTGCCGTGCCTGGCAGTCGAGGATCTCGGCGAGCACCGCATCCGCCGGCGGGCGCAGTGGTCTGCAGTCCTGCGCCAGCCGTTCGAGCGCGCGGTTGGTCGAGTCCAGCACCTGCTGCATCTCGCTGATCTTGGCGCGCACGGCGGCATCGCCATCACAGCGCGTCGTCAGCCAGTAGAGGTGGAGATTGAGGATGCCGAGTGATTGTCCGAGGCCGTCATGCAGCGCCTGTGCGACCCTGGCGCGCAGGGCCTCGCCCTCGAGGATGTTGTCGAGCGCGAGCCGGTGCAGCGCGTCAGGTGTCTGCGTGCTACCGCCGGCATGATCGCCGGCCGGTCGGCGGAATCGGAAGGGCTTCATGCGGACAGGATTACAACAAATCCGCGTCGATGAAAATAGGCGTTTATCCTAATCATGCCCCGCCATCGGGCGCGATTTCCTCGAGGAGGGCGCGGGCCGCGCGCAGACGCTCCTCCGGATCGTCGGTGGCTAGCTCGAAATGCAGGCGCTCACCCCCGGCCAGGCGGTAACGACCGGGATGGCGCTGGACCAGCGCGATGACCCTGGCGCCGTCGATCGCCGGCGCCGGCCCGAACAGGAGCCGGCCCTGTGTGCCCGTCAGGTCGACCTTGCGGATACCGAGCGGCAGTGCAATCCGCTTCAGTGCCGCAATGCGGAACAGGTTCTTCACCGGCTCCGGCAAGAGTCCGAAGCGGTCGATCATCTCGACCTGCAATTCGCGCAGCTCCTCGTCGTCGCGCGCGCCGGCGATGCGCTTGTACATCACCAGGCGGCTGTGCACATCGGGCAACCAGTCCTCGGGGATTAATGCGGCCACGCCGAGTTCGACCTCGGTGTCGAGCGCGAGCGGGGCGTCGAGCGCCGGTTCCGTGCCGGACTTCAGCGCAGTGACTGCGCGTTCGAGCAGATCGGAATACATCGAGAAGCCGACCTCGTGGATCTGGCCGCTCTGTTCATCACCGAGCAGCTCGCCAGCGCCGCGGATCTCGAGGTCATGGGTCGCCAGCGTGAAACCCGCGCCGAGCGTGTCGATCGATTCGATCGCCTCGAGTCGCTTGACCGCATCGGGCGTCATTGCGCGGCGGTCCGGCACGATCATCCAGGCGTAGGCCTGGTGATGCGAGCGGCCGACACGGCCGCGCAGCTGGTAGAGCTGGGCCAGGCCGAAGCGGTCGGCGCGGTTGATGATGATGGTGTTCGCATTGGGGATGTCGATTCCACTCTCGATGATGGTCGTGCACACCAGCACATTGAATCTCTGGTGATAGAAATCGAGCATGATGCGCTCGAGCTCACGCTCGGGCATCTGGCCATGGGCGACGCGGATCTCCGCCTCCGGGATGATCTCGCGCAGCTCTGTCGCGATGCGGTCGATATTGCGCACCTCATTGTGCAGAAAGTAGACCTGTCCGCCGCGATGAATCTCGCGCAGACAGGCCTCGCGCAACAGCGGGCGGGTCCATTCGCGGACGAAGGTCTTGACCGCCAGCCTGCGGGGCGGTGGCGTCGCGATGATCGACAGGTCGCGCAAGCCGGCGAGCGCCATGTTCAGCGTGCGCGGGATCGGGGTTGCGGTCAGGGTCAGCACGTCGACCTCGGCACGCAAGGCCTTGAGCCGCTCCTTCTGGCGCACGCCGAAGCGCTGCTCTTCGTCGATGATGACCAGGCCGAGATCCCTGAAGCGAATCGTCGGTTGCAGCAGCTTGTGGGTCGCGATGATGATGTCGATGCGGCCGTCGGCAAGGCGGTCGAGCACCTCCGCCAGCTCCTTGCCGGCGCGGAAGCGTGACAGGACATCGACGCGTACCGGCAGGTCGGCGAAGCGGTCCTGGAAGTTCCGGTAGTGCTGTTGCGCGAGCAGCGTCGTCGGCACCAGCACCGCGACCTGGGCGCCGCCCTGCACCGCGATGAAGGCCGCGCGCATCGCGACCTCGGTCTTGCCGAAGCCGACGTCACCACAGACGAGGCGATCCATCGGCCTGCCCGAGGTCATATCGGCGATGACATCGCGGATCGCGTCCTGCTGATCCGGCGTCTCCTCGAACGGAAAGGCGGCGGCAAACGAGGCATAGAGGTCGTCAGGCGGCGGCAGTTCCCGGCCCGCGCGCGCCTGGCGACGGGCGTAGATGTCGAGGAGTTCGGCGGCGACGTCGCGCGCGCGCTCGGCCGCGCGCCGCCGCGCCTTTTGCCACTGTCCGCTGCCGAGTTTGTGCAGTGGCGCCGATTCCGGCGCCGCGCCTGTGTAGCGGCTGATCAGGTGCAGGGATGCGACCGGGACGTAGAGCTTGTCGCCGCCGGCGTATTCGAGCTGCAGGAATTCGGTCGGAAAGCCGCCGGCGTCCAGGGTCTGCAGGCCGAGATAGCGGCCGACGCCGTGTTCCTCGTGCACGACCGGCGCGCCGGGCTCGAGTTCGCCGAGATTGCGGATGATTGCCTCGGCATCACGTTCGCGGCGCTTCGCGCGGCGCCGGCGTTGCATCGCGTACTCGCCGAACAACTGTCCCTCGGTCAGGATCGCGAGACGCGGATCGTCAATCAGCACCCCCCGGTCGAGGTCGCCGACCGTGATCGCGAGCGGGGCGTCGCTGTCGAGGAAGGCGCGCCAGCTGCCGACCTCGCGCGGCGGGCGCGCCATCGTGTCGCGCAGCATGCCGATCAGGGTCTCGCGGCGACCGGGGGTCTCGACGACCAGCAGTACGCGTCCGGGAAATTCGTCGAGGAATCTGGCGAGCGGCGCGAACGGTTCGCGCGCATGGGGCGGCAGACCGAGATCGGGCGCGGCGCCGAGGGCGAAATCCCGTGCGCGGTGATCGTCGTGTGCCACGGCGAAGGACTGGAGTCGTGCCCCCGGCAGGCACGCGATGCCGGCCTCGAGTTCGTCGATTGGCAGGAACAGCCGCTCCGGCGGCAACAGCGGCCGTTCGACATCATGCCGGCCCTGCTCGTAACGCTCGGCGATCTCCTCGTGAAAGCGGACGGCGGCGGCGTCGCTGCCGTCGAGCGTCAGTACGCAGCTGCGCGCCGGCAGGTAATCGAACAGCGTCATCGTCTGCTCGAAGAACAGCGGCAGGAAGGCTTCGATGCCGGGCGGCGCGTGGCCCTGGCTGACGTCGCGATAGACCGGGCAGCGCTGCGGGTCGCCGTCGATCAGGCGGCGGAATCCCTGGCGGAAGCGGTCGATTGCCTCGTCATTGAGCGGGAACTCGCGTGCCGGCATCATGCGGATGGATTCGCTGCGCTCGGTCGACAACTGGGTCTCGGGGTCGAAGACGCGGATGCTGTCGATCTCGTCGTCGAGCAGGTCGATGCGATACGGGACCGCGCTCCCCATCGGGAACAGGTCGAGCAGGCTGCCGCGTACGCAGTACTCGCCATGCTCCATGACCTGCGAGGCATGGCGGTAGCCGCTGCGATCGAGACGCCGGCGCAGCTCCCCGATGTCGATGCGTTCGCCAATCGTGAAGCGCAGGCTGTAGGTATCGAGGAATTCCCGCGGCGGCAGGCGTACCAGCGCCGTCGGTACCGGCAGTATCAGGATCCCGCGTTCGAGCCGGGGCAGGCGGTACAGCGTATCGAGCCGTTCGGAAACGATGTCCTGGTGCGGAGAGAACACGTCATAGGGCAGTGTCTCGCGATCCGGCAGCATCAACAGCGGCAGGTCGGTACCGTCCAGAAAGAAGCGCAAGGCGTGATCGAGCCGTTCCGCCGCCGGCATGTCCGGGACGATGACGACCAGCGGCGCCCCGGCGCGGGCGGCCGCATTGGCGATGACCAGCGCGGCGCCGCAGCCGTACAGTCTTCCCCATTGGCCGGACTCGTCGGGCCGTGCGGGCAGGGCAGGAGCGAACGGGTCGGCCAGGCCATTCGGCGGGTTGTCGGGGCGAAAGTGATCCATCACGCAGGCTCGTCGCTGGCAAAAAAGGCGATAGTCTAGCAGATGCGCGCGGCGCGATCCGGCCGCGGGGGTTCGTTCAGTCCGCTTTTCTCAACAGGACATAGACCGCGCCGGTGCCGCCGTCGCGCGGCTGCGCGGAACAAAAGGCGAGCACGGCGTCGCTGCGTTGCAAGCAGGCGTTGACGAGCGACTTCAGGACCGGCCTGCGATCCGGCGATCCGAGGCCCTTGCCATGGATGATGCGCACGCAACGCAGGTCGCGGGCCTGGCAGCGGGCGAGGAAATCGGCGAGCACCGGGCGGGCCTCGGCGGCGGTCATGCCGTGGAGATCGAGTTCGGCGCGGGTCACATAATGGCCGCGGCGCAGCTTGCGCATCAGGTTGTGCTGCAGGCCGGTCCGCGCGAACAGCAGTTCCTCGCCGGTTTCGACCGCGGCGGGGTCGAACGGGAGTTCGACCATGTCGCGGAGCACCTGCGCCTCATCATCGAAGGTCATGCGCGGGATCGGCCGGACCCGCTTGCGCGGCGGCGGCCTGCGATCCTGGCGCAGCCGGCTTACCCCGCGGACGCTGTCGCGAAACAGCGCGCGGTCATCGTCTCCGGGATCCTTGCTGTCCGCCATTGCCGCTCCGAATGACTGCCGGTTCAATGTGTTTCGGCATTCATCGTAGCCGCGCGCCGGATCCGGGGCAAATCTCTTATTGACCGGGAGAGCGCCGATTCAGTACCATTAGCGCCCTGAATTGCCTCATATTCCCCGGTAGCTCAGTAGGTAGAGCAGGTGACTGTTAATCACTTGGTCGCTGGTTCGAGTCCGGCCCGGGGAGCCAAAATTCACGAAAGTGCATCCCCAACCGCCGTTGCGTAAACGCTGCTCGCGTCCGCGTCCGTCCCGTAACCGTATTTGTCGAACCACCAGCGATACTTCGCCGTGATTTCCGCCACGAGGTCCTCGTCGAGCCAGCCGTGCCAGGAGTCGGGTCGGCCATCGGTGATATGGGCGGGGTGATAGAGCGTGGTCGGATCGTAGCCCGCCCCCGCGCCGGGCACCGGATGTTCCGCGAGCCGGTCCAGTTCCCGGATCACCGGGTCGAGCGGCCCGCCTGCTGTCGGTGAGAGCAGACCGGCGGCCTCGAGGCCCTGAAGCAGCGCAGCGACCACCGCGGACGGGTCCCGCAGCATGTCCTCGTACTTCATCACGCAGGCTGCCTGCCGCATCCATAACTCGTGCTGGTGGATATACAGGTCGGCCCACAGCATGTCGGGGCAGCCGCCGAAGCGCCGCTTCTGGCTGGCGATCGCGTCGCGGACATCGCGATAGGAATAGAACGCCAGCTTCGACAGGACGACGGCGCCGACATCGTAATCATGGAGCTTGACGAGGAGGTATTTGCGCTTCGGGATCGCGTTCCAGTCGGCGATCCAGCCGCAGCCGAGGTTGCCGGCGATCCGGGGATCGCGCAACAGCAGCAGTCGTATCGCGTTATATAGCCATGTGCTGCCCGAACGCGGCATGCCGGCCGCCAGTATCAGCACCTGGTCTTCCCGCAATACGGCCATATACCGGGATCTCCCTCACCGGGACGGATCGGGAAAGACTAATACAAAGGTCGTAGAATGCAATGATTTTATTCATTCACATTAATAACATATTTTATTAACTTGATGTCGTGGAAAGGTGACGTCCGGGGCTAAAGTCATCGTCCCGGTGGCCGACATTACCTCGCCGGTTGCTCGAAGTGATGATAAAAATTAATAACCTTGTAAACCTTCCGTCAAATTCGCTGTCTACACTGCGGTCATGCGATCGGGGGAAGGAAGGGGTAACCAGATGGAATTGCACAAACTCAGGGCACGCGCGGAAACGCTCGGCCTCGATCGTTTTCTGGCCCAAGCCTCGAGGAAGGCGCTGATCCAGGCGATCCAGGAGGCCGAGGGCCACGAGCCGTGTTTTCTCGATGACGACCGCTTCACTTGCCGGGAGCGCGATTGCGAGTGGCGACGGGACTGCCTGAAGCTGAAGGCGCCGTGGCGGCGCTGAGGCGCTGGCTGGGCCGGTCAGCGGAGGCAGTCGCCGATACGCTCGAGTCCGCGCCGGATATTGTCGAGGCTGGTCGCGAATGACAACCGCATGTAACCGGGCGCGCCGAAGGCCGAACCCGGCACCAGCGCCACCCCGGCCTCGTTGATCAGGAATTCCCCGAAGGCGATGTCATCGGCGATGCCGAGGCGGGCGATCGCTTCGTGCATGTCCGGAAAGGCGTAGAATGCGCCGTTCGACGGCAGGCAACGTACGCCGTCCATTGCGTTGAGTGTATCGACCACGTAGTGGTGGCGCTCGCGAAACGCGCGATTCATTTCCTCGATACAGGCCTGGTCGCCCTCGAGCGCGGCCTGCGCCGCGACCTGGGCAATCGAGGTCGGGTTCGATGTGCTCTGCGACTGGATGTTCTCCATTGCCGCGATCAGCGGCTTCGGGCCGGCGGCGTAGCCGATGCGCCAGCCGGTCATCGAGTAGGCCTTGGAGACGCCGTTGAGGACGATCGCGCGATCGTAGAGGGCGGGGCAGGCCATCAGGATATTACAGAAAGGCTGTTCGTCGAGCCGGATATGCTCGTAGATGTCGTCGCTGGCGACGATGATGTCCGGATGACGCAGCAGCACCTCGCCGAGCGCGACGAGTTCGTCACGGGTGTAGGCGACGCCGGTCGGGTTCGACGGACTGTTGAGGACGACGAGTCGGGTCTTCGGCGTGATCGCGGCCTCGAGCGCGGCCGCGTCGATCTTGAAGCCCTGTTCGATGCCGCTGTCGACGATGACCGGCACGCCATCTGCGAGCACGACCATGTCCGGATAGGACACCCAGTACGGCGCCGGGATGACGACCTCGTCGCCGGGATCAAGCAGGGCCTGGACCAGGTTGTAGAAGCTCTGCTTGCCGCCGACCGAGACCAGCACCTGCGAGGCCTGGTACTCGAGGCCGTTGTCGCGGCGGAACTTGGCGGCCACGGCCTCGCGCAGCGGGGCGATGCCGGCGACTGCGGTGTACTTGGTGAAGCCGGCATTGATTGCGCCGATCGCGGCCTGCTTGATGTGATCCGGCGTATCGAAATCAGGCTCGCCGGCGCCGAAGCCGATGATGTCCTTGCCCTCGGCGCGCAGGCGCGCCGCCCTCGCGGTCATCGCCAGTGTCGGCGACGGCTTGATCCGCTGTACCCGTTGAGAAAGTTTCACGCGCCTGCCTTGTTCATATTATTCGGATTCGGTGGTTCGCATTATTCATGAACCGCACGACCTCTCAGTAGGGCCTGTCCCGGTCAGGGCTTTTCAGGAGCCTGCGAGACAGGATGTCTCGCCGGCAGCCCCCAGGGATGGGTTCATGGCGGTCCTGAAAAGCCCTGACCGGGACAGGCCCGGATCTGCGGACCCGACGTTCATGAATAATGCGCCGCAAGTGTAATATAGACGGTCGACCGACAGCAAAAGATCGACATGGACCGGAAATTCGAGCTGCATTCCGCGTATTCGCCGGCCGGCGACCAGCCGCGGGCGATCGCCGCGCTGGGCGAGGGACTGAGCGCCGGGCTGGCGCGCCAGACCCTGCTCGGCGTGACCGGGTCCGGCAAGACCTACACGATCGCGAATGTCGTCGCGGGTCTGCAGCGCCCGTGCCTGGTGCTGGCGCCGAACAAGACGCTGGCAGCGCAGCTCTACGGCGAGATGCGCGAGTTCTTCCCCGACAACGCGGTCGAGTACTTCGTCTCCTATTACGACTATTACCAGCCCGAGGCCTACGTCCCGACCACCGACACCTACATAGAGAAGGACGCGACGATCAATGAGCAGATCGAGCAGATGCTGCTGGGGGCGACGAACGCGCTGCTCGAGCGCCGCGATGCGGTCATCGTCGCGTCGGTGTCGTGCATCTACGGTCTCGGCGATCCGCGATCCTATCTGAAGATGGTGCTGCACCTGGCGCGCGGGGCGCAGGCCGACCAGCGCGGGATCCTGCGTCATCTCGCCGACCTCCAGTACTCCCGCAATGACGTCGAGCTCGCGCGCGGCACCTACCGCGTGCGCGGCGAGGTCATCGACATCTTCCCGGCCGAGTCCGAGCGCGAGGCTGTGCGCGTCGAGCTGTTCGACGACGAGATCGAGTCGCTTGCGTATTTCGACCCGCTGACCGGCGAGATCCTGCGTCGCGTGCCGCGGTTGACGGTCTATCCGAAGACCCACTACGTGACGCCGCGCGAGATCCTGATGAATGCGATCGACGAGATCAAGGATGAGCTGCGTGTCCGTCTCGAGGAGCTGCGCGGCGCCGGCAAGCTGCTCGAGGCGCAGCGCCTCGAACAGCGCACGCGTTTCGATATCGAGATGATGCAGGAGCTCGGTTACTGTTCCGGCATCGAGAACTATTCGCGCTATCTGTCCGGCCGCAACGCCGGCGAGCCGCCGCCGACGCTGCTCGATTATCTGCCGGCCGACGCGATTATGGTCATCGACGAGAGCCATATCACGATCCCGCAGGTCGGCGGCATGTACCGCGGCGACCGCTCGCGCAAGTTGACGCTGGTCGAGCACGGCTTCCGCCTGCCGTCAGCGCTCGACAACCGGCCGCTGAACTTCGAGGAGTTCGAACGCATCGTGCCGCAGACGATCTTCGTGTCGGCGACGCCGGGGAGCTACGAACTCGAGCGATCCGACGCTATCGTCGAACAGGTTGTGCGTCCGACCGGTCTCGTCGACCCCGAGGTCGAGGTGCGTCCGGTTGCCAGCCAGGTCGATGATCTGCTGTCCGAGGCGCGCCTGCGCGTCGCCCGCGATGAGCGCGTGCTGGTGACGACGCTGACCAAGCGCATGGCCGAGAACCTGACCGAGTATCTCGCCGAACACGACATCAAGGTCCGTTACCTGCATTCGGACATCGATACCGTCGAGCGCATGGAGATCATCCGCGACCTGCGCCTGGGCGCCTTCGACGTGCTGGTCGGCATCAACCTGCTGCGCGAGGGCCTCGACCTGCCCGAGGTGTCGCTGGTCGCGATCCTCGATGCCGACAAGGAGGGCTTCCTGCGCTCCGACCGTTCGCTGATTCAGACCATCGGTCGCGCCGCGCGCAATCTCGAAGGCCGCGTGATCATGTACGCCGACAGGATCACCGGTTCGATGCGTCGCGCGCTCGACGAGACCGATCGCCGGCGGCAGAAGCAGGTCGCGTACAACGAGGCGCACGGCATCACGCCGGTCGGCATCCGCAAGGCGATTCGCGACCTGATCGAGGGCGAGGCGCCGGAGGTCGCACTTGGTTCGCGTGAATATGCGAAGGCGGCCGAGCCGGTCATCGAATACGGCGGCATGTCGCCGGAACAGTTCGCGCGCGAGATCGCCGCGCTCGAGAAGCAGATGCGCCAGCATGCCCGCGACCTCGAATTCGAGGAGGCCGCCCGCATCCGCGACCGCATCCACGCCATCCGCGCCGCCAATCTCGGCCTGACCGCCTGAGTCATCGTCACTGCTCGGCAGCAGGCTGTTGAAGCGGTCCCCCGGCGGCTTTCCTCCGCGAATGGCTCGCCTCGCTGCCGCTTCGCGGCACCCTTCGGGCTCCGGCGAGGCTGCGCTTGACTTCGCTGCGGAAAGCCGCCGGGGGACCGCTTCAACAGCCTGGCCAAGATCGTGCCGCGGCCGTGGCACCAACACCGAAGGGGGGCAGGCAGGCAAAAGGCTTCTCCGCCATGATCTTGCTTGCCAGAAGCGGGGCTATCGAGTATCTTGGTGCCGGATTACAGGCGCGTAGCTCAGTTGGTTAGAGCACCACCTTGACATGGTGGGGGTCGTTGG
>CAYLKC010000006.1:0-3206 GCA_964384095.1 uncultured Chromatiales bacterium
GCGATCTTCACCGCGGCGTAGAAGTCGCCGGGCGGATCGCCGGGGATGCCGCGGCCTTTCAGCCTGAGCTTGCGATCCGCGGTTGAACCGGCCGGGATCTTCAGTTCGACGGGACCGCCCGGCGTCGGTGCGGTCACGGTCGCGCCGAGCGCCGCTTCCCACGGCGCGACCGGCAGGTCGAGGAAGACGTCGCGGCCTTCGACGCGATAATACGGATGCGGGCGGAATTCGATCTCGAGATAGAGGTCGCCGGGCTGGCCGCGACCGGCGCCGGGCGTGCCCTGGCCGGCGAGGCGGATACGCTGGCCCTGGCGCACGCCCTTTGGGATGCGCACGTTCAGCGTGCGTTGCTTCGTGCGCGGGCGGCCGTCAGCGCCGGGCTCGCTCGTCGTCAGCGTGATCGTGCGGGTTGCGCCGTGATACGCGTCATCGAGATCGATCAGCACCTTCGCGTGACTGTCCTCGCCGCGCGCATGCGCGCCACCGGGCCGTCCCGCTCCGCCGAAACCGAAGCCGCGGCCGAACAGGCTCTCGAAGAAGTCACTGAATTGCGCGCCGCCGGCGCCGTCGAAGCCGTCGTGACGGAATTCAAAGCCTTGTGCCCAGTCGGGCGGCGGGCGGAAGTCCTGGCCGGCCTTCCAGTTCGGGCCGAGCTGGTCGTAGGCGGCGCGCTTCTCGGGATCCTGCAGGACCTCGTAGGCCTCGCCGACTTCCTTGAAGCGGGCCTCGGCGTCCTGTTCCTTGCTGACGTCGGGATGATATTTGCGCGCGAGTTTGCGATAGGCGCGCTTGATGTCGTCCTGTGAGGCGGTGCGATCTACGCCGAGGGTCTGGTAGTAGTCCTTGAATTGCACGGCGACACCTGTTGTCGGGGTCAGAGTAGAGGGAGTCTACTCTGACCCCGATGCCAATGTCAGGCGGCGCTGACCTCGATCCTGCGCGGGCGCAGTTCCTCGCGCTTCGGGATCGTCAGGGTCAGCACGCCGTCCGTCAGTTGCGCGCTGATGCGGTCGGTCGCGAGTTCGCGGCTCAGCGTGAAGCGGCGGCGATAACGCGTCGCGCGCACGTCGGCGTACAGCGATTTCATGCCCTCGGGCATCTCGATCGCGGCGTCGCCGGCGATCGTCAACGTGTCGTCCTCGACCTGGATGTCGAGACGGTCGCGCGCGACGCCCGGAAGATCGGCGCGCAGCGTGATGCCGTTGCCGTCCTCGAAGATGTCGACGGCCGGGATCAGCGCCGGCGTCTCCGCCTCGCGGCGGGCGACATCGCGGCCTTCGTTCTTGCTCAGTTCGGTCTGCGTGTTCATGTCGGTCTCCTTTGTCCGTGCCGTCAGTTGACGGTGATCTTGCGCGGCTGCACCTTCGCCTGGCGCGGCACGGTGACGTGCAGCAGGCCGTTGCGATAGTGCGCCTCGACCCGATCGGCATCGACGCCGTCCGGCAGGCTGATCGCGCGGCGAAAATTTCCGCGGAAGCGCTCGCGCCGATAGGCCTTCGTGGACTCCGGCTGCTCGATCCTGCGTTCGCCTGCGATCGTCAGCACGTTCTGGTGCAGCGAGATGTCGAGCGACTTCGGATCGATGCCGGCCGCGAAGACATAGATGTCGACGCGCTCCGGCAGCACGCCGACATTGAGTTCCGGCCAGTCGCCGGCGCCCGCCGAGCGGATGTCCGGAACGCCGGTCCAGTTGCCGAACATCCGGTCCATCTCGCGATGCATGCGGTCGAGCCGGTCGAGCAGGTCACCGTTGAAATTAGTGATATATCCCACCATGTCGCACCTCCGTTACGTTCCATTCCGGTCCGGGAGAGGAACATCGGCCGCCTCACCCGCGATTTCCGATCTGTTTGCTGTGAATTCCCGGGCCATTGCCCGCGTACGGAGTAAATAGGGCCGCCGCCGTCCTTTTCAAGCGGCGGCAGCGGGGGGGCGGATCAGGCCGGGTGTTTTCTGATGCCGACGCGGACCGCGTCGCCGGCGGGGGTCATCGACAGGATCTGGTGACCGTCGCTTTCGAGGCTCGACGCGGCCTTGCCGGCCGCGTCTTCGGATTCAAACAGGAACTCGATGGTCTCGCCCGGGCCAAGCGCGCGCAGGGCATGCCGGGCCTTGATGTAGTGCAGCGGACAACCGTAGGAGGTCAGGTCTACTGGCTCACCTTTTTTTTTTCTCCGGTCTCGGCGCGGATGCCTGACAGCGAGGCACTGAGGTCGAGCTGGCGATCGATGTCCTGGCATACGGCGCCGGCCTCGATCGTCCACGCGTCGAGCGCGTCGGTCAGTTGCCGGTAGGTCGGTTCGTCGAAGTCCTCGGACAGCTTCTCGAGCCCATCGGCGAATTCGACCAGGCGCGTACCGAGCGTCGGGTTGGCCTTCAGCGTCTGCTCGATCTGGCGCCCGGTCTCGCGCAGGTCGCCGTTCGCCGGCTGGCCGGCGAGGAACAGCAACGAGCCACCGACGAGGCGGCCGATCTGCTGCGCGCACTCGATCGAGGCCTCGGGCTTGCGCTGGAGTAAGAAGCCGTTGCGGTAATTGCGCTCGTTCGCGGCATCGGCGAAGTACGCGGCGACGGTCTCCTGCGCGGCGCCGGCGCACTCGCCGCCGCCGAACTGTTCAACCTTGAACGGGTTGAGCTCGCCGTGATCGGACATCACATCGTTCAGCGCCTCGGGGGCGACGTTGGTGATGTCCTCGAGCAGTTTCGCGAAGTAGTCCTTGTCGCGTCCCTGCGCCCAGGCGAAGAAGGTCTCGCCGTCGGCGCGCTCCTTCTCCCAGGTGTCCTGGAGGCGGGCGATCGCCTGCTCGACGCGCATCGCCGGGACGCTCGGGCCCTTGATGCCGATCGCGCCGCCGTTACGGCCGTCGCCGCCGATGTACATCTGGTAGTGCGGGACGAGCTTGCCGTGCAGGCGCTTGCCCTCGCCGTAGATGCCGATGTCGCCGGTCTCCGGCTGGGCGCAGCCGTTGTGGCAGCCGCTGGCGCGGATGCGCAGGTCGTGGGCGCCGCCGCTCAGCTTGACGCCGATCTTCTTCGACGCGGTGATGCCGAGACGGCAGGTCGAGGTGCCGGGGCAGGCGACGACATCATCGCCCGGCTTCGGCTCGGCGAGGCCGAGGTCGGCCAGCCCCTCGCGCACCGCGTCGACGCGCGCGTCGGGCACGCCGACGATGACGAGGTTCTGGTCCTGGGTCGCGCGGAGGTCG
>CAYLKC010000006.1:3306-38670 GCA_964384095.1 uncultured Chromatiales bacterium
TCGACGAGGAACTTGATGCGCGCCTTGGCGCGGCGCTTGCGATCGGAATAGCGGTTGTGCAGGGCGATGATCGCCTCCATGCACGGGATCAGGTCCTGCTCGGGGATGAATTCCTCGACGGTGATCGCATGGCGCGGCTTGTGGCCGAGGCCGCCGCCGGCGAGGATCTTGAAGCCGAACTGACTGTCCTTCTTGACCGCGATGACCGCGAGGTCGTGGAGCATGCCCTGCGCGCAGTCGGCCTCGCAGGCCGAGAAGCTGATCTTGAACTTGCGCGGCAGGTGCTGGGTCAGCGGGTGGCGCAGGAAATAGCGCACCGCATGCTGCTGGTGCTCGCGGATATCGACGCGCTCGCTCGGGCAGACACCGGCGAGCGGGCAGCAGGAGACGTTGCGCACGGTGTTGTTGCAGGCCTCGCGCGAGGTCAGGCCGACGCGCGCGAGATCCTTCAGCGCGGCAGGGACCTTTGCGATCGGCACATAGTGGACCTGGATGTCCTGGCGCGTCGTGATATGGGCGACGTCATGCTCCGAATAGGTCTCGAGCACATCGGCGATCGCCTCGAGCTGTGCCGGCGTCATGTGACCGCCGGGGATCTTGACGCGAATCATGTTGACCCCGTCCTGGCGCTGGCCGTAGATGCCTTGCTGCAGTCGAATCGACTGGAAGCGTTCCGCATCGATCTCGTTACGGAGGAAGGCCTGGACGTTTTCCTGGAAGCGGTCCAGTTCTTCGTCGTTGACCAGTGGCTGGGGGTCTTTCATCGCGGTTCTCCTGCAATCGATACGGTCGCTGCCGTCATCGCCGGGTTATCGGCAAAAAATCAACGGGCGCAACGGGCTAGGCTTATCCGATCAGGCCGATATGATATCAGGAACGGCTATATTATAAAAAATAATGCGATGTTATATTTATATAACCTTGGCGTATATCAGACCGGGATAGTATGAACTTTCAGCAGCTTCGTTATATTCGTGAGGTCGCCCGCTGCGGGCTGAACATCTCTGCGGCGGCGAACGTGCTGCATACCGCCCAGCCGGGCATCAGCAGCCAGATCCGCCAGCTCGAGGAGGAGCTCAAGGTCCAGATCTTCGAGCGCAACGGCAAGCGCCTGGTCGGGATCACGCAACCGGGGCGGGCGGTGCTGGCGATGGCGGAGCGGGTGCTACGCGAACTCGAGCATATCAAGCAGGTCGGCTTCGAATTCACCGACGACAGCGGCGGCAGCCTGTCGATCGCGACCACCCATACCCAGGCGCGCTATGCGCTGCCGCCGGTGATCAAGACCTTCTCCGAGCGCTATCCGAACGTGCGCCTGCACCTGCACCAGGGCAATCCGATGCAGATCGCGCAGCTCGCGGCCTCCGGCGTCGCCGACGTTGCGATCGCGACCGAGGGCATCGACATGTTCGAGGACCTCGTGGTGATGCCGTGCTACGAATGGAATCACTGCGTGATCGCGCCACCGGGCCTGCCGATCCTGCGCGATGAGCCGCTGACGCTGGAGAAGATCGCGGAGTATCCGATCGTGACCTATGATTTCTCGTTTGCGGGGCGGGTCAAGATCAACGAGGCCTTCGAGCGGGCGGGGTTGCGGCCGAACGTCGTGTTCTCGGCGATCGATTCCGACGTCATCAAGACCTATGTCGAGATCGGCATCGGCATCGGCCTGATGGCGAGCATGGCGTTCAATCCCGAGCGCGATACCAATCTGCGCATGCTCGATGCCAGCCATCTGTTCGAACCCTGCACGACCCGCCTCGGCATTCGTCGCGGCAGTCACCTGCGCGGCTTCACCTATGCCTTCATCGAGATGTTCGCGCCTCACCTCGACCGCCAGTCGGTCGAGAGGGCGATGGTCAGCTAGCGGTCGCTAGCCGTGCGCCCGGCGCTTGTCCGGCGGTTCATCGGCGCCATCCTGTTCATCTGATTTTTCCGGGGCCTCGTACGGGGCGGTGTAGCCGCATTCCTTCTGCGGGCAGACCAGTTCGGCGCCATTGCGTTTGGTGGTCTTGATCGTCAGCATCGGCCACTCGCATTGCGGGCAGGGCTGCGTGACCGGTTCGTTCCACACCGCGTAGCTGCACTTCGGGTAGGTCGAGCAGGAATAGAACACCTTGCCGCGACGTGAGCGCCGCTGCACCATCGTGCCCTGATGGCACTCGGGACATTCGACGCCGGTGTCGGCGGGCTTGATCAGCGGTTCGATGAACTTGCACTTCGGATAATTGCCGCAGCCGATGAACTTGCCGTAGCGCCCGACGCGCACGACCAGCGGCCCCTCGCATTGCGGGCAACTGCGGCCCTCGACCAGTTCGGCGTCGGCGCCGTCATCAGCGCCGTCATCACCGAGATTGCGGGTGTAGTCGCACTCCGGGAAGCCGGTGCAGCCGACGAAGCGGCCGCGGCGGCCGAGCCGGATCGACAGCGGCTGACCGCACTTCGGGCATTCCTCGTCCAGCGCCTCCTGGGTCACGTCCTTGCGCTGCACCGACTGATCCTTGTCGTCGACGAGATCCTTGAACGGCTGCCAAAACGAGTGCATCAGCGGCACCCACTCCTGCTCGCCGCGCGAGATCGCGTCGAGGTCGTCCTCGAGCTTGGCGGTGAATTCATAATCGACGTAGCGCGAGAAGTGCTCGGTCAGGAATTTGTTGACGACGCGGCCGACGTCGGTCGGCTTGAAGCGTTTCTTGTCGAGCACGACATATTCGCGCTGTTGCAGCGTCGCGATGATCGACGCGTAGGTCGACGGGCGGCCGATGCCGTGTTCTTCCAGTGTCTTGATCAGGCTCGCCTCGGTATAGCGCGGCGGCGGCTCGGTGAAGTGCTGTTCGGTGATGATCTTTTCGATCGCGATCCGGTCGCCCTTGACCATTTCGGGCAGCAGGTTCTGCTGATCGTCATTTTCCTTGCTGTCGTCGACGTCCTCGCGATAGACGGCCATGAAGCCGGGATCGACGATCGTCGAGCCGGTCGCGCGGAAGATGTCGCCCTTGCCGCCCTCGAGATCGACGCCGACGGTGTTGATCGTCGCCGGGATCATCTGGCAGGCGACGGTGCGTTGCCAGATCAGGCGATAGAGTTTGTACTGGTCGGCGTTCAGGTGCTGCTTGACCGAGTCGGGGTCGATGAACACCGAAGTCGGGCGGATTGCCTCGTGGGCCTCCTGCGCATTCTTCGACTTGGTCTTGTAGGTCTGGACCTCGGCCGGCAGCTTGTCCTTGCCGTAGCGTTCGACGATCAGCTTGCGGATCTCGTCGAGGGCCTCGTTGGCGAGATTGACCGAGTCGGTACGCATGTAGCTGATCAGGCCGACCGCGCCGTCGCCGGTGTCGATGCCTTCATAGAGCTGCTGCGCGGTGCGCATCGTGCGCTGCGCGGTGAAGCCGAGCTTGCGCGCGGCCTCCTGCTGCAGCGTCGAGGTGATGAACGGCGCGGCCGGATTGCGCTTGCGCTGTTTCTTCTCGACGTCGATGACGGTGAGCTGGCCCTTCGCGCCCTTGATCAGCGCCTTCTCGACCTTGCTCGCCTGCGGTTCGCTGGTGATGCTGAACTGCGAGAGTTTTTCGCCCTGGTGATGGGTCAGCCTGGCGCGGAAGGACTCGCCGTCCTTCGTGGTCTCGGCCTCGATGGTCCAGTATTCCTGCGACTGGAAGGCCTCGATCTCCAGTTCGCGCTCGACGATCAGGCGCAGCGCCGGGCTCTGCACGCGGCCGGCCGACAGCCCGCGGCGGATCTTCTTCCACAACAGCGGCGACAGATTGAAGCCGACGAGATAATCGAGCGCGCGCCGCGCCTGCTGCGCGTTGACGAGATTCATCGACACGTCGCGCGGGTGCTTCAGCGCCTCCTGCACAGCGTTCTTCGTGATCTCGTGGAATACGATGCGGTGGACCGGCTTGTCCTTGAGCAGCTTCTTGCCCTTGAGGATCTCCTGCAGGTGCCAGGAGATCGCCTCACCCTCGCGATCCGGGTCGGTCGCGAGCCAGAGCGCGTCGGCGGCCTTCGCGGCCTTGCAGATCGTGTCGACGTGCTTGTTGTTCTTTTCGATGGTCTGGTACTTCATCGCGAAATCATGCGACGGGTCGACCGCGCCTTCCTTCGGCAGCAGGTCGCGCACGTGTCCGTAGGACGCGTGGACGTCGTAGCCCTTGCCCAGATACTTCTTCAGGGTCTTGGCCTTCGCCGGCGATTCAACGATGACGAGATTCTTTCCCATGCCTTTTCAATACCCTGGCTGCCATATCATGGCCCGGTGGCGGGCTATCTTGATGGCTAATACGAACGATGTCAAAACAGTTTCGTCAGTCAGGCTGCAATCTTGAGGCGCCTCACGTCAATCGGACGGATACCGGCGCCAGTCCTTCCTGTGACGCCGAAAATGGCGGGATGGTTCAGCGGGATGTGCGGAGATACCCCGCAACCGCGCGGGGGGAACGGGATATATTCGACGAAACTCAGTTGCTTAACAAAATCCCGGGGTCAGTGCTGGAGGTCGGGGCTGAAGTCGAAGACCAGGGTCTCGATCCACTCCTGGAGGTCTTCGTTGCCGGACTGGTTGGCGAGCACCATCATCGCGATGAGCCGGAACTTGTCGAGGTCGATGTCCTCGAGGTCGAGCGCCATCGCGCGTTCGATGATGATCTCGCGTGCCTGTGGAGTGACGACGCCGCACTGTTCCAGCGTCAGCAGGAAACCGCGGCATTCGCTGTCGAGGCGGCCGAGTTCCTTCGGGGAATAGATCCGGAACGAGTTGCGTTGCTGGGCCTCGCCGCCGCCCTGCTGCACCAGGTCCTCGAGCCAGAGGAAGGCCTTGTTGATCTCGGCCTGCGGAAAGCCGGCGTCCTTCAGCACGCCTTTCAGCACCGCCTCGTCATTCGGCACCTCGCGGCCTTCATCCATGTAGTGTTCGAACAGATAGAGCAGTACGTCGAGCATCGTTTCGCATCAGCTCCTCGCCGGGCGGCGCATATATCCTCCGCCAGGCGCTTGGGTGATCAGGTCAGACAGTTCCAGATCGAGCAGGACGGGGTAGAGCCGTTCCGCGGGTTGTCCGGTCCTCGCTGTCAGTGTATCAATCGTCGTCGGCGCGAAATCGATTTGTTCCAGAATCCCTGCCGTGAACCCGGCAGCCGTCTCCCGCGGCGGGGTGTGAGGGGTGGCGCCTGCGGCGCCCTGTACCATTTCGAGTGCGGCGCAGGCCATTGGTTCCAATTCTTCCAGAATGTCACCGGTACATTCAACCAGTTTCGCACCCTGGCGGATCAGCAGGTGGCAGCCGCGGGCGCAGGGGTTGTGGATCGAGCCCGGGATCGCGAACACCTCGCGACCCTGTTCGGTCGCGGCGCGGGCGGTGATCAGGGAGCCGCTCTTCGGATTGGCCTCGACCACCAGCGTACCCAGGCTGAGCCCGCTTATGATCCTGTTGCGTCTCGGGAAAAGCCCCGGCGCCGGGCGCTGGCCGGGCGGAAACTCGGAGACCAGCGCGCCCGCCGCGCGAATCCGTTCGGCGAGTCCCGCATGACGGACCGGATAGACGCGATCGAGCCCGGTCGCGGCGACTGCGACAGTCAGGCCACCGCCCTCGAGCGCCCCTTCGTGGGCGGCGCCGTCGATGCCGATCGCGAGCCCGCTGGTGACCACGAGGCCGTGGCGGGCGAGATCGGCCGCGAAGGCATGCGCGGTGTCGCGGCCGGCCGCCGTCGGATTGCGGCTGCCGACGATCGCCAGCTGGGGACGGCCGATCACGGCGGGATCGCCGTCGACGAAGAGTACCAGCGGCGGTTGGGGGATCTCACTCAGCAGGGCGGGATAGCGCGGGTCGGCGGGTGTGAGGGCGTGATGGGCGGGTTCGGAAAGCCAGGCGAGGTCGCGCTCGACCGCGGCCCAGTCGGGCCGGATCAGTGCGTCGAGGGTCGTGGCGGAGAGCGCTTGCCGGATCTCAGGGTCGCGCGGGGCCTCATCGAACAGCCGGCGCGGGTTGCCGTAGCGATCGAGCAGTGTCCGGCACTGCACCGGCCCGAGACCGCGTACCCGCGCCAGCGCGAGCCAGAAGGGGATGTCGTCCATGACATGTCCTCGTTCCTTCTTTGGGTGATCTGACAGGCTGCTGAGAATGCTGAGAAGGCCCGCCGGGTTTTCTCCGCGAATGGCTCGCCTCGCTGCCGCTTCGCGGCACCCTTCGGGCTCCGGCGAGGCTGCGCTTGACTTCGCTGCGCAAACCCGGCGGGCCTTCTCGGCAGCCTGTCAGGGCTGCTTGACCTTGTCGAGCAGCTTCAGGTCGCGGGTCGCCTCCATGACCAGCGCGTAGCTGACGCGGTCGAACAGCCGTATCAGCATCACCGTGCCGGCGCGTTCGTCGGGCAGCTGGACGCTGCGACCATTGCGGCGCGGGCCGATGTTGTCGCGCACGACGGCGCCGCTCTGCCATACCGACAGTACATGGCCGATCTCGAGGCCGTCATCGCGGCCCTTGTCGAGCGCGACGACCTGGTACTGGCCGATGCGGGAGATGCCGTCGAGCACCGAGATGATGTGGCCGTCGATTTCGTCGCCGGGCGCGCGCGGCAGGAAGTGCTGGCTGATCTCGTCGTCCTCGACCGGCAGCAGGCGGTCGCCGATCAGGACCTCGCGGTCGGACTGGGTGATCAGCAGGGTCGCCGGATCGCCGCTCCGCGTCACCGTGACATAGCCGACGTGGAGCGCCTCGTAACCGAGGATGTCCCGTTTGTTCAGCGGATTGCGGTAGACCTCGCCGCGGCGGACGATGGCGTAGCGATCGACGTCGTCGTCGGGCAGGCCGCGGGCGTAGACCCGGTTGCCGCTGCCGCTGATCAGGCGGTCCTCGCTGCTGGCGATGATGTAGCCGCTGTTGTCGAGCTCGTCCAGGGTGACGATGCGCGGGTATTTCAGGAACTGGCCGATCGCGTCATAGGGGATCGTCGGCACGGCGGTGTCGAGCGGGGTGATGCGCGCGCTCGGCGACAGGCGCACGGTCCGCATCGCCGGCTCGCTGCGTTCGAGGCGCAGCACCGGCCGCCCCTCGACGAATTCGAGATAGATCACATCACCCGGATATATAAGGTGGGGATTGCCGATCGCCGGGTTGATATGCCAGATCTCGGGCCACAGCCACGGGTCGGCGAGGAAGCGTGCCGAGATGTCCCACAGGGTATCGCCCTTGACGACGACGTGGCGGTCCGGGGCGTCGGGGGCCAGGCGGACGACGTCGGCCGCGGCGGGACCGCCGAGGACCAGCGCGAGCAGCAGTATCGACTTGAGAATCAGGTGTTTGTTTGACATCAGACTTGCCTTAGAATTGATCCGTCGACGAGTGGTTATCGGCGCATTGCAACGGATATTAAGGTCCTGCATCTCAAATCGACCCGGATCCCCAGATGGCCCTGTTACCTGTCCTGCATTACCCAGACCCCCGGCTACGGCGCAAGGCAGAGCCGGTCGGGCAGGTCGACGACGCCCTCCGCAAGCTCATCGACGACATGTTCGAGACCATGTACGAGGCCCCCGGCATCGGTCTCGCCGCGGTCCAGGTCGATGTCTGCAAGCGATTGATCGTAGTGGATATAAGCGAGGATCGTACAGCACCGATCTGCCTGATCAACCCGTTCATCGAGGACGCTTCCGGGCATCAGAAGACGGACGAGGGCTGTTTGTCCGTGCCGGGTATCTACGAACCGGTCGAGCGCGCCGGGCGCATCCGGGTGCAGGCGCTGGACCGCGATGGCCGGCCCTTCGAGCTCGAGGCCGAGGGGCTGCTCGCGGTCTGCATCCAGCACGAGATCGACCACCTCGACGGCAAGCTCTTCGTCGACTACCTGACCGAGATCAAGCGCCAGCGGATTCGCAAGAAGCTCGACAAGCGCCGGCTGCGGACGATGTGATGACGGACAACCGGGCGCGCGGCCTGCGCATCGTGTTTGCCGGTACCCCGGAGTTCGCCGCGGTGGCGCTCGATGCGCTGATCAGCGGCGGCAATGTCCCGATCGCCGTGCTGACCCAGCCGGACCGTCCCGCCGGCCGCGGTCGACGGCTGCGCCCGTCGCCGGTCAAGGCGCTGGCCGGGCGCCACGGCATCGAAGTGCTGCAGCCGCGCTCCCTGAAGAAGGCCGATATCCAGGCGTCACTGCGTGCGTTCGCACCGGACCTGCTCGTCGTCGTTGCCTATGGCCTGATCCTGCCGCGCGCGGTGCTCGACATCCCCCGATTCGGCTGTATCAACATCCACGCCTCGCTGTTGCCGCGCTGGCGCGGCGCGGCGCCGATCCAGCGTGCGATCCTCGCCGGCGATCGCGAGACCGGCATCACGATCATGCAGATGGACGAGGGCCTCGACACCGGCGCGATGCTCGAGCGCCGCGTTTGCGGGATTCGCGAAGACGACACCGCCGGCAGCCTGCACGATCGCCTCGCCAGGCTCGGCGCCGATGCGCTCGAGGCAGTGCTCGCACGTATCGGCGACGCGGCCTTGCGCGGCGAACCCCAGGATGACGGCCTCGCGACCTATGCCGACAAGCTCGACAAGGCCGAGGCCGAGCTCGACTGGTGTGAGCCCGCCGAGGTGCTCGCGCGCAAGGTGCGCGCCTTCGATCCCTGGCCGGTCGCGTTCACAACGCTCGGCAGCTATGGACGCGTCCGTGTCTGGCGCGCGCTGGCCCTGCCCGAAGGCGACGCCGCGCCGCCGGGAACGATCCTGCGCGCGACGCGCGACGGCATCGATATCGCGACCGCCGACGGCGTCCTGCGCCTGCTCGAGATCCAGCTCGCCGGCGGCCGCCGCATCGCGGTCGGCGATTTTCTCAACGCGCACCCGCTCGCGGCGACCGGCGTCCGCTGAGCGATGGATGCGCGCGGCGCCGCGGCGCGGATCCTGGCCCGGGTGTTCGAAGATGGCCGCTCGCTCGCCGCCGCGCTGCCGCCGATGCTCGCCGAGCTCGACGATCCGCGCGACCGCGCGCTGGCGCAGGACCTCTGCTACGGCGTATTGCGTGGCTGGCCGCGGCTCGATGCGATCGCCGAGCGCCTGCTGCGCAAGCCGCTCGCGCCGCGTGACCGCGACATTCATTGTCTCGTCCTTGCCGGTCTCTATCAGCTGATCGAGACCCGGATCCCGCCCCATGCCGCGGTCGCCGGCAGTGTCGATGCAACCGCTGCGCTCGGCAAGCCGTGGGCGCGCGGCCTCGTCAACGCGGTGCTCAGGCGCTTTCAGCGCGAGGGGCAGGTGATCGCCGCGGCGGTCGATACCGACGACGCCAATGCCTGCGCGCATCCACGCTGGCTGTTCGAGCGGATCCGCGCCGACTGGCCGGACGACTGGCGCGCGATCATGGCCGCAAACAACGCGCGGCCGCCGATGTGGCTGCGCGTCAATCTCGCGCGGACGACGCGCGACGACTATCTTGCGGTGTTGGCACAGGACGGCATCGAAGCGACGCCGTCGCCGCACGCGCCCGCGGCGGTCTGCCTGGCGCAAGCCATCGACGTCGCGCGCCTGCCGGGTTTCGCCGAGGGGCGGGTATCGGTGCAGGATGCCGCCGGCCAGCTCGCCGCCGGCCTGCTCGGGCTGCGCCCCGGCCAGCGCGTGCTTGACCTGTGCGCGGCGCCCGGGGGGAAGACCTGTCATATGCTCGAGACCGAGCCGCGACTCGCCGGTGTCGTCGCGGTCGATCACGATGACGCCCGCCTGCGCCGGGTAGGCGAGAACCTCGAGCGCCTCGGCCTCACTGCAGAACGGGTCTGCGCCGATGCCACGGCCGACAGCAGCGCATGGTGGCACGGCGAGCCGTTCGACCGTATCCTGCTCGATGCCCCCTGTTCGGCGAGCGGGGTGATCCGCCGCCATCCGGACATCAAGCGGCTCAGGCGCGCCGCCGATCTCCCCGCGCTGGCGCGGACGCAAGCGCAGCTGCTGGAAATGGCCTGGAAGATGCTCGCCGATGACGGGGTGCTCTTGTATGCGACATGCTCTATTATTCATACCGAGAATGCTGAGCAGATACGCGGATTTCTCGCCCGGCACCCCGAGGCGCGGGCGGACACCCTCGACGCGGGCTGGGGACGGGCGCTTGCGTCCGGGCGCCAGATCCTGCCGGGCGAAGACGGCATGGACGGTTTCTACTATGCCCGCCTGCGCCGCGCCGCCGGCAGCGGGGCGGTGACATGATCGGCACGGCCTGGTTCAGGGGCGGACTGATGGTGCTGACGGCCACGCTCGCGGCACCGGCGCAGTCCGACGATGTCGCGGTGGCGGCCCCCGAACCCGGCATCTGTATCGTCGAGTCGGCCACGACCCTGCGCGACGAGGTGCACTATCTCGGCGCCCGCATCGACTATGTCTTCAGCCAGCAGATCATCGAGGCGCTCGAGGAGGGGGTGCCGCTGACGATCGTGCTCTCGATCGAGATCGTTCGCGAGCGACCATGGCTGTGGAGCGAGAAGATCGCCGCGCTAGAGCAGCGTTACCAGATCAGCTACCACGCGCTGACCCGCCAGTACGTCGTGCGCAACGTCAACGTCGGCAATCAGCACAACTATCCCGGCTTTGTCGAGGCGCTCGCTGCGCTGGGGACGGTCACCAGCCTGCCGCTGATCGACGCCAATCTGTTGCAACCGAACCAGCATTACCTCGCCCGCCTGCAGGCGTGGGTGGACACCAGCGCATTGCCGGGACCGCTACGGCTGATCGCGCTGGTGTCGCCGGACTGGCGCCTCGCCAGCGAGTGGCATGAATGGCCGCTCTGAGCCTGAGCCGGCTCACCAGCGGCGTCCTGCCGATCATTGCGCTGTCGGTGTTACTGCTGGCATCTCTGTACCTGATGGGCGTCGCGACCCGCAACACCGAGGCCTTCGGCCGGCTCTACCTGGTACTGCTGCTCGTCAACCTGCTCGGTCTCGTCACCCTGGTCGTGCTCATCATCGCGAATCTGGCGCGGCTGGTGCGTCATTACCGCAGTGGCGCCGCGGGTTCGCGGCTGACAGTCCGTCTGCTGCTGAGCTTCGTGATCATCGCGCTGGCGCCGGTGTCGGTGGTCTATTACTTCTCGATCGACTTCATCCAGCGTGGCATCGACAGCTGGTTCGATGTCCGTATCGAACATGCCTTCGATGACGCCCTCGAGCTGAGCCGCATCTCGCTCGATGACCGCAAGCGGGAGTATCTGCGCCGTACCAACCAGATCAGCGGCTCGCTGTCGCTGATGCCGTCCTCACAGGCGGCGATCATGCTGAACGATCTGCGCGTGCAGAACGATGCCCACGAACTGACACTGTTGCGCGGCAACGGTCATATCATCGCGTTCAGCAGCGCCAACCCGCTGGCAATCCTGCCGTTACTGCCGTCCGAGGCGATCCTGCGCCAGGTGCGCCAGGGCACGAGCTATGTCGGCCTCGATCCGGTCGGCGATTTCGACCTCTACATCCGCATCGTGCTCGAACTTCCGGTAATGAGTCCGGTCGAGGACCCGCGCATCCTGCAGGCCCTGTATCCGGTGTCCGCTCACATGACCGCGCTCGCCGACAGCGTCGATGGCGCCGCAACGCGCTACAAGCAGCTCGCGTTTCTGCGCGGCCCGCTGAAATACAGCTTCATGCTGACGCTGTCGCTGGTGTTGCTGCTGAGCCTGCTGTGCGCGGTATGGGCGGCGTTCATCTCCGCACGCCGCCTGGTCGCGCCTATTCGCGTGCTCGCGATCGGCACGCGCGCGGTCGCCTCCGGCGACTATGACCGCCAGTTGCCGCAGCACTCGACTGATGAGCTCGGATTCCTCGTCAAGTCTTTCAATGACATGACGCGGCGGCTCGCGACCGCGCGCGACGCCGCGGCGCAGAGCCAGCAACAGGCGGAGAGTGAGCGCGCCTACCTCCAGGCAGTGCTCGGCCGCTTGTCGTCGGGCGTGCTGACGCTCGATCGACATCGCATCATCCGCACCGTGAATCTTGCCGCAGGCCAGATCCTCGGCGTCAGTCTGCGCCAGTACATCGGCAAGCCGCTGGTCTCCGTCGGCAACGATCACCGTCACCTGAGGCCGCTGTTCGACGCGATCCGCCCGCACCTCACACCGACCGCCGACGACTGGCGTCACGAAGTCGTCATCTACGGGCCTGCCGGCCGCCAGGTACTGATGTGCGGTGGCGTCTCCCTCAGCGGCGCCGAACATGAATGGGGCGGGCATGTGCTGGTCGTCGACGACGTCACCGCACTGGTACAGGCCCAGCGCGACGCCGCCTGGGGCGAGGTCGCGCGCCGGCTCGCGCACGAGATCAGGAATCCGCTGACACCGATCCGGCTGTCGGCAGAACGCCTGCGCCACAAGTATCTCAGGAGCATGAAGCTCGAGGACGCCGAGGTCCTCGACCGCTCGACGCATACGATCGTCGAGCAGGTCGAGGTCATGAAGGAGATGGTCAAGGCCTTTGCCGAGTATGCGCGTGTGCCGCAATTGCGCTTGAAGTCACAGGACCTGAACCGGATCGTCGATGAGGTGCTCGACCTCTATCGCGGTGAGGATGCGCGCGCCCGTTTCATGACCGAACTCGATCCCGGCTTGCCGCGTATTCGGGTCGATTCCGGCCGGATTCGCCAATTGCTCCATAACCTGATAAAAAACTCGCTGGAAGCGGCGAAACCGGGGCAGGATTGCGTAATCGCGATTCGCACTGCTGCCCTGGTGGAGGCCGGCGTCAGGACCGCCGAGATGCGCATAGAGGACAATGGGCCGGGACTCCCGCCCGACATGCTCGGCCGTTTCTTCGAGCCGTATATCACGACCAAGCGCAAGGGCAGCGGGCTCGGCCTCGCGATCGTGAAAAAGATCGTCGAGGAGCATGGTGGCAGTGTGCGTGCGGAAAACTCCGACCAGGGCGGCGCGCTGATCATCCTCCGCTTCCCGGTAGAGAACTTGCAGGACGACAGCGAAGACCACCAACAGGGCTATACAAGGCAGGCGGAATGATGGGCGCACATGTGCTGGTAATCGACGACGAACGCGATATTCGCGATCTCGTCCGTGAGATCCTCGTCGACGAGGGTTACGAGGTCAGCGTCGCCGAGACCGCCGAGGACGCGCGGCGGGCGCGGCGGTTGCGGCGACCGGATATCGTGCTGATGGATGTCTGGCTGCCGGACACCGACGGCATCACGCTGTTGCGCGAGTGGACGCAGCAGGACGGGTTCGACGCCCCGGTGATCATGATCTCCGGTCATGGCACGATCGAGACCGCGGTCGAGGCGACCCGGCTCGGCGCCTATGACTTCATCGAAAAGCCGCTGTCCCTGTCGAAGCTGCTGCTGGTCGTGCAGCGGGCGCTCGAGGTTGATCGTCTCCAGCGCGAGAACGTCGATCTGCGCCGGCTGTCACAGCCGCTGGCCGAGCCGATCGGCAGCAGCCGGGTCATGAACGACTTGCGTGCGCAGGTCGAGCGCATCGCCAGGCACAATGCCTGGGTCCTGATCAGCGGCGAGCCGGGCAGCGGCAAGGAGTTGCTTGCGCGCTACCTGCATTACAGCAGCCCGCGCCGAGAAGGCCCGTTTGTCGAGGCCGGAGTCTCCGCGATCAGCGACGACAACGCCGCGGTCGCGCTGTTCGGCTCCGAGCACGGCAGCGGCGTCTTCTATGGCTACCTCGAACAGGCCAACGGAGGCACGCTCTTTCTGAGCGAGATCGCCGACATGGATCCCGCAGTGCAGGCCAAGCTGCTCGGCGCGCTCGAGAACCGCTCTTTCATCCGTGTCGGCGGCCGTGAACCTGTGCACTTCGATGCCCGTGTCGTCGCCGCGACCCATCGCGATATCGAGGAATATATCGAGGCGGGCCGCTTCCGCGAGGATCTCTATTACCAGCTCAATGTCGTGCCGCTGAAAATACCGCCTCTGCGCGAGCATAGCGAGGACGTGCCGGAGATCCTCGATTACTACATCGATCTGTTCGCCGAACAGGAGCATCTGTCCACGCGCAGCATCAGCGCAGGCGCCAGGAAACGGTTGTGCGCCTATCACTGGCCCGGCAACGTCCGCGAGCTGAAGAACCTGGTGCAGCGCCTGCTGATACTCGTCGTCAACGACGAGATCAGCGAGGCGGATGTCGAACAGGCGCTGGGTCTGTCGGGACAGCATGCGGCGGAGATCCCGGTCGCCTTTGACGCGCCGTTGCGCGCCGCCCGTATGGCATTCGAGAAGGCCTATTTCGAGTACCAGATGGGCGTTGTCGGTGGCAACATCGCCGAGGTCGCGCAGCGTGCCGGCATCGAGCGCACCCACCTGTACCGGAAGCTGCGTTCCCTCGGCATCAAGCCACGATCCGAACAGGACTGACGCGATGAAGATCATCATCCTTGGCGCGGGTCAGGTCGGCGCCTCGGTCGCAGAGAATCTTGCCCGCGAGGCCAATGACATCACCGTTGTCGATACGGATTCGAAGCGCTTGCAGGACCTGCAGGACCGTTTCGATCTGCGTACCGTGACCGGCCAGGCATCGCATCCCGAGGTGTTGCGGCGCGCCGGCGCCGACGATGCCGATATGGTCATCGCAGTGACCAGCAGCGACGAGACCAACATGGTCGCCTGCCAGGTCGCCTACACGCTGTTCCATACACCGACAAAGATTGCGCGCGTGCGCGCTCGCGACTACATGGCCTATTCCCAGCTGTTCACCCAGGAGGCATTGCCGATCGATATGCTGATCAGCCCGGAGCAGGTCGTCATCGACCAGATTCAGCGGCTGATCGAGTATCCCGGCGCGCTGCAGGTGCTCGACTTCGCCGGCGGTCGCGTGCGCCTGGTCGCGGTGCGCGCGCTCTACGGCGGGATGCTGGTAGGCCATGAGCTGCGTGAGCTGGGCGAGCATATGCCGGGCATCAAGACCCGCGTCGCCGCGATCTTCCGCCGCGGCGCGCCGATCATCCCCCAGGGCGACACCGTCATCGAGGTCGATGACGAGGTCTTCTTCATCGCCGCCGCCAGAGACATCCTTGCGGTGATGAGCGAGCTGCGCAAGCTGGAAAGAGATGTGCGGCGGCTGATCCTGGTCGGTGGCGGCAATATCGGCAAGGGCCTCGCCGAGGCGCTCGAGAGCCGCTGCCAGGTCAAGTTGATCGAGCACAATCCGGTCCGCGTGCAGGAGATATCGCAAGTACTCAACCGCACCCTGGTGCTGCATGGCGATGCCGCCGATGAGGAGCTGTTGCTGGAGGAGAACATCGAGAAGACCGATGTATTCTGCGCGGTCACCAATGACGACGAGGCCAACATCCTGTCGGCGATGCTCGCGAAGCGGCTCGGCGCGCGCAAGGTGATCTCGCTGATCAATCGCCCGGCCTATGTCGACCTGGTCGAGAGCGGCGAAATCGATATCGCGATATCGCCCCACCTGTCGACGATCGGCAGCCTGCTGGCGCATGTGCGCCGCGGAGATGTCGTCGTCGTCCATTCGCTGCGACGCGGCGCCGCCGAGGCGATCGAGGCCGTAGCCCATGGTGACAGCAAGTCATCGAACGTCGTCGGCCGCGCAGTCGGCGATATCCGCCTGCCGGCCGGGACCACGATTGGCGCGATCGTGCGCGGCGAAGAGGTGCTGATGGCGCATCATGACACCGTCATCGAGGCCGAGGACCATGTCATTCTGTTCCTCGTCGACAAAAAGCGCATCGGAGAGGTCGAGCGCCTGTTCCAGGTCGGCGTTACCTTCTTCTGATGCAGCTGCGGGTCATCCAGCGCCTCGCCGGCTTCATGCTCGCGCTGTTCAGCCTGTCGCTGCTGCCTCCGCTTGCGATTGCATGGTTCAGTGACGAATCGATCGTCACGGTCTTCCTTGCCTGCTTTGCCGCGACTCTGGCCGTTGGGATCGCGTTGTGGCTGCCGGCGCGCCGGCATCGCGCCGAGTTGCGCCTGCGCGACGGCTTCGTCGTCGTGGTCACGATGTGGACCTCGCTCGCACTGGTGGGTGCGGCGCCGTTCCTGTTCGGTGTCGGGTTGACGCCGGTAGACGCGTTGTTCGAGTCGATGTCCGCGCTGACGACCACCGGCGCAACGGTGATCACCGGCATCGGCGTATTGCCCGAATCAGTGCAGTTCTATCGCCAGCAGCTGCAATGGCTCGGCGGCATGGGCATCATCGTCCTCGCCGTCGCGATCCTGCCGATGCTCGGTATCGGTGGCATGCAGCTGTATCGCGCGGAGACGCCGGGACCGATCAAGGATACCAAACTGACGCCGCGCATCACCGAGACAGCCAAGGTCCTGTGGTATCTCTATCTCGGTATTACCGTCACCTGCGCCGCGGCCTACTGGGCTGCCGGCATGAGCGTGTTCGACGCAGTCGCGCACAGCTTTTCGACGGTCTCGCTCGGAGGCTTTTCGACCCATGACGAGAGCTTCGGCTATTTCAGCAGCGGCGCCATAGAACTCGTCGCCACGGTATTCATGGTGCTGGCCGGCGCGAATTTCGCGCTGCATTTCCTCGCCTGGCGTCGCGTCAGCCTGCGTCCGTATCTCGACGATGCCGAGTTCCGCGTCTACGCCATGATCCTCGCGGCCGTCGCCGTAATTGCGATCGCCACACTCTATTTCAACAATCTGTTTCAGACGCTCGATGAGGCGGTGATCCACGGCATGTTCCAGGCAGTATCGATCGCGTCGACCGCCGGTTTCACCACCTCCGATTACGATCACTGGCCCCCGTTTTTGACCTTGCTGCTGCTGATGGCGAGCTTTGCCGGCGCCTGCGCCGGTTCGACCGGCGGCGGGCTCAAGGTCATTCGCGTCCTCCTGCTGGTCAAGCAGGGCCTGCGCGAGATCCGCCGCCTGATCCATCCAAACGGCTGGTTTCAGGTCAAGGTCGGCGGCAAGTCGTTGCGTGGCGATGTCATCGATGCCGTCTGGGGCTTCTTCTCGCTGTATATCGCCTGCTTCTGTATCATGTCCCTGCTGCTGGCCGCGAGCGGCCTCGACCTGATCACCGCATTCTCCGCGGTGGCCGCCTGCATCAACAACCTCGGCCCCGGCCTCGGCCAGGTTGCGGTGACCTACGCCGGGATCAACGACTTCGCGAAGTCTGTGCTGTGTTTCGCGATGCTGCTCGGACGCCTCGAGATCTTTACGCTGCTGGTGTTGTTCATGCCGGAATTCTGGAAAAAATGACCAAGGGGGACGAGTGCATGGAAGACGCGCGAGGGAAGTGGGACGCGATCTACAGCAAGGCCCGGGAATTCCCGGCCACGCCGAGCCGGGTCCTCGAGGAAAACGCGCACTTGCTGCCCGCGGGGGGTGACGCCCTTGAAATTGCCTGCGGGCTGGCCGGCAATGCCGTCATGCTCGCGCGCGGCGGTTTCCGCGCCCGCGCCTGGGACCTCTCGCCGGTCGTCGTCGAGCGCATCAACGACTATGCGCGCGCGAACGAGCTGACCCTCGCTGCCGAGGCGCGTGACATGACCGCGTCTGCCCCGGAGCCCTCGAGCTGCGACGTCATCGTCGTTGCGCATTATCTCGAGCGCGGGCTGGTGCCGGCGATCATCGAAGCCTTGCGTCCCGGCGGGCTGGTCTATTACCAGACCTTCACCCGCAGCAAGGTCAGTGACGCCGGCCCGTCGAATCCGGATTTCCTGCTTGCCGACGGCGAGCTGCTCGAATTGTTCGCCGCGCTCGAACTGCTGGTCTATCGCGAGGAACGGGATGCCGGCGATATCCGCCGCGGACTCAGGAACGAGGCCATGATCGTCGCGCGCAAGCGTGCCTGAGCGGCGGCGCTTCAGTAGAAGGTCTTGCTGCCGTCGGGGCGGGTATTGAAGCGCTTGTAGCTCCACTGGTACTGCGCCGGGATCGTGCGGATACAGGCCTCGGCGCCGGCATTGATCGCCGCGGTAATCGCCTCGATCGGCGCCTGCGCATCGATGTCGTCGGCGGGCGCGAAATGGACATGAAAGCCACGCCCGCCCGGCAAGCGCTCTGCCCAGGTAAAGAATACCGGCGCCCCGGTGCGTTTCACCAGCCGCCCGATCAGCGTCATCGTGTAGGCCGGGACGCCGAAGAAGTCGGCAAAAATACCGCCGCCCCGTCCGGGTTCCTGGTCGGGCAGGATGCCGACGACCTCACCCTGTTCCAGCGCGCGATAGAGCGCGCGTACGCCGGCTGCGTTGGCCGGCACCAGCCTCGCGCCCGCGCGTTCCCGCGCCTGTTGCATGAAGGTATCGATCTCGCGGATGCGCGGTGGTCGATACAGGCTCGTCATCGTGTACAGCGACGAACAATAGAGTCCGGTCATCTCCCAGTTACCGAGATGCGGTGATGCCAGCACGACTCCGCGCCCTTGCGCCAGCGCCGCGTCGATCGCTTCACGCCCGCTGTCCCCGGTGACCAGCGCCAGCGCCTGTGCCGGCGGCCAGTACCACAATGCCCCCATCTCGGTCACCGTCCTGCCGGTCTCGGTCAGCGAACGATCAGCGAGCCGTTGCCGTTCGCCGGCGCTCAGTTCAGGCAGGCAGGCGTCGATGTTGCGGCGGGTGACCTCGCGGGCGCGATTCGGGAACAGCGTCAACAAACGGCCGACTGCCGCGCCGGTCGCCTGCGCGCCACGCAGGGGCAAGAGGGCGCACAAACGCAGGAACAGTTTCAGCAGGAAGCCGCGCATCGGAAAAATTTCGTAAGCAATGTGCTAGAATGCCTGAATCAGACAAAAACCGCATTATCACACGGTCCGTGTGAGACAGGCACAGCCATGCGTCAGTCGGAGTGACCGGAATCTGCCGGGTGATCCGCTTCGTGTCCCAGGAATCTCCCTCATCAGGGATTGAAATGCCCTCGCCCGGACCATTCGACTCGGGGTAACACACTTGTGAGCAAGGAAAAATTCATCGATCGACTGAAGCGCCGCGTACTCCTGTGCGACGGCGGCACCGGCACGCTGATCCAGGCCGAGGACTGGGATGTCGACAAGGACTTCCTCGGTCTCGAGAACTGTTCCGAGATCCTCTGCCAGACCCGCCCGGACTTCGTTCGCCAGATGCACCGCACCTATTTCGCGGCCGGCGCCGATTGCGTCGAGACCAACACCTTCGGCGCGAACAAGGTCGTGTTCGCCGAATTCGACCTCGTCGAGCAGACTTACGAGCTGAACCGGCTGGCCGCTGCGCTCGCCCGCGAGGTCGCCGACGAGTTCGAGACCGTGGACTGGCCGCGTTACGTAATTGGTTCGATGGGGCCGGGCACCAAGCTGCCGAGTCTGGGTCATATCGGTTATGACACGCTCGAGGAATCCTATTACGAACAGGCGCGCGGTCTGATCGACGGCGACATCGACGCATTCCTGCTCGAAACCAACCAGGACCTGCTGACGATGAAGGCCGCGGCGAATGCCTGCAAGCGCGCGCGTGCCGAAAAGGGCCGCGAGGATATCCCGATCTTCGCCCAGGTCACGATCGAGACCACCGGTACGATGCTGGTCGGCTCCGATATCGGCTGCGCGGTCACCGCGCTCGCCGCGATGGACGTCGACGCGATCGGACTCAACTGCGCGACCGGTCCATCCGAGATGGCCGAGCATGTGCGCTATCTCGGCGAGAACTGGCCGGGGCTGATCTCGGTGATGCCGAATGCCGGCCTGCCGATGCTGGTCGACGGCAAGACCGAGTACGCGCTCGGCCCTGACGAGCTGGCTGATTGGCAGCAGCGCTTCGTCGATGAGGATGGTGTCAACCTGATCGGCGGCTGCTGTGGCACGACGCCGGAGCACATCCGCCGCCTGCGCGAAATGCTCGACGCGCGAGCGGACAAGGCGCCGCGAGCGCGAGCGGTCACGCTGACGCCGGCGGTCACTTCGCTGTATAGCAGCGTGCCGCTGCGCCAGGAGAATGCGGTGTTCGCGGTCGGTGAGCGCACCAACGCCAACGGCTCGAAGAAGTTCCGCGAGCTGCTCGGCGAGGAAAACTGGGACGCGCTGGTCGGGATCGGCCGCGAACAGGTGCGCGAGGGTTCGCACGCGCTCGATGTCTGCGTTGCCTATGTCGGCCGCCCCGAGGACTCCGACATGCGCGAGGTGGTGACCCGCTATCGCGGCCAGATCACCGTGCCGCTGGTCATCGACTCCACCGAGTCGCCGGTCATCGAGACCGCGCTGAAGCTGCTCGGCGGCAAGAGCATCATCAACTCGATCAACTTCGAGGACGGCGAGGAAAAAGCGGAAAAGGTGCTCGGCTTCGCGAAGAAGTACGGCGCCGCGGTGGTCGCGCTGACCATCGATGAGGAAGGCATGGCCAAGGGCGTCGACCGCAAGCTCGAGGTCGCGCACCGCCTCTACGACTTCGCGGTAAACAAGCACGGCCTGCCGCCGTCGGACCTGATGTTCGACCCTCTGACGTTCACGATCTGCACCGGCATGGAGGACGATCGCGAGCACGGCATCAATACCCTGAAGGCAATCGAGCGCATCTCGAAGGAACTGCCGGAGTGCCAGATCCTGCTCGGTCTGTCGAATATCTCCTTCGGGCTGTCGGCCGCGGCGCGTCATGTGCTGAACTCGGTGTTCCTGCATCATGCCCAGCAGCGCGGCATGACGTCTGCGATCATCCACGTGTCGAAGATCGTGCCGCTGCACAAGATAGACGAGGCCCATCGCGAGGCCGCCGAGGATCTGATCTTCAACAACCGTCGCGACGGCCGTGACCCGTTGCTGTACTTCGTCGATCTGTTCAAGGACGTAAAGTCGGTCACCGCAACGAAGTCACGACCGGAAACCATCGAGGAAGTACTGAAACAGCGCATCATCGACGGCGACAAGCAGGGACTCGATGAGGACCTGAAGAAGGCGATGGAGCAGTACTCTCCCCTCGATATCATCAACACCTTCCTGCTCGACGGCATGAAGGTCGTCGGCGAGCTGTTCGGCTCCGGCCAGATGCAGCTGCCGTTCGTGCTGCAGTCGGCCGAGACGATGAAGGCGGCCGTGGCCTTTCTGGAACCGTTCATGGAGAAGGTCGAGGGCAGCGAGAAGGGGACTCTGGTGCTGGCGACGGTCAAGGGCGACGTCCATGACATCGGCAAGAACCTCGTCGACATCATCCTGACCAACAACGGCTACAAGGTCGTCAACCTCGGCATCAAGCAGCCGATCACCAACATCCTCGAGGCCGCGAAGACGCATCGCGCCGATGCGATCGGCATGTCGGGTCTGCTGGTGAAATCGACGGTCATCATGCGTGAGAATCTCGAAGAGATGAAGCGTCAGCATGTCGAGATCCCGGTGCTGCTCGGCGGCGCCGCGCTGACGCGGCGCTATGTCGAGCTCGATTGCCGCGAGGCCTATACCCGCGGCGACCTCGTGCATTACGCGAAGGACGCGTTCAGCGGGCTCAGGCTGATGAACACGATCATCGGCGAACGCAATGAGGGCAGGGCGGAGACGGCCTGATGATGGGGCTGTTCCCGGCGATCAAGCCGTACGTCAAGCACAGCCTCGAAACGGACCCGCCGCACGTCCTCCATATCGAGGAATGCGGCAGTCCGGACGGAATCCCGATCGTGTTCGTGCATGGCGGACCGGGCGCCGGCTGCGAGCCGTATCACCGCCGCTTCTTCGATCCCGAACGCTGGCGCGTCGTGCTGTTCGACCAGCGCGGCTGCGGCCGCTCGACCCCTCACGCCGAACTGCGCGGCAACGACACCTGGAAACTGGTCGCCGACATGGAGCGCATCCGCGAGCATCTCGGCATCGAACGCTGGGCGCTGTTCGGCGGCTCGTGGGGATCGACGCTCGCGCTGGCCTATGCCGAGACCCATCCCGAACGCGTGCTCGGCCTGATCCTGCGCGGCATCTTCCTGTGCCGGCCCGAGGAGATCCACTGGTTCTACCAGCAGGGCGCCAGTCGGTTGTTCCCGGACTACTGGGAGGAGTACCTGAAGCCGATCCCGGAGGCCGAGCGCGGCGACCTGCTGCATGCCTATCATCGCCGCCTGACCGGCGAGGACGAGATCGCGCGCATGGCCGCGGCGAAGGCGTGGTCGCGCTGGGAGGCGAAGACCTCGACGCTGCTGCCGCGCAAGGAGGTCGTCGACCATTTCTCGGAACCGTTCACCGCGCTCTCGCTCGCGCGTATCGAATGCCATTACTTCGTCAACGACGCCTTCCTCGAACCTGACCAGCTGATCCGCGACGCGCATCGCCTGAACGACATCCCCGGCCACATCATCCATGGCCGCTATGACGTCGTCTGTCCGGTCGAGAATGCCTGGCGGCTGCACCAGGCCTGGCCGCGCGCCGACCTGCGCATCATCCCTGACGCCGGCCATTCGGCGACCGAGCGCGGCATCGTCGATGCGCTGGTGCGCGCGACCGTCGACATGAGCCGCTGCCTGTCCTCGCGCTGACATGGCGGTCTGGGCGATCGGCGACGTCCAGGGTTGTCATGACGAGCTGCGCGCGCTGCTCGATCGCATTGCCTTCGATCCCGCGCGCGACCGCCTGTGGTTCGTCGGCGATCTCGTCAACCGCGGGCCAAAGTCGCTAGAAGTGCTACGCCTCGTCCGCGACCTCGGCGACCGCGCGATCACCGTGCTCGGTAATCACGACCTGCACCTGCTCGCGGCGGCGAGCGGGACACGCCGGCCGAATCCGCAGGACACCTTCGACGATATCCTCTCCGCGCCGGATCGCGATCTGCTCATCGACTGGCTGCGCCGTCTGCCGCTGCTGCACGAGGATGCCGCGCTCGGCGTCGTCATGGTCCATGCCGGTCTTGCGCCGCAATGGACGATCGCGCGCGCGCAGGCCTGCGCCACCGAGGTCGAGGCGGCGCTGCGCGCGGACGACTATCGTGACTTCCTCGCGGCGATGTACGGCGACCGGCCGGATCGATGGTCGGATGACCTCGCGGGTATCGATCGCCTGCGCTTCAGCCTGAACTGCTTCACCCGCCTGCGCATGTGCGATCGCGACGGCCGGCTGCATCTGAGAGAGAAGGGCGGGCCATGGAACCGGGACGACGACCTCGTCCCGTGGTTCGCGGTCCCCGGCCGTGCCAGCGCCGGGGACCGCGTCGTGTTCGGCCACTGGTCGATGCTCGGCCGCCATGCAGACGAGGCCAACGGTGTCTATGCGCTCGACAGCGGCTGCGTCTGGGGCGGCGCCCTGACCGCGCTGCGCCTCGACGCCCCCGCGCCGGAGTGGCAGTCCATCCCCTGCGCGCCCCACTGTCGCCCGGAAGAATAACCAGGCCATCGGAACCATCGGGGTCTGCCCCCGATTTACAGCCAGTCGCGGGGACGGAGGAAGTCGGTGTACAGGCGGGCCTCTTCGCTGCCGGGTTCGGGTCGCCAGTTGTAGCGCCACTTCACCAGCGGCGGCAGCGACATCAGGATCGACTCGGTGCGGCCGCCGGACTGCAGGCCGAACAGCGTGCCGCGGTCGTAGATCAGGTTGAATTCGACATAGCGACCGCGGCGGTACAACTGGAAGTCGCGCTCGCGCTCGCCGTACGGCGTGTCCTTGCGGCGCGCGACGATCGGCCGGTAGGCCGGCAGGTAATGGTCGCCGACACTCTGCATGAACGCGAAGCTCTGGTCGAAGCCCCATTCATTGAGGTCGTCGAAGAACAGTCCGCCGATGCCGCGCGGCTCGCCGCGATGCTTCAGGAAAAAATACTCGTCGCACCATTTCTTGTAGCGCGGATAGATCTCGTCGCCGAACGGCGCGCAGGCCTCGCGCGCGACCCGGTGCCAGTGCACCGCGTCCTCCTCGAAGCCGTAGTACGGCGTCAGATCGAAGCCGCCGCCGAACCACCAGATCGGCGCCGCGCCCGGTTTCGTCGCGATGAAGAAACGCACGTTCGCATGCGAGGTCGGGCAGTACGGATTCTTCGGGTGAATGACCAGCGAAACCCCGAGCGCCTCGAAGCTGCGCCCGGCCAACTCCGGCCGGCTCGCGGTCGCCGATGCCGGCAGGCCCGCGCCCATGACATGCGAGAAGTTGACCCCGGCCTGCTCGAACACCGCACCGCCGGCGAGCACCCGGCTCTGCCCGCCGCCGCCTTCGGCCCGTTCCCAGGCGTCTTCCCTGAATACCGCAGCGCCGTCCTCTTCGGCCAGCCCGGCAGTGATATCCGCCTGCAACCCCAGCAGGTACTCCCTGACCGCCTTGATCTCTGGCCTACTCATGCGCCGTGATTATACCGGGGTCGGACCATGGCAACCAGTTGATTACATTGAATTGATGCAACGATCTGGACGAAAAACCGGGCCTCCCGGGCGATTTTCGGGGGCAGAATGCGCTCAGGCCCGTACGACGCGCCCGCTGAGCGCATCGCGAATCCCGGTCGGTCGCACCAGGCCGCCGGTCTCCCCGGGCACGACCAGATCGACTTCATTTCCGAGCCTCAGGCGGATATCGAGCGCGGAAGTGGCGGGGGGCAGCCCGTGCCGGTTCGCGCTCGTCGACACCAGCGCGCCGCCGAAGGCCTCGCACAGCGCGGCGGCGATCGGGTGCGCGGTCACGCGCAGCGCAACCGACTCGTGCGCGCCGCGGATCCACAGCGGCACCAGCCCTGATGCCGGCAGTAGCCAGGTATGCGGCCCCGGCCAGCTCCGGAGCACGCGCGCGAGTCGCGCGCGGTCGATCTTGCCGATAAACGGTTCGACCTGCTTGAAACCCGCGCCAATCAGGATCAGCCCCATGCCCGGCGGCCGCTGCTTGATACGCAACAGCCGCAGTACTGCATCGAGATTGAAGGGGTCGCAGCCAAGGCCGTACACCGCCTCGGTCGGATACGCGATGATACCGCCGCTGTCGAGGCGGCGCGCGGCCTGCCGTAGACGCCAGCCGGACGCCATCGCGCGGGGTCAGGATTTCCCGCGGATATCCAGCGCCGCGTTCTTCGCGAGGATCGCCTGCGCATTCTTCTCGCGCTCGTCCTTCAGCTGCTGCGCGATCGCCGGATCCGACAGCGCGAGGATCTGCGCGGCGAGATAACCGGCGTTCCTCGCGCCGGCCTTGCCGATCGCGACGCAGGCGACCGGGATGCCGCCCGGCATCTGCACCGTCGACAACAGCGCGTCCATGCCCTGCAGCGGGCCGGCGTCGAGCGGCACGCCGATGACCGGCTTCACGGTCGCGGCCGCGACCGCGCCGCCGAGGTGCGCGGCGAGTCCGGCCGCGCAGATGAACACCGCGCAACCACGCTGGTCGGCGTCGCGCACGTAGTCATGCGTCGCCTGCGGCGTGCGATGCGCCGAGCTGACACGGACCTCGACCGGGATGCCGAAGGTATCGAGGGTTTCAACCGTGTTGCGCATCACCGGCAGATCGCTGTCAGAACCCATCAGGATGGCGACGAACGGTGTGTTCATGGAAGCTCCTCAGGATTTCTCGCGTGCGATCGCGCGCCAGCCGATATCGCGGCGATAGTGCATATGCTTCCAGCGGATGCGATCTGCCTGCGCATAGGCCTTGCGCTGTGCGTCGGAGACCGTGTCGCCGAGCGCGCAGACGCAGAGCACGCGACCGCCGCTGGTGACGACGCGGCCGTCGACCTCGGCGGTGCCGGCATGAAAGACCTTGGTGTCGCCGCCCTCGACGCCGGGCAAGCCCTCGATGACCTCGCCCTTCGGATAATCACCAGGATAGCCGCCGGCCGCGAGCACGACGCCGAGCGCGCAGCGCGGATCCCATTCGGTCTGTATCGATGCGAGCCGGCCGTCGAGCGCGGCCAGACAGAGTTCGACGAGATCCGACTTCAGCCGCATCATGATCGGCTGCGTCTCGGGGTCGCCGAAGCGGCAATTGAATTCGAGCACCTTCGGCGTGCCGTCGGCGGCAATCATCAGGCCCGCATACAGAAAGCCGGTATACGGCGTGCCATCGGCGGCCATGCCGCGCATCGTCGGCTCGATGACCTCGCGCATGACGCGCGCATGGATCTCCGGCGTCACCACCGGCGCCGGTGAATAGGCGCCCATGCCACCGGTGTTCGGGCCGGTGTCGCCGTCGTCGCGCGCCTTGTGATCCTGCGACGAGGCCATCGGCAACGCATGTTTGCCGTCGGCGATGACGATGAAGCTCGCCTCCTCGCCCTCGAGGAATTCCTCGATGACGACGCGATGACCGGCGTCGCCGAAGGCATTGTCCTCGAGCATGTCCTCGACCGCGGCGATCGCCTCAGCGGTCGTGCGCGCGATGATGACGCCCTTGCCGGCGGCGAGCCCGTCGGCCTTGACGACCAGCGGCGCGCCCTTCGCTTCGATCCACTCGACCGCGTCGGCGGTATCGGTGAACACGCCGTAGGCGGCGGTCGGAATGCCGTGGCGGGCGAGGAAGTCCTTGGCATAGGCCTTCGAGCCCTCGAGCTGCGCCGGGTCCTGTTTCGGCCCGAAGCAACGCATGCCGGCCTCGGTGAAGGCATCGACGATACCTGCGACCAGCGGCGCCTCGGGACCGACGATGGTCAGCCCGATCTCGTGGTCGCGGGCGAACTCGAGCAGTTCGCCGACGCGCGTCGGATCGATGGCCACGTTTTCGACGCCCGGCTCGCGCGCGGTGCCGGCATTACCCGGCGCGCAGAAGACACGGCTCACCTGCGGCGAACGGGCTGCCTTCCAGGCCAGCGCGTGCTCGCGGCCGCCACCGCCTACGATCAGGATATCCATCTGAGGGTCACGCGCCTTTCGTTTTGAATTATGGTGTCACGCAAGGCTGTCAAGGATACCGTATCGGGCTCCGAGGGTCACTCCGGACCCCGGCCAGAGCGGAAAAATGATATGATACAGCTTCCTTCCGGTCTGCCCGAAGCTCCCCGGGCACCGGGTCCCGATGCTGTACCGGTGCACGCGATGAGTCCGTTCTCCCGAGCCCCTTTGCTTGTCCTGTCCTGCGCAGCCGGCCTGCTCGTGTCTCTGCTGTTCGGGATATCGCCCGCGACGGCCGCCGCGCCGCCCGGATGTCCGTTACCGGCGCCGAACGGCACGGTCCATGCGCTGACGACCGATGCGACGGCCAGCCTGCTCTATGTCGCCGGCGACTTCACCGAAATCGACGGGACGTCGCGCAATCACCTCGCCGCGATCGATCTCGACACCTGTCTCGTCACCGCCTGGAATCCGAACCCGAACGGCGCGGTGCGCGCGCTCTGGCTGTCCGAGGACGACGCGACGCTGTATGCCGCTGGCGAGTTCACCGCGATCGGCGGCCTCGCGCGCGGCCGGCTCGCCGCGGTGTCGACCGCCAACGGCCTGCCGACCCCGTGGGCGCCGGCCGCGAACGGCGCAGTCCATGCGCTGCTGCCCTCCGCGAACGCCAACACGTTCTATATCGCCGGCGCGTTCACCAATCTCAACGCCGCCCTGCGGCATGGCTTCGTCGAGATCTCGCGCCTGAACGGCGTCCCGGTCAGCCCCCGTTTCGACTTCGGTGCCATCGCCGGGCGTCGCGTCCATGCGCTGGCGCTCGGACAGGGACGCCTCTACCTCGCCGGGGATTTCACCGAGGTCACGAATGATTTTTCCGCGGACGCCGGGGACGATGCGACGCAGACGCGCGCCGGCCTTGCCGCGATCGATCTCGCGCCGGGCTATCCGCTCAGTGACTGGGATCCCGGGCTCGACGGCGGCTCGGCGCAGGCACTGCGCCTTGCGCCGGACGGCGGCGCACTCTATGTCGGCGGCGATGTCTTCGAGTCGGACGATGTCACGCAGGCAGGCATCCTCGCGCTCGATCCGGATACCGGCGCGCGCCTGCCGTGGGATCCGCGGGTCGACGGCCCGGTCCATGCGATCCTGCCCTCTCTCGATCGTTCGATCCTGTATCTCGGCGGCGCCTTCACGACGGTCGCTGATCTGCCGCGAGACCGGCTGGCCGCGGTGCGCCCCGTCGATGCAAGCCTCGTCGACGAGGCACTCGTGATCGGCGGCGGCCCAGACCCGGTCTGCGCGCTGCACCGGACCGAGGATCGCGATGCCGGGGACTACAGACTCTACGCCGGCGGCGGCAATTGCGCCGACGGTGCGGGTGGTACCGGCTTGCTCGAGGCCTTCGCGATCGGTCCGCCCGAGTCGATTACCCCGCTGACCCGCGCCGTGCCGCCGGGCGGTCTGTACGGCAGCCGGACGGTCACACAGATCCGCCTCGAATGCGACGACTTCGACGGCGCCGGCTGCGCCGGCACCCGCTACACGACCGACGGCAGCGTGCCGGACGAGGACTCGGCGCTGTACCAGGGCCCGATCCCGATGACCGACGGCCTGGAACTGCGTTTCTACTCGATCGATCACGTCGGCAATGTCGAGGAGCCGGGCGATCCCGAGGTCTACGAGGTCGAGACGCGACCGCCGGTCACGTTCGCGACGCCCGGATCGCGGGTCTACGATTCCTCGACGCTGACGGTGACCCTGACCTGCCGGGACGATGTGATCATCGACGATCCCGGCAACGTCCCCGGCGACCTCCCCGACGATGTCCCGGGCGAGCCCCCGGACGGTGCGGGCGACGGCGGGAATGATGGTAGCCCCGACCCTGCTATCGGCGGCGTCTCCGGTTGCGTCGAAACCTTTTATACGACCGACGGCAGCATACCGACCGATGCCTCGCGCCGTTACGAGGGGCCGATCAGGATCGGCGGGACGACGGTCGTGATGTTCTTCTCGACCGATGTCGCCGGCAATGTCGAGGCGATCCAGCGCCAGGAATACGTGCAGACGCGCAGCGAGGTCGGCGCGTTGTCCGCCATCGAGATCGCATTCGGGCTCTTGCTGGCGGCCCTGCTCGCAGTACGCGGGCGGAGGCGGGCATGATCCGGCCGATCCCTCGCGGCTTCGCGATCCCGGCCGTGGCGCGCGGACTGCTCGCCGCGCTGGGCCTCGTCGTTGCCGCCGGCGCGCAGGCCGCCGGCGCGCCGGAGCCGTTCTTCACGGTCGGGGCCGACGGGCCGGAGACGCCCGTGGTCCACAGCGTACTCGTGTCCGGGGACCGGATGTACATCGCCGGCGCGTTCGATTCGATTCGTTCACCGGTGCCGGCAACGACGACCGCGCGCGGCCTCGTCGCGATCAATCTCGCGACGATGACCGTTCTGTGGACAGGCGAGATCGATATCGGCGCCGGCTGCGGCGTCGCATCGGCCGGCGTCGTGCATACGCTGGCGCTGTCGCCGGGCGGCGCGTCCCTGTATGTCGGCGGCGACTTCGAATGCGTGCGCGGCGCCACTCGCGCCCATCTGGCGGCGGTCAATGCAAACAACGGGACGCCGCTGAACGGCTGGGCCGGCGCCACGGGACCTGGCGGACCGGTCCTTGCGCTGGTAGTCAGCGCCGATGGCCAGAGCCTCTATGCCGGCGGCGAGTTCGGACTCGCGAGCGTGAACCCGCTGACCGGCGCCTTGCTGCCGTGGAATCCGGACGTGAACGGCGCCGTGCATGCGCTGGCCGCAGATGATGCCAATGCCCGGGTCTTCGCCGGCGGCGCGTTCGGCCTCGCCGCGATCGGCATGACGACCGCCGCGCCGACGGCCTGGAACCCCGGCCTCGCGGGTCCGGATCCGGTCGTCCATGCCTTGCGGCTGGCCGACGATCGCCTCTACGTCGGCGGCGAGTTCACGGAAGCCGGCGGTGAGCCGCGCGCGAATCTGGCCGCCTTCGAGATCGACGGCGCCGATATCACGCTCGGCGCACTCGATGCGCCGGTCAGCGGCGGCGCGGTGCGTGCGCTGGCGCCGGACAGCGAAGGCCGGCGACTCTATATCGGTGGCGGGTTCACGAACGTCGATGGCGAGGCGCGCGGCGGCCTCGCCGCGATCGGGGTCGCGCCGTCGGGGGCGGACGAGTATCTGCTGACCTGGAATCCCGGCGCAGACGGCGAGGTCCATGCGCTCGCATTTTCCGTGCGCACGATCGGCGGCACGCAGGCCGATCGCCTGTACGGCGGCGGCGCATTCGGCCAGGTCGGTGGCGAGGCAGCGGAAGGTCTGGTCGCATTCCCGGTGACGCGGCCGGCCACGATCGCCGACCCGGAACCCGGCGGACACCAGGCCCTGACGGAGGTCTTGCTCGATTGCGAGGACGCGGACGGCATCGGCTGCGCGCGGATCTGCGTTACCGCTGACGGCTCGGCGCCCGCGCCGGACTCTCCTGATTGCACCGGGGACATCCCGGTCATGATCCCGATACCGCCGGGTGATGCGGTCACGACGCTGCGCTTCTTCTCGGAAGACGACGACGGCAACCGCGAGCTTGTACGGACCGGGCGCTACGCGATCGACAACGAGGCGCCGGTGACGACCGTCGAGCCGTCGCCCCTGCCGGCGGAAGGGTGGTACGGCCTCGGCAACCTGGATCCGCTCGAAATGGAATGCGATGACAACCTGATCGAGGAGTTCGGCTGCACGACATACTACACCCTCGACGGCGCGCTGCCGACGCCGGACTCGCCGGTCTATGACCGTCCCGTTTCACTCGCCACGCTGTTCCCGTCGACCGGGGACCCGCTCCAGGATGTCGCGCAGCGTGCCGGCATGGTCACGCTGCGTGTCTTCTCCGTCGATGATGCCGGTAACCCGGAAGACGTCCGCGATCTCGTCTATCGCATCGATCTCGCCGCGCCGATCGTATCCCCGTCCTTGCCGAGCGGGACCTATGTCGCGCCGCTGACGATGACGCTCGATTGCAACGACGGCAATGGCTCGGGCTGCGCGGAGATTCGTTACACGACGGACGGCCGCGCGCCGACGACCTCGAGCGCCCGCTACGATAACGTCGCGCTGGTGCTGGACCAGGCGACGACCCTGCGCGTGCTTGCCATCGACCAGGCCGGTAACGCCTCGACGCAGACGCTGGGCGTCTACGCACTCAGCGAGGCGGCGCGCGATACGCGTTCGGGTGTCGGGGCGCTCGACCCCTTGCTGCTGGCGTGGCTGACGCTGGCGGGCCTGCTGCTGGCCGGCGGACGCCGCTTCAGTGGCGGAAGTGGCGCATGCCGGTGAAGACCATCGCGATGCCGTGCTCGTCGGCGGCGGCGATGACTTCGTCGTCCTTCTTGCTGCCGCCGGGCTCGATCATGGCCGTCACGCCGGCGGCCACCGCCGCGTCGACGCCGTCGCGGAAGGGGAAGAAGGCGTCGCTCGCCAGCACGCAGCCGGCCAGGTCGCCTGCCGTGACGGCCGAGGCGCGGGCCAACTCGCCCGCCAGCCGCGAGGACGTGACCCGACTCATCTGCCCTGCCCCGGCCCCCAGCAGCGTGTTGCCGCGGGCCAGCACGATCGCGTTGCTCTTGACGTGCTTGCAGCACAGCCAGGCAAACCGCAGGTCGGCCATCTGCCGGTCGGTCGGCCGGCACTTGCCGACGACCTTCCACTGCTGCTCGTCCAGGCCGAGGTAGTCGCGCTGCATCACCAGCACGCCGCCGGTGACGGCCTTGAACTGCAGGGCCCGCTCGTCGGACGGCACCAGCGGGCCGGTCGCCAGCAGGCGGACGTTCTCGCCCCACTTCTTCGCGGTGCGGATGGTCTCGATGGCGTCGTCGTCGAAGGACGGGGCGATGATGACCTCGGCGAAAAAGCCGCCGGCCCCCGCCTCCTTGCCCCAACGCGTGTAGCTGTTCATCACCGCATCGGCCAACTCCGCGTTGACGGGCCGATTGAACGCGACGATGCCGCCCATCGCGGCGTTGGCGTCGCCGAGATAGGCCCGCCGCCAGGCCTCGACCAGGTCGTCGTCGATCGCCGCCCCGGCGGGGTTGGTGTGCTTGATGACCACCGCGGCCGGGGCGGCGAACTCGCGCACCAGTTCGCACGCGCCGTCGGCGTCGACGTAGTTGTTGTAGGAGATTTCCTTGCCGCCGATCAGCTCGGCGTTGGCGACGCCGGACATCCCGGCAACGCCGAAACCGCTGTGATACAGCGCGCCGGCCTGGTGCGAGTTCTCACCGTAGCGGAGCGTCTTGACATGGCGGAGCTTGATGTCGAACGACGGCGGAAATGTCTCGTCTGCATCCGCGCCTGGGTCAGTGAACTGACCAGGCCGATTGACCTGGTCGCGGAAGAAGCCGGCGATGGCGGTGTCGTAGGCGGCGGTCAGGGCGTACGCCGCCCCGGCCAGCTTGCGGCGGGTGGCCAGCGACAGCGTGCCGCCGTTGGCGTCCAGTTCCTCGACCAGCTCGCCGTACTGCGACGGGTCGGTGACGATGGCGACCAGGGCATGATTCTTGGCGGCCGAGCGGACCATGCTCGGCCCGCCGATGTCGATGTTCTCAATCGCCTCGGCCGCCGTGACGCCGGCGCGGGCGACGGTCTGCTCGAACGGGTAGAGGTTGACGCAGACCAGGTCGATCGGCTCGATGCCCAGTTTGTCCATGGCGGATTTGTGCTCGGGCAAATCCGGCCGGCCGAGCAGGCCGCCGTGCACCTTGGGGTGCAGGGTCTTGACCCGGCCGTCGAGGCACTCGGGAAAGCCGGTAATCTGCTCGACGGGCACGACGTCCAGGCCGGCGTCGGCGAGGGCCTTGGCCGTCCCGCCGGTGCTGATGACGCCCGCGCCGTGGCGGGCGAGGGCCCGGGCGAAGTCGGCCAGGCCGGTTTTGTCGGAAACGCTCATCAGGGCCCGGCGGATCGGCAGGCGGTCGACGTCGGGCTCGGTCAGCGCGGCGATGTGCGTGGAACTCATTCGGTGGTGGCTTCCTGTCTACAGGTGGCGGCGAATGGCTATCACCTTCTCTGTTACCTGTCGGCGCTGGTGCCGCCGACGGTGAGGTACGGCTGGTTCAGGTCGTTGCAGCAGAGCACTCGGCCGTTGCCGGCGACGAGATACAACTTGCTGTCGTTCGGGTTGGCAACGGGCATCACGTCAAAGCCCGGATCGACGGCGGCCGTGCCGACCGTCTTGCCGTCGGCCACCTGCTTGCAGACGAGTTGCGAGCCCTCGCCCTGGTAGTAGTACTGGTAGGTCTTGGTCTCGCCCAGGTAATGCAGGGCGGCCGGGTCTTTCCACATCACCTCGCCGCCGAGGCGGTCGATGTACCACGTGCCGGCCGTGGGGACGCGCTGGACGAGGTAATCCTTCAGCAGCGTGGGCGACTCGGACAGGATGCCGGGCGTGCGGACGCGCCACTCGACCCAGCCGTCCAGGGCGTTGAACTTGTAGAGACTGCGGTCCTCGCTGGCGACGAACACGGCGTCATCGGCGCCGACGATCGGGGCGCTGATCGGGCCCTCGGTGTGCTTGGGGCCCCACCGCTCGGTCCACTGCTTGACACGGATGGTGAAAATCTCGCCGCGGCCCTGCTCCACGTCGCTGCGAGCGACGACCAGCAACTGGTTGCCGGCCGTGAACGCCAGGCTCGTCACCGCCGAGCCCACCTTGCTGTTCCAGTGCTTCACCCGGCTGTCGATGGCGTAGACGAACACCTTGCCGTTGAGCGCGCCGACGTAAACGTAGGTCTTGTCGCTGATGGCCTGGGTGTTGGCGGGAAACTCGACGGGAATCTTCACGTCCACCTGCTGAAGGCCGGGGTTGAGCCCGAGAATGTTGCTGCGGCCGGCGAAGAACATGCGCTGGCCGTCCCAGGTGGGCGGGAACATGCCGCGGTGGTCGGCCGATGCCACCTGGGCCAGCGGCGTGGCGACGCCGCGGCTGGCGTCGACCGCGTAGCACAGGTTCTTTTCCGTCGTCAGGATGATCGCATTGCCCAGCATTCGGGCGTCGGTGACGCGGTCGCCCTTCAGCAGCGGCACCGCGATGTCCCAGTAGGCGCGCAGGCCCAACTCGCGGAGGGCGTCTTCGGAAACCACCGGGGTCGACTTGTCGTCCCGCACGGTCTCGACGGCGGGCATGTCGCCCGCGCGGAGTTCCGGCTGGCTGTCGTACGATGGGTTGTAGCGGCAGCCGAGAGTGGCCAGGGCCAGCATCGCCGCGACCGCGGCGAAGGCGACAGTGCGTGTGGTCGGTGATCGCATGGCGGTCCTCGCTGAGGGTGTGTGTCCAAGCCCGGTGCGGCGCAAGCGGGCGCCGCCCTGAGAAGTGCATCGTAATCCAGGCAGCATCGGTGTCAAGCCCGCAACGGCAATCCCCGGCGGCGTGCGTGGGGCAGCTTACGCAGCGGAAGGGGCTTTTGCGGGCCGGGCCGGGGGTATCTTACAGTTCCACTGCCAGCGATGGCCGGACAGGTTGATTTATCGCTCGCGACAGGGCCGGCCGATGATATACAATAATTCGATGCGCATCGGCAGGCCGGGCGCGGGCGTTTTTTGTGCGCCTTCCGGGCCGATCGCAGGCCCCGAAAGCCGCATCCCGGCGGAGCCGGGAGCAAGGAGATGCTGCATGCACGCTTCCGTTCGACTGACCCTGGCCCTGGCGGGCGCTCTCTGCCTGGCGTGGTTCGCCTCGGTGGGCGGCGGATGCGCCGTGACCCAGAGCCAGGACGTTGAAGGCAAGACCATGGATGTGACCGAGCCGGTCACCGAACGCAACTACTACCTGTACCTGCCCGACGACTGGAACAAGGACCGGCCCCAGCCCTACCCGCTGATCGTGTCGATCCACGGGATGAAGCCGTTCGACAACGCCATGCCGCAGTTGATGAGCTGGAAGAAAATCTGCGACGAGAAGGACTGGATCGTCATCGCGCCGCAGCTCAAGAGCCCGGACATGCTCAACCAGTTCCCGTTCCGGAAGATCGACTCGTCGATCATCGACGACGAGGGGCAGATTATCTCCTCGGTGCAGGACGTCATCCGGCGATACAACGCCGACGCCAGCCGCGTGCTGCTGACCGGATGGTCCAGCGGCGGCTACCTGATCCACTACATGGGGGCGCGGCACCCGGAGATGTGGTCGGCCATCTCGGCACAGGGCAGCAACTTCTCCGAGGACATCATGCCCGAGGTCCCCAGCGAGACCGCCCGCCAGACGCCGGTCTACATCTACCACGGCGAAAACGATTTTCCGATGGTGGTCAAGGACTCGAACAAGGCCATGCAGTGGTACATGCGGCAGGGCTATTCCTCGGTGCGGATGGACGAGGCCCCCGGCGGGCACGAGCGGCATCCCGAGTTCGGCACGCGCTTCTTCATCGGCCACCTGGCCGGCACCAACCGCTACCTCGCCAATGCATCGATCGAGCAGGCCAAGCAGCGGGCACGCAACGAGCCCTGGCTGGGCGAAGGCGCCGGCGGAACGACCGTGGCGTCGGCAGCGCCGTCGACCGGCGGAACGGCCGCCCCGCCGGCCGGGTCCGCGAACGTCGGCCAGCCGAAGTACGTGTGGGATAACATCGGCCCGCGGACGCCGGGCTCGTCCGACGGCGACTCCCAGCGATTGGCCGCCGCCCCGGCTCGCCCGCTGCAGACGGCCGGCATCGAGCAGATCGAAACAGGCCGGCCGCGGCCTGTCGC
>CAYLKC010000007.1:0-11149 GCA_964384095.1 uncultured Chromatiales bacterium
CCGAGCGCGATGCCGGTGATCGCGAGCAGCAATTGCCACGGGTGGTGAAGATAATGGCGCAGCGAGGCGCGCAACAGGAGATTCAAGCGCGGTCTCCGTCCGCGACGAGGCGGCCATCGACAAGCGTCAATACGCGGTCTGCGCTGGCTGCGACCTCGCGCGCATGGGTCACGATCAGCAGGATGCCGCCGTTCTCCCGTGCGAGACGCATCAGCAGCGCGAGGATCCGTCGGCCCGTCTCCTCATCGAGATTGCCGGTGGGTTCGTCGGCGAGCACGAGGGCAGGTTCATGCACCAGCGCGCGGGCGATCGCGACGCGCTGCTGTTCGCCACCGGAGAGTCGATCGGGAAAGTCGCCGGCGCGGTCCGCGAGCCCTACCGCGTCGAGCAGCGTGCGGGCGCGGTCGGGATCGCGGCGGTTCAGCTCGAGGGGCAGCAGCAGATTCTCGAGCACCGTCAGCGTCGGCAACAGGTTGAAGAACTGGTAGACGAAGCCGATGTGGCGGCGGCGGAACAGCGTGCGGGCACGCTCGTCCATGCGCGTGAGGTCCTGGTCGTTGATGATGACGCTGCCGCCGTCGGGCGGGTCGATACCGCCGATCAGGTTCAGCAGCGTTGATTTGCCGGATCCGCTGCGGCCGACCAGCGCAATGCACTCGCCGGCGCGGGCGTCGAGCGCGGCCCCGCGCAACACCTCCCGAACGCGCCCGCCCTCACGCCAGGCGTGGCGAAGGTCACGGATGTGCAGGGAGGGCGGTTCGTCCATCGCTGATCCCCGGCCTTCCTCAGCCGTCGCGTTCGAGCTTCTCCAGGATCACCGAGGGGTCCTCGTCGCGCCGGTAGTAGGGCGGACGCGCCTGCATCTCCCGCCAGGCCTTGTCACGCTCCTCCGGGGTATCGAACCAGCGAAAGCCCTCCCAGTCCGGTCCCAGCAGGTGTGGCGATGCCATGGCGTCGCCGGGGGGCAGGGTAATGCGGATGCCGTAACGTTTCATCGTTTCACTCCACGGATTTTTTCTGTCCGGAATCGGGTGTGGTCACCGGGCCTTGCAGGTGCAGCGCGGCCTTGGCCATCAGATGGGCGCTGACCGGCGCTGTGATGAACAGGAACAGCATGATCAGCAGTTCATGCAGACTGACGTCGTCGCCATGAATGCTGAAATACAGCGCCGATGCCACCAGTGTGCCGCCGACGCCGAGTGTCGTTGCCTTGGTCGGTCCGTGCAGGCGGCTGAAGAAGTCCGGCAGCCGCATCAGTCCGATCGAGCCAATCAGCGCGAAGCCGGCGCCGCCGACCAGGAAAAAGGCAATCAGCCATTCATGCCACATGCGCGCCTCCGTTCATTCAATGATATCTCCACGCAGCAGGTACTTGCAGATCGCCGCGGTGCCGACAAAACCCATCATCGCGATCAGCAGCGCGGCCTCGAAATACAGATTGTCGCCGAGATGCACGCCGAGGATCATCAGCAGCGCGATGGTGTTGATATACATGGTGTCCAGCGCCAGCGTGCGGTCGAGGATCGAGGGGCCTTGTATCGCGCGCCACAGGTTCAGCAGCAGGGCGATGCCCAGCATGGCGTAGGAGATCCAGATCGCGGCGGTCAGCATCCGAAGATCTCCCGCAGCGGTTGTTCATATCGGGCCTTGATTTCTGCGACCAGCGCGTCCTTGTCCTGGACATCGAGCGCATGGATCAGCAGTGTCCGGCGATCCTCGCTGAGATCGGACGACACCGTGCCCGGCGTCAGCGAGATCAGGCTGGCCAGCACCGTGATCGCGAACTCGTTCTCGAGCTCGAGCGGATATTCGACGAAGTCGGGCCGGATCGCGCCGGCAGGCGAGAGGATCTGGCGGGCGACGGTGAAATTGGCGATGACGATGTCGCTGAGCAGGCGCGCCGTGAGACGCAGGATCATGCCGGGATGGCTGATACGCGGCCGTTCCGGCCAAAAGGCATTGCTGAACAGCGGGATCAGCACCCCGAGCACGGCGCCGAGCACTATGTGCGCGATCGAAAGTTCGTTGACGAGCAGCAGCCAGACCAGCATCAGCGCGAAGCTCATCAGCGGATGGGGAAGGAGTCGCTGTCTCATTCCCTGTTTTCTCCACTCATTGCCTGGATGACGTGGGCGGAACCCTCGCCGAGCACGGCCTCAATGTACCCGACCGGAAAAGCCAGCTGCAAAGCCGTGGCCGCGGCGAAGTCATGCAACGGTTGCAGGAACAGCACCAGCGCCGGGCTGGCGGCGAGCGGCAGCAGCATCGCGGCCAGTACGGGGCCGGGCGTCTGCATGACGCGCGGCTCGCCGCTGGCGGTCTTCCAGAAGATGCCGCTGCCGGCGCGCCCCATCGCGACGATGCCGATCAGGCTGCCGAGGAGGATCGTCAGCCACAGCCACGCCAGCGCCGGATGTCCGGTGCCAGCATCGAGGATCAGGACCTTGCCGAAGAATCCGCTGAGCGGCGGCATGCCGGCCATCGAGATCGCGGCGATGAAGAAGATCGCGCTGAGCAGCGCCGGTTGCGTGACCGGATTGTCCGGATGGAAGCCGTCACCCGCGGTCGGCCGCTGGCGAATGATGATGTCGGCAAGCAGATAGAGGGCGACCGTGATCAGGGTCGAGTGGACCATGTAATACAACGCAGCCTTGAACCCGTCGACGGTGAACAGGCCGACGGCGGCCAGCATCGTGCCGATCGACACGATCAGCAGGTAGGAGACCAGCTGGCGCAGGCGGCGGGCGGCCAGCGCGCCGATGGCGCCGAGCGCGACCGTCGCCAGTGCGATCGGCAGCAGCCAGGCCTCGGCGAGACCGGCGGCGACGCCGCCATGGGCGCCGAAGACCAGGGTGAATACGCGGATGATCGAATAAAAACCGACCTTGGTCATGATCGCGAACATCGCGACGACCGCGGCCGAGGCGTTGCTGTAGGCGGCCGGCAGCCAGAAATACAACGGCAGGAGCGCCGCCTTCAGCGCGAACACTGCGAGCAGGATCAGGCCGCCGGCGCGTAACAGCGCGGCGTCGCCATCATCCGCGGCCGCGATCCTGACCGCGAGATCGGCCATGTTCAGCGTGCCGGTCACGCCGTAGAGGATGCCGACCGCGATCAGGAACAGGGCCGAGCCGGCGAGATTCAGCACGACATAGTGCAGGGTCGCGCGGGTGCGTGCGGGGCCGGCGCCTTCACCGCGCAGCAGCAGGCCGTAGGAGGCAATCAGCAGGATCTCGAAAAACACGAACAGATTGAACAGGTCGCCGGTCAGGAAGGCGCCGTTCAGTCCGAGCAGCAGGAACTGGAAGAGGATGTGGAAATACGGGTCGCGGCGCAGTTCACCGGTGAATGCGTAGAGCAGGCTGGACAATGCGACCAGCAGAGTCAGCGCCAGCATCAGTGCGCCGAGGCGGTCGAGTACGAGGACGATGCCGAAAGGCGCCGGCCAGTTGCCGAGGGCATAGACCTGGTAATTGCCGGCCGCCGCGTCCGCCAGCAACCACAGTGAAGCGAGCAGCATGATCACGGTGGCGCCGAGATTGACCTGTGCCGGCAACGAGTCCTCGCGACGGCTCAACAGCAGCATCAGCGCGCCGGCCAGCAGCGGCAGCAGTACCGGGATCGTGATCAGATGGCTCATTCGTCGCGTCCCCGGTCATGGCCGGCGCCATCGACGTGATCGGTGTCGAGGTCGCCGCGCGCGCGCAACGCGAGGATCACGAGGAAGGCGACCATGCCGAAGCCGATGACGATTGCGGTCAACACCAGCGCCTGCGGCAGCGGATCGGCATATTCGGTGACGCCGTCGCGGATGACGCCCGGTTGACCGGTCACCAGTCCGCCGGAACTGAACAGGAACAGGTTGACCGCGTACGACAGCAGCGTCAGCCCGAGCACGACCGGGTAGGTGCGCGCGCGCAGCATCAGGTAGATGCCGCAGGCGGTCAGCACGGCGATGGCGGCGGCGAACAGCGCTTCCATCAGTCGCTGCCCCCCCGTTGCGCAGTCGCGGGCGGTTGCCGCAGCTCCGGCGCGGACAGTTCGCCGAGGCGGGCGAGGATCAGCATCACCGTGCCGACGACGGTCAGGTAGACGCCGAGGTCGAAGGCCAGCGCGGAGGACAGCGGGACCTTGCCGATCAGCGGGAGGCCGAGGTAGCCATAGGCCGAGGTCAGGAACGGATAGCCGAATGCCCAGCTCGCAAGGCCGGTCACCGTGCTGATCACGAGGCCGGCGCAGATGACGGGGTAGTAATCGACGATCAGGCGCTCGCGGGTCCAGTTGATGCCGCTGGCGAGATATTGCAGGATCAGCGCGACGCCGGTGACGAGGCCGGCGATGAAGCCGCCGCCCGGCAGGTTGTGGCCGCGCAGGAACAGGTAGACCGAGACCAGCAGCGCCAGCGGCAGCAGCGGTCGTGACAGCATCGCCAGGATCATCGGATGGCGGTCATTGGCCCACGGTCGCCCGCCGTGGTCGGTCGCGGGCAGGTGGAGATGCAGCCCGCGCAGCATCGTGTAGATGCCGACCGCGGCGATCGCGAGCACGGTGATCTCGCCCAGGGTGTCAAAACCGCGAAAGTCGACAAGGATGACATTGACGACGTTGGTGCCGCCGCCGCCAGGCACCGCCTGCTCGAGGTGGAAGGTCGAGATGCTGTCATGCGGCCGTGTCAGCAGTTCCCAGCACAGCAGGCCGAGGCCGCCGCCGGCGACGCCGGCCACGGTCGCATCGCGGACCCGGCGCGTCGTCGTGGATTCCGCCGGACCGTGGCGTGGCAGGAAGTAGAGGGCAAGCAGCAGCAGGATGATGCTGACGACTTCGACCGAGAGCTGGGTCAGGGCGAGATCGGGCGCAGAGAATCGCGCAAAGGCGAGCGCGACGATCAGGCCGCTGATGCTGAGCAGCACCAGCGCAAGCAGACGGTTGCGATGCAGGATCACGGTGCCGATTGCGGAGCCCGCGAGCACCGCGAAGGCGATGATACTGATGCCGTCGGCGCCGGTCGGTGGTAGCGGCAGCTCGAGTCGACCGCCGGCGATGAACGGCGCCGCGCCGATGACGACTGCGGAGGCGAACAGCCACAGCAGGTATCGCTGCAGCGAACCGTTCTCGAGGCGAATGGTCAGCCCGCGCGCGCCGCGGATCAGCGCGTTGAGCGCGCGGTCGAAGGCCTGCTTGGCGCTGAATTCCGGCAGCAGCCGGTCGTGCAGGTCGAAGATGTGCTGGCGCGCGACGTAGATCATCACGCCGCCGAACAGGGCGAGCAGGCTCATGATGAACGGGCCGCTGAAGCCGTGCCAGATCGCGAGGCTGTAGTCCGGCACCTCTTGGCGGAGGATGCTGGCGCTGGCGAGGTCGAGAATCGGCGCGACCGTGTACACCGGCAGCATGCCGACCAGCAGGCACAGGCCGACGAGGATTTCGACCGGGATCTTCATGTAGCGCGGCGGCTCGTGCGGTGTCTTCGGCAGGTCGATCGGCTCGCCATTGAAGAAGACGTCATGGATGAAGCGCAGTGAGTAGGCCACCGAGAAGATGCCGGCGAGTACCGCGATGGCCGGCAGGATCCAGTCCCAGCTGCCGAGGTGCTCGAGGTGCAGGGATTCGGCGAAGAACATCTCCTTGCTGAGGAAGCCGTTGAACAGCGGCACGCCCGCCATCGATGCCGCGGCGACCATCGCCAGTGTTGCGGTGTGCGGCATGTAGTGCCACAGGCCGTTGATACGGCGCATGTCGCGGGTGCCGCATTCATGGTCGATGATACCGGCGGCCATGAACAGTGAGGCCTTGAAGGTCGCGTGGTTGATGATATGGAAGACGCCGGCGACGACGCCGATCTCGGTGCCCATGCCGAACAGCAAGGTGATCAGCCCGAGATGACTGACCGTCGAGTAGGCGAGCAGACCCTTGAGGTCATGCTGGAACAGCGCGGTGTAGGCGCCGAAAAGCAACGTCGCCAGGCCGACGCCGCCGACCAGGAAGAACCACAGTTCAGTGCCTGACAGCGCCGGGTGCAGCGTCGCGATCAGGAAGATGCCGGCCTTGACCATCGTCGCCGAGTGCAGATAGGCGCTGACCGGCGTCGGCGCGGTCATCGCGTGCGGCAGCCAGAAGTGCAGCGGGAACTGCGCCGATTTTGCAAACGCGCCGATCAGGATCAGCACCAGGGTCGGGGCATAGAGCGGGTGCGCGCGGATCAGGTCGCCGGCGGCGACGATGTCCGACAGTTCGTAGCTGCCGACGATATGCCCGAGCAGCAGGAAGCCGGCGAGCAGCGACAGGCCGCCGCCACCGGTCACTGTCAGCGCCATGCGCGCCCCCTGGCGCGCCGCTGCCTGGTCGCGCCAGTAACCGATCAGCAGGAACGAGGTCAGGCTGGTCAGCTCCCAGAACACCAGCAGCAGCAGCACATTGTCCGACAGCACGATACCGAGCATGCTGCCCATGAACATCAGCAGGAAACTGTAGAAGCGTCCCATCGGGTCGCGCGGCGACAGGTAATAGCGCGCGTACATGATGATCAGCAGGCCCATCAGCAGGATCAGCAGTGTGAACAGCACGCTGAGGCCGTCGAGACGGAAGGAGAGATTCAGGCCGAGCGCGGGCAGCCAGGACCAGCTCGCGCGCACGGACTCGCCGGCGAAGACCGCCGGGATCTCTGGCAGGATGCACAGCAGCGCAAGCATCGCGACCCCGGCGGCCGCCCATGCCGGGGCGGTGCGCCCGAAACGGGCACAGAGGGACGGCAAGGCCGCTCCCAGAAAGGGAATCAGCGCTGTCAGCAGCAGGTTCATGAGCAGAGATTGTGTATCCGGGTTGCCGGCATCCGTTCCGTCGATCAGCGCATCATATTAACACGGATCGGGGACGCCATTGCCGCGCAACGGTCGGGACGGCGCTTGCGATCATGCCGGTATACCCCCGACAATGGGTGCTTTTGCGACATCGACGCAGAAGCGATGACCGGGAGGGGCGCGACATGAAGGCAGTGGTAATGACCGCCACGGGCGGGACGGAGGCGCTCGAACTGCGCACATTGCCTGAACCGGTGCTCGAGTCGCCGCGACAGATCAAGGTGCGCCTGCATGCCGCCGGCGTCAATCCGGTCGATGCCAAGCAGCGCGCCCGCGGCCTGTACGCGGGTGGTGCGTTGCCCGCGGTGCCGGGTTGCGACGGCGCCGGCGTCGTCGTCGAGACCGGTGACGCGGTGACGCGCTTCCGGTCCGGCGATGCGGTCTGGTTCTGTGACGGCGTCGTCGGCGGCGCGCAAGGCTGCTATGCGGAATTCAAGGTCCTGCATGAGGACCATGCGCGGCGCATGCCGGCGTCACTCGACTTTATCCACGCCGCCGCGGCGCCGCTGGCACTGATCACTGCGGCCGAAGCACTGTTCGATCGCGCCCGCATACGGTCGGGCGCCCGCGTGCTGGTCCATGGCGGTACCGGCGGCGTCGGCCACATTGCCATCCAGCTCACCGTGATCGCGGGCGCGCGCGTCATCGCGACCGTCGGCAGCCCCGACAAGGCCGAACGCGCCCGCGCGCTCGGCGCCGAGGCGGTCGTGATCTATTCGCAAGAGGATTTCACCGAAGCGGTCGCCGACTGGAGCGGTGGTACCGGCGTCGATGTCGCGCTCGATACCGTCGGCGGCGAGGTATTCAGACGCACGATCCCGGCGGTCGCGCACTATGGCGATCTCGTCACGCTGCTCGAACCTGGCGCCGATTGTGGCTGGAAGGAGGCGCGTTTGCGCAACCTGCGCATCGGTTTCGTCCTGATGCTGACGCCGATGTTGCGTGACCTCGGCGCCGCGCGCGCGCGTCAGGGAGAGATCCTCGATATCTGCGCCGACTGGTGCGAACAGGGCAGGCTCACGATCGACGTCGGCGCCGTGTTGCCGCTCGCGGCGGCGGCCGAGGCCCATCGCCTGATCGAGCAGGGGCATACGCGCGGCAAGCTGGTGCTGGACATTGGCTGAGCGCACGCGGTATGCGGGTTTCGCCTGCGTCGCGATCGCGCTGGCGGCGGTCGCGACGCAGGCGTCGGCTGATTCGCGCGCGCCGGTGACCTTCGTCACGACGAACCAGAACCCGTTCATCCAGGTCTTTCACCTGCCCTGGTCCTCCGAGCCCGTGCGTCCCGTCGCCGGCGAATGGACCTTGGGCTGGACGGTCGATGTCGCCAACGGCTCGATCAGCGAGGAACTCGGTGATCGCCGCGTCGTCATCGATGGCGAGACCTGGCGCACGAGCCTCGCATTCTCGCGCGGGCTGTCGCCGCGCCTCGAGGCCGGGATCATCATCCCGCTGGTCTCGCACCAGAGCGGGATATTCGACGGTTTCATCCGTGACTGGCACGACAGTTTCGGGCTCACCAACAGCCGCCGTGACCAGTTCCGCGACTACACGCTGGACTACCGCTATACCGAGGCCGGCGATGCGCGGGTCGAGGTCGTCTCGGCGAGTTCCGGGATCGGCGATATCCGCCTGACCACCGCCTGGCGTCTCGATGCGGAGACCGGTGGCGATCGCCACCTGTCGCTGCGGGCTGGTGTCAAACTGCCGACCGGCAGCGCCTCGCGCCTGCATGGCAGTGGCAGCGTAGACCTCTCCCTGCAACTGCATGCGATCGACGAGCGCACGCTGTCCTTTGCCGGGACGACGCTGTCATGGATGATCGGCGCGATGAGGCTGGGGCAGGGCGACGTGCTCGATGATCTGCGCCGTGATCATGTCGCGATCGGCAGCATCGGCATCGCGCGGCCGGTGTGGCGCAATCTGCTGCTGAAGGTCCAGCTCGATGCCCATAGTCCAATTTATGACAGCGACCTCGAGATCCTCGGCGCGCGCGCCCTGCAGCTCGTCGTCGGCGGCGCGATCCGCCTGCCGCGCGGCGTGATCGATATCGGCCTGGTCGAGAATGTCGTCACCGATCCGACGCCGGACTTTGGCATACACTTCGCGTGGCACACGCTGTTATAATCCCGTGTTTTGAGCAATGAACCAAGTCTCCCGACGACCCATGTCCAGCGTCCGGCTCCTGGCCACCCTGATCCTGCTGATGCTGCCGGCGTTCGCCACGGCCGGCGCCGCGTCGCCGTCCTTGCTGCTGTCGCCGCTCTCGCTCGCCGATGCCGGCACGGCAGCCGGCGGAGACGGGGACTGGCGGCTGCCGGAGGGGACGCTGCGCGCCGCGCGCCTGCCTGCGGGCTTCGAGATCCCCGATCAGCCCGACCGCGACGGCCTGCGCAAGGATACCTATTATTTCCTGTTCAGCCAGTTCTTCGTCATCGGCATCCTGTATGCAATGCCGGAAGACATCTCCGGCTGGAGCGAAGAGCAGAAGAGCGAATTCAGGTTCTCGAAGTATACCGACCACATCAGCGACATCCGCTGGGACACCGATGACTGGTGGATCAACTATATCCTGCATCCATACTGGGGCGGTGCCTATTATGTGCGGGCGCGGGAGCGTGGCTATGACGATGACCAGGCCTTCTGGTATTCGCTGCTGCTGTCGACGATCTATGAGTATGGCGCCGAGGCGATCTTCGAGGTGCCGTCGGTCCAGGATCTGATCCTGACGCCGGGTCTCGGCTATTTCATCGGCCGCTACATGATGGGGATGCGAGAGGACCTGCGCGCCCGAATGCGCGCCGGCCATGAACTGAGGGCCGGTGACCGCGCAATGCTGTTCGTGACCGACCCGCTGGGTGCCGTCAACGTGGTCATCGACCGCATGTTCGGCATTCGCGGCGACTACCTGTTCTCGCCGTTCATGATCACGTCGCCGGCGCAGACCGCCTTCCATCCCGATGACCTCGACGAAACACCCCGCGCCACGGTTGCGGGGACCATCGTGCCGGGACTCCAGCTCAACCTGCGCTGGTAACTGCCGCTGACACGCCCGATCGTCGGGTGTATCCTGAAGCGGTCATCTCTCGGGAGGACCTGTCCGATGTCCACATTCCGGATCTTTCTCGCCGCGTCCCTGAGCCTGTCGCTGTTCGGCGCCGGCGCCGCCGGTGACCTCGTGGTCGGCGCCGCGGCGCCCGCATTCACGCTCGGCGATCAGCATGGCCGCGTCCACCGCCTGTCCGATTGTCAGGGCCGCTGGGTCGTCCTTTATTTCTATCCGAAGAACGATACCCCCGGCTGCACCGAGGAGGCCTGCCGTTTCCGCGACGATATCGCCTACTTCAACTCGATCGGCGCCCAGGTCTTCGGCGTCAGCGTCGACAGCGCCGAGAGTCATGCTGCCTTCGCCGATAAGCACAGCCTGCCGTTCCCGTTGCTGTCCGATGCCGATGGCGCCACCGCGCGGGCCTATGGCTCGCTGCGTAACTTCGGCCTGTTCAAGCTGGCGCAACGTCATTCCTTCATCATCGACCCCGAAGGCAGGATCGCCAGGATCTATCGCTCGGTCTCACCGTCGACGCACAGCGCGGAGGTTATCGGGGACCTGACAGCCCTGTTGCGCGAGCGACCGGCATCGTCCTGAACGGGGTCGTCAAGATTCTGGCAACCCCGGGTTGGCGCGCCCAAGTCTTCAGAATCCTTGCGCGAGGTCGATAGACTGGGGACGCAGGAGCACACCCGATGATCACCATTTCAAGCGAATTCAATGAGCCGGTCCCGGAGTGGGACGTCGCCCTCGAGGCCCTGATCCGCGAGGAGACGCAGACGCTCGGACGGCCGTTGTCGATCGCCGACTTCCAGCGCCTGTCGCGCGTCCATGCGATCCGCTTCGATGACCTGATGGCGACCCTGTTCGAGCTCGCAATCCGCGGCCGCTGGGCCTATCAGGACGAGCAGGGCGCGACGGTCGAGATCACCCGCGAACTGTATGATTCGTTGCGCCGCAACGGGCGCATCGAGGTCGCGGATGTCAGCGATTTCACCGGAGAGTGGCGGGCGACCGCCTGAATCGCGGCGATGCCCCGCTTCGATCTGGTCTTCAGCGGTGAACTGATCGAAGGCTGTGACCCCGCCCGGGTACGGCGCGATCTCGAACGCCTGTTCCGCACCGATGCTGCCTCCGTGGCCCGGTTATTCACCGGCAAGCCGGTCGTCATCAAACGGGACCTCGACGAACAGACCGCGGCGCGCTATCGTGCGGCGCTGCAGCAGGTCGGGGCCCTGTGCCG